>JAHEKN010000123.1 GCA_024638305.1 Gemmatimonadota bacterium | reverse complement strand
GCTTCGCAGTCCTGCTGTTCGACAGGCTGTTGGAGCTACACGAGAAGCTCGTCCAACGGGCCGACGGGTAGGAGGCCCGCGTCGACTCCCCTTGGAGGTTGGAGGAACAATGGAGCGAGCTATCCCGGTGTTGCCCGCCGATGACCTGAGCGTGGCGAAGGACTTCTACACGGGCAAGCTGGGGTTCGAGGTCGCCTTCGAGGCGTCTGAAGATGGCAGGACGGGTCTCTTGGGGGTCCGCCGAGGCACGATCGAGATTACGGTGGACTGTCCCATGCCTGGGCACGGACGCGAGGCATGTGTGTCGCTAGCCGTGGACGACGCGGACGCGTACTACGAGGAGTGGCGGAAGCATGTCGAGATTCTACGCCCACCGAAGAACGAGGAGTGGGGCGCCCGCACATTCGACCTATTGGATCCATCGGGGAATACGATCTTCGTGATGGGTCCGGTCCGGTAGGACGCCGCGGGCAGCAGGGTTCGAGGAGGTAATCCAGTGGGGGTACGTGGTGTACATGTCCAACGAACCAGTGCGTCTGATTCTTTCATTGGTAGAACGCGTCCCCTGGGCCCCGCGAATCGAATCAGTAGCTCGGGGATCCTCGTGAGCGTGTGAGAGCGGACTCGAATCGATGAACGGCGCAAAGGCTCGCACCCTCAACGAGGGATTCCGGTTCGTGCTCGTGGCCATCGGCGCGTTGGGAGCAGCAGTCAGCGCCGCGAGCACGGCTGCCGCACAGCTGATCACGACCATCACGGACGACGGCGTCACGATCTACGGCGAACGTTACTTCGCCGACCTTGGTACGGACGCTCCCCTCATCCTCTTGTTCCACCAGGGAGGAGCCAATGGGCGAGGAGAGTACGCTCCGCTTGCTCCGTGGTTGAATGCAGAAGGCTTCAGGGTCATCGCATGGGACCAGCGCCGAGGCGGTGAGAGGTTCGGAGCGTCGAATCGGACCCTGTCCGCCCTCGAGGAAGACGTTTCCTACTCGTACTGCGACGCATACACCGACCTCCAGGCCGCACTGGACTACGTGGTCGAGAGCGGTCTTGCCGAGCAGGTCGTTGCCTGGGGCAGCTCGTACTCGGCGACGCTCGTATTCCGCCTCGCGGCCGAGAACCCGGGCACAGTCAGAGGCGTCGTGTCCTTTTCACCGGCGGCCGGCGAACCCATGGCCGGCTGCGAGGCTCATGCTTGGACCGAAGACATCGAAGTCCCGATGCTCGCGTTCCGGCCGGGGTCGGAGATGGAGTTGCCGGGTCCCGCTGAGCAGCGGCGCATCCTCGAGCGGGCCGGCGTCGAGTTCCACGTGGTCGAGAGGGGGGTCCACGGCTCGTCGATGCTCGTCGATGACCGTACCGGGGCCGACATGAGGGCAGCGAGGGAGCTCGTGCTGGGTTGGCTCCGCCGAGTGACCCGGTTGGACGTGAGCCTGGGCCGCTGGAAGGATTCGTGATCGGCCCGCTGAGGTTGTTGGCTCTCGCTACGGTCGCGGCGCTCGGCGTGCAAACGCCAATCATCGTCCGGCACGATACGGACGACGATGTCCACCAGAGTCTGGCAGAGCGGTTCCCGTCGCTCGTGCACCTCAATCTTCCGGACGGCGAAGCAGTGCTCATCCGATCGGAGTGGGTTCTCACGGCGGCCCACGTGGCGGTCGAGGTGACGGCGGGCCACGCGCTCACAGTCGGGGGTGTCGCCATCGAAGCGGCCGAGGTGGTGCTGCACCCTGAGTGGCGCGACGGCGGCGCGAACGACATCGCGCTGATACGACTGGCTCGCCCCGTTCACGACGTTGAACCCGTGCCGCCGTACAGTGAGCGTGATGAAACGGGGCAGTTGATCTATGTGGTCGGCCGGGGGGACAAGGGGACGGGGCTCAGCGGCCCGGACGGGAACGATGGACGTGTCCGGGCGGCCACGAATCGGGTGGACGAGGCCACCGAATTCTGGATCACGTTTCGCTTCGATGATCCGCGTGACGATCCGACGTCCGCGACTGAGCTGGAAGGAATCAGCGGTCCCGGGGACAGCGGCGGCCCTGCGTACGTCGAGATGGATGGGACCCGGTACGTGGTGGGCGTGAGCTCGGGTCAGAGCACGCGAGCCACCGGTGGACGCGAGGGGCTCTACGGTGTCACAGAATACTACACGCGTGTGTCGAGCTATATGGGCTGGATCGCCGCCGTGATCGAGGAGCGCATGCTACCAGGGGACCACGCGGAATCGTGAGGGTTCTGCGGGACTGAGGGGCGTGAGAGGTGAGTGCCCTGGAAGACAGGCCTTCGGGCGCGGCGTGAGCCGGTTGGACGCGAGGGCACAACGGTAGCCTCCCGAGGCACGCTAAAGTCGGCGCCCCAGTTCCTCGAGCAACGACGCTACTCCCGCGGCCGCGTAGGCGATCCGCCCCTCAGCGTCCACGACGAACACCAGGGACGGGTGGACGACGTCGCCGGTCACGACGTCCCGCTCGCGCGCGACCTGCCAGTCGTCGAGCACCGCGTTCACCCGGTCCACCTCGCCGGACGCGACTACGTCCCCTTCGGCGAGCTCCCACTGTCGGGCAAGGTGGGGAAGCCGGGACGGCGTGTCCCGCCACGGGTCCAGCGTGACGACCACCACTCGGGCCTCGATGCCATCGTCTCGAAGGCGATCCCGGGCGCGCCGCGTCTCTCGGACCACGAGCGGGCAAACGGTCTCGCAGTGTCCGAACGCGAACGTCACGAAGACCGGTTGCCCACGAAACCGCTCCAGCGTCAGGGGCGCACCGAGCTGGTCCACTAGAGCCAGGGGCGGGGCCTCGCGGTCGAGCCGTGGGTAGTTGGCAGCCGGCAGCTCGCCCGCCAGCACTGCCTGGTCGAGCGCGATCGCGGTCTGGACGCGTACTCCCGCCGCGGCTGCGCCCGCGATCAGCAACACCGCCGTCGCCGTCAATGCGAGCCGCCCCCCGTACGACCGGCGCAGGTAGCCCATCGCACCCCGCACCGCGTCTCCCGCGAACACCATCAGCACCGCGAGCATGCCGATCGGTTGGCCGATCAGGAGCATCCAGCCGGACGGATCCGGCAGACCGTCGGGCCCCGTGTTGAAGCAGACCTCCCGCGTGCGGAGCAGCCAGGCTGGAGGGGCGTCGGTCGGAGGCCAGAGCGCGAGTGCCCACCACGCCACCGTAATCCCGACGAGGCCGGCCAAAGCCCACAGGGCGGCTCGCTCGGCGCCGGCCAGCGCCGCCGAGGAGCCACCCACACCAGCGATCCCCTTCGAGATGGTCACGCTATCCCACCCGCCACACGAAGGAGAGCAGGTTCCAGTTGACGAAATAGTAGGTGATGAACGCCAACAGGAAGATCAGCACCAACACCATCGTGCCGGGAATGGTGCCCAGCCAACCCCGGCTCTCCAGGTCGCTCCCGTCGTCGGCCGACGTGAGCGGCCGCGGCGGGTTGGTGATGCCCAGCGGCAGCCCACGACCCTCCATCCCGAGCCCGCTCTCGCCCTCCGGAATCCTCTTGCCGAAGAACACCGAGACGACCGTCACCACGATATAGATGGCCCCGCCCACGATGCCGAGGAGCCCACCGACGGCCATGACCCCGATAATCAGATCGACCGCGGGGGAGAACTCGGGTTGGAAAGGCGCCATCGAGAAGGAGATGTCCCAATGCCGGCGCGGGACGCCGAACGTCCCGGCGAACGTCATCGCCATCGAGAACACGACCATGCCGATGGCGAACAGGTACGGCTGGATCTTGGCCAGCTTGTAGAAGGCGATCTCACGGCGAAAGATGAGCGGGATCACGTAGTAGGTGACCCCCATGAACGCCATCGCCGTACCGGAGACCACCGTGGCGTGGAAATGGCCCGGGATCCTGAGGGTGTTGTGGGCGATGATGTTGATCTGCTCGGTGCCGAACGTGACCCCTGTGATGCCGCCCACGAACCCGAACACCACCACCGAGAAGACGAGCGAGCTGAAGCCGGGATCGCCCCAGGGCGCCCGTTTTAGCCAGCCGAACAGGCCCTGGGTGGCACCCCGTAACCTCATCCCCAGCTCCATGCCGGCCGGGACCGTGAAGCCGTGGATCATCGAGGCCATGACCGCCATGTACATGAAGTAGCTGGTGTTCCAGATCTTCCAGGCCGGTCCGAATCCCGGGTCCACCAGGAGGTGGTGCGCCGAGGCCATGGAGATGAAGAGGATGTAGAGCACGAAGGCGCTCCGACTCACCTTTTCGTTGAGGACGACCGCACCCACGGTGAAGGCGCCCAGGAGATACCAAATGGCCACCATGGCCGCCACGTTGATCTGCTGCGAAGAGTGCCCAAGCCCCCACCACACGAGCCGGTAGAGCTGCGGGTCCACGGGCATCATGTCGAGCGACCAGAGGAACGTCGGGATGTAGATGATGGCGCCGTGGAGCAGCGTCACCGCCGCGATGATTGCGGCCGTAAGCGCCCCGAACGTGACCAGCGGCACCGACCCCTCGTAGGTCTTCTCCCTTTTGGCCACTACGAGGATCGCGAAGAAGTGCCCGACCACAACCAGGGCACCGACCGCGAAGAGAATGACCCCCAGGTAATAAAGCGGATGGGCGCGGAGCGGCACGTAGGACGTGAACAGCACGTCGGCCCGGCCGGTCCACATGGTCCACTCGACCATGACCGTCCCCACCACCATCAACGCGAATGCGACCCATCCCAGCCAAGCGGCCGGCACCCGCGCGTTGAGGAGCACGGCGGACGCGAAGTAGAGGACCGCCATCTCGAAGAAGATGATGAAGAAGATGAGCATGTTCATGCCGTGCACCGTCAGCATGCGGTAGAACATCTCCGCATCGAGCAGCAGCACGGCCTGCCACCTCGTGAGCAGCACCAGCAGCGCGGCAATCCCGCCGATCAGCAGCGTTACGGTGGCCACCACCGCGTTGGCCTTGATGAGCGCATCGGCCTGCGAGTGGACTTTGAGCCCGGTCGTCGGGCAGGTGCGGAATGCGTTCATCGTCCGCCTCCCGCATCCGCGGAAGCGTCGCTCCCTACGTCGGCGCGATCGCTTGGCGTGCCAGCGTCCGCGGCGGCCGGTGGGTCGATTACGATCACCTTGCCCACCATCAGGTGGTGGCCGATGCCGCAGAACTCGTTGCAGACGATGTGGAACTCGCCCGCCTCGTTGGGCGTGACCCTGAGGCCGTAGTCGTATCCGGGCACCACCTGGAAGTTGATGTTGAGCGGATACAGGCTGAAGCCATGGTTCAAGTCGAGCGACGAGAGGTGGAGCGTGTACTCGGCGCCGCGCTGGAGCCGGAGGACCGGGCGCCAGTACCACATGGCCGCCTCGAGATAGATGTCGCTCCCGGGTGGGGGCTCGACGACCGGGATATTCCCGTCCGTCCCCACCTGGTAGTCTGCGATGAACTCGTTCACGCGGTCACGGAACGCGTCGGCGCCGACCGTAGCCCGAATTCCCGAGGGGTTTTGGCCCCCGCGAGCGTGCCAGAGCGGCATCATCGCGAACAGGACCATACACCATCCGAAAGCGATCCACACCCAGACCTTCTCGGTCTTGTGGACCTTCTTCCACCAGACTCGCTCCGGTGGCTCGATACCAGTTCGAAACATGGTCTTCTCGACGGTCAGGGGAGGGGCGCAGGATCGAGCGACAGCACCTCCAGGACCCCCCAGCCCGTGTAGAACACGAACATGATCAGCATGCACGCGAAGAGGAGGAGGAAAGGGCTGTCAAAGAGGCGCTGACCCAGAGGGATCTCCGGGCCGCCGTCCGCGGCAGCGGACTCGGAACCGGGTGCCGGCGTCCGATTGGGGTCGAACGGCTGCTCGCCGCCGGAAGGATGAGGGTCGTCCATCGTCACACGCGACTCCTTCAAAAGGAGGAACGAAGGCGTGCGACGAGCCGCCAGTTGGGTTGCTGCAGTGTTGCCGTTCTGCTAGGGGATGGCTTGCTTCCGCCTGCTCTCCTTTCCACCCCGAGTGGCCAAATCTGCGAGCGTCGTCTCGAAGAAGAACGCGCGCATGCTCTCAGCGATCGCCCCCCAGCGGCCGTGCGCCGCACAGGGGTTTATGTTCGAGCACTCCTCGCGGCCGAGCAAGCACCTGCGTTCGTCCGCGATCGGATCCACTGGACTCACGACCTCCGCGAGCGTCAACTGATCGGGGCTGTCCCGGAGCCGAAAGCCGCCCCCGGGACCTCGCGTCGAGACCAGCACGCCCGCCCGAGCGAGCTGATGGAGGATCTTGGACAGGTAATTGCGCGGCACTCCCAGACTCTTGGCGATGTCGCCAACGGGAATCGCTGTGCCACCGTCATGCTCGGCCATGTGCAGCGCCGCCCGCAGAGCGTACTCGGCCGTCTGCGAAAGGCGCATGGTTGATGTTTCCCTCCTCCGAGGACAGTTTATCTATTCAACATGATTATGTGATAAATAGAGTGCTCATGCAAGCAACGCGGCGGTCTAGGCCGACCGTGCGATAGGGGTCGAAACCGTGTCGCAATCAGCGGTATCCCTGGCCCAGAAACGGGTGCGGAGGACGTTGGCGCCCGTAGACGCCTGGTTCAATCGGCTCTACACCTGGAAGCACAACCCGCTGTACCAGTCCGGCACCATTGCGGTGGCCATGCTGGCGATCATGCTGGTAACCGGCCTCTACCTGGTGATCTTCTACCGGATCGGGACTCCCTACGAGTCCGTGGTCCGCATCAGCGAGCAGGCCTGGGCGGGCCGATGGATGCGGTCGCTCCACCGCTACGCGGCGGACGTGGCCGTGGTCGCCATCGCCGTGCACGCGCTCCGCATGTTCGCTCAGGGCCGGAGTTGGGGTCCCCGCACGCTGGCCTGGGTCTCCGGTCTGTTCCTGCTGTTCCTGATGTACGTCTGCGGGTGGACCGGATACGTGATGGTGTGGGACGTCCAGGCCCAGATCATGGCCGTAGAAGGCGCTCGCGTGCTGGACGCGCTGCCCCTGTTCTCCGCGCCCATCGGCCGCGCGTTCGTCGGTGAGTCGCCGCTCCCCCGCGCCTTCTTCTTCCTCAATCTCTTCCTCCACATCGCTGTGCCCATTGGCGTCGCGCTGGCCCTCTGGATGCACGTGTCACGGCTTGCGCGGCCCGCGCTGCTGCCCCCCAAGGGGCTGCTTTGGGGAAGCACGGGCGTGCTGCTGGCGTTGTCGCTCTTATGGCCGGCTCCCCTGGACGCGCCCGCCGACCTGTTGGCCCTGCCGTCCCGGGTATCGGTCGACTGGTTCTACGGGTTCTGGCTGCCCTTCAGCCGCTCGATCCCGCCCTGGGCGGCGTGGGCCGCGATCCTCGCGCTGGGCGGCATCGTCATGCTGGCGCCCGTCTGGACGCGGCCTCGCGAGTCCGAACGCGTGCCGAAGTCGTTCGTCAAGGAGCGGTTCTGTACCGAGTGCGACCAGTGCACCCAGGACTGTCCCTACGACGCGATCCGCATGATTCCGCGGTCGGACGGGCGGCCCGGGCGGGTCGCGAACGTGAACCCGGCGCTGTGCGTGAGCTGTGGAATCTGCGCAGGGTCCTGTGCACCGATGGGCGTGGGGCCGCCGCTCCGGACCGGGCGGGACCAGCTCGATCGCGTGGGGACCTTCATCGCCGAGCACACCTGGGGGCCCCGTGACGTCATCCTGGTCTCCTGCGATCACGCCGCGAGCCCGGCCGCCACGGGGACGGCGCTCGAAGGGATCCCGGCTTTTCCGGTTCCGTGCGCCGGCAACCTGCACAGCTCGGTCGTGGAGTACCTGGTCCGCTCCGGCGCGGGGGGTGTCTTGGTCGTGGCCTGTCCGCCGCGTGATTGCTGGAGCCGAGAGGGACCGCGCTGGCTGACGGAGCGTCTGTTCCACGAACGGCCGGCCGAGCTCAAGGAGCGTGTGGACGGGCGCCGCGTGCGCGTGGTCCACGCGGCCGAGGCGGAGGTGGGCCGCCTGGTGGAGGCGGTGGACGCGTTCCGCGGGCGCGTGCTGGCCATGGACATCGCGGCGGCGGAGACCGACATCGCCGTGGACCTGGAGTGCGAGATCCCGGCGGACGAGGTGGAGGTATGACGACCACAGCGAAGGTTGCAGGCATCCTGCTCGGGGCCGCCCTATGTACCCTGGTGATCGCGGGATCCCGGGTCCCGTGGACGCCGGTTCCGGATGGGTCGGCAGCGATCCGTCTTTCCTGGCGGGCCGTGCTCCCGGTCGTCGAGGAGTGCCGGGAGCCCACCGCGGACGAGGTGGCCCACCTGCCGTCCCACATGCGGCCCGCGGAAATCTGCACGGGGAGCCCCATCACGTTCCGACTGCTATTCCTGCTGGACGGCGCCGTCCTGCTCGACGAGCTCCTGGTGCCGGGAGGCAGTCGCAGCCAGCGGCCGGTGCACGTGTACCACGAGTTCCGCGTCGCGCCGGGGACGCATCGAATCGAGGTCGAGCTTGGACCCGAGAACGCCGAGGTCGCCACCGCCGCCGGAGCGACGACGACGTCGCTCGACGAGACCGTCCGGCTCGACCCGCTGGACATCGTGTTGATCACGCGCGTCGACGGCGCGCTGGTGATCCGCCAGTCCGGGCTTGAGGCGGCCCCCACCCGCTTCTAGGTTGCCGCCCCGCCCCTCGAGTGCCGACCCCGACCCGCTGCTTCGATGATACCGCAGACGCTCCGCCCCGCCGCTCTCCTGTCCCTCCTCGTGCTCCCGCTGACCGTGTCAGGGCCGGGGCCGACGCCGCTCAACGCCCAGGAAGACCCCAACCAGGTGGTCGACCCGGCATTCCTGAACGGCCTGTCGTACCGAATGGTGGGGCCCTTCCGCGGCGGGCGCGTCACTGCGGTCGCTGGCCTCCAGGCCGATCCGTTCCGCTTCTACATGGGGACCACGGGCGGGGGTGTGTGGACGAGCGACGACGCCGGCGAGAGCTGGAGACCGATCACGGACGGCCAGCTCGCCGTGGGCGGGATCGGAGCCATCACGGTCGCGCCCTCCGATCCGAACGTGATCTACGTCGGCACGGGATCGGCCGAGCCCCGCGGCAACGTCTCGCCGGGCCGGGGGATGTACCGGTCCACGGACGCGGGTAAGACGTGGACGCCGATCGGCCTCACGAACGCGGGTCAGATCGGGCGGGTCCAGGTCCACCCGGGCGACCCCGACCACGTGTACGTGGCGGCCGTGGGGAACGTATTCGGACGGAACGACGAGCGGGGGGTCTTCGAGTCGAGGGATGGCGGAGAGACCTGGCAGAAGGTCCTCTACGTCAACGACTCGGTAGGGGTCGTGGACCTGTCCATGGACCCGTCGAACCCACGCATTCTGTTCGCGTCCGCCTGGCGGGGCGAGCGGAAGCCCTGGACCATGATCTCGGGAAGCCAGGACAGCGGCATCTACCGGTCCAAGGACGCCGGCCGAACCTGGTCCAAGCTCGCTGGCGGCTTGCCGCCGGGCCTGGTGGGCAAGATCGGCGTGGCCGTGTCCCCCGCGAATCCCAACCGTGTGTTCGCGATCGTCGAGGCCGAGGTCGGCGTAGGCGGCCTGTACCGCTCTGACGATGGCGGGGACAGGTGGCGGCAGGTCTCGTCCGACCGCGGCATCTACTCCCGCCCCTGGTACTACATGCGGCTCACGCCCGACCCGACCGACGAGAACACGGTCTGGATCAACAACGTTCTGCTCTACAAATCCCTGGACGGCGGCTCCACCTTTACGGTGGTGCCGACCCCTCACCCGGACAGCCACGCCATCTGGATCAACCCGGACAACCCCCGGATCATGATCGAGGGGAACGACGGCGGCGCCAACGTGACGCTGAATGGCGGACGCACCTGGTCGACGCAGCGCAATCAGCCCACCGCCGAGCTCTACCGGGTCACGGTGGACAACCAGTTCCCGTACCGGCTCTACGGAGCGCAGCAGGACAACTCCACGATTTCGGTGCCCAGTCGCCTCAAGGCCGCCATCGTGAGCGACACCGAGCTCGAGTTCCAGGTGGGCGGCGGTGAGAGCGGGCACATCGCGGTCGATCCTCGCGACCCGAGTATCGTCTACGCGGGCTCGTACGGGGGAACCATCACCCGAATGAACCTGGCGACCGGGCAGGCGCGGGAGATCCTCACGTACCCGCAACTCCAACTCGCCCAGCGGGCCTCGGAGCTTCGCTTCCGCTTCCAGTGGAACGCGCCCATCCGGATCTCGCCCCACGACCCCGACGTGCTTTACCACGCCTCGCAGGTGGTGCACCGGTCCCGGGACGGCGGGCAGAGCTGGGAGGTGATCTCGCCCGACCTCACCACGAGCGATCCGGCCCACCAGGACTTTGCCGGCGGGCCAATCACCCAGGACGGGACGGGGGTGGAGATCTACGGCACCATCTTCGCGCTGGAGGAATCGCCGCTCGAGGCCGGCGTCCTCTGGGCCGGCTCGGACGACGGCCGCATCCACGTGACGCGAAACGCCGGTGGACAGTGGACCGACGTGACGCCCACTGGGTTCCCCGTGGGCGCGACGGTCAACTCCATCGACATCAGCCGTCACGACCCGGCCACGGTGTTCGTCGCGGCCTTCAAGTACCGTGAGTCGGACTTCCGGCCCTACGTGTTCGTGACGCGGAACTACGGCGCGTCCTGGTCGCTCCTTACGGGCGGCGGCAACGGCATCCCGAGCGACCACTTCGTGCGTGTGGTCCGGGAGGATCCAGGCCGAGCGGGCCTATTGTACGCGGGCACCGAGTACGGGATGTACGTGTCGTTCGACGCGGGGGCGCACTGGCAGCCCCTACAGCGCAACCTCCCCGCCACGCCGATCACCGACATCGCGGTGCACGCGCAGGACCTGGTGGTCTCGACCCAGGGACGTTCGTTTTGGATCCTGGATGACCTGACGCCGCTGCACGCCACGTCGGGCGCCCTGCGGGCGCGGGCCGCGCACCTCTACGAGCCGCGCACCGCGTTCCGCGTCCTGACCGGGGGGCTGAGCCTCGGTGGCAACGCACGCCGGGCGCAGAACCCGCCCGACGGCGCGATCCTCCACTACTCGTTGGCCCAGGACCTCGAAGACCAGATCGACATCTATGTCATAGACGCGGCGGGCGACACCGCCAAGCACTTCTCGTCCGAGCCGCTCCCCGGGCCGGACCTGGGGGCGTTCGCCGCGCTGGCATCGCTGTTCGGACTGGGCGGTGGCCCCACGCCGCTGGCCAAGAGCAAGGGCCTCCACCGGATCAGTTGGGACCTACGCTACCCTGCCCCGTCGCTCCCGCAGGGGACAGTGCTGTTCGGCAGCATCCCCCCGCCCGCGGCGTCGCCCGGTCGGTACACGGTCACGCTGACCGCGGGCACCGACACGATCTCGCAGGTGCTGACGGTGCAGGCCGACCCGCGCAGCCGCATCGCCCAAGCGGACTTCGACGCGCAGTTCGAGTTCCTGCGCTCGCTCGGGAGCACCATCGAACAGGTCGCCGAGCGCACGGCGGACCTCCGCTCGGTGCGCAGCCAGGTGGAAGGAGTCGAAGGCGTCCTGGGCGACGCCGGGCTCGCGGAGGCGGACGAGGCGCGGGTGCGCGTCCTGGCCGATTCGCTCACGTCGGGCCTGGCCGCGGTCGAGGGCGACATCCAGCAGACCCGGTCGCAGAGC
>JAHEKN010000276.1 GCA_024638305.1 Gemmatimonadota bacterium | reverse complement strand
GGATTCGATCTCCGCGTCATGGGCCACAACTCGGCCGACTACGTGCACGTGGTGACCGAGGCCATGAAGCTCGCGTTCGCGGACCGGAACCGGTGGGTGGCCGATCCCCGTTTCGTGGACGTCCCGACGGAGGCGCTCCTGTCGAAGGAGTACGCCGCCCTCCGCCGCGCGCTCATCCGCATGGACAGGGCACTCGTGGCGCCGCCGCCCGGGGATCCGGTCGCGCGGCGCGCCGTCGTGACCGACGGGGCGATCGAGTACGAGGCGGGAGCCGCCGCCGTGACCCGCGCCGCCGGCGTCGACGAGGAGGGCGAGACCTCATCGTTTTCGATCGCCGACCGGTTCGGGAACCTGGTCTCGGTCACGCACAGCGTGAACGGCAGCTTCGGGAGCGGGATGTACGTGCCCGGCACCGGCATCGTGCTCAACAACCGCATGCCCTACTACTCGACCGACCCGGAGGATTTGAACGTGTTGGCCGAGGGCAAGCGCACGCGCCACACCATCAACCCGGCGCTCGCGCTGAAGGACGGCAAGCCCTACCTGGCCTGGAACACGCCCGGTGGGGACAACCAGCCGCAGGCCATGCTGCAGTCGTTTCTGGGGGTCGTCCTGTTCGGCATGAACGTGCAGCAAGCGGTCGAGGCCCCCACGGTCACGAGCAGCGCCTTCGGCGCGTCCATGTACCCCAACCCGGTGCGGGGCATGCTGACCATGCCGGCCGTGATCGGAGACGAGATCGGGGAGGACCTGGCCGCCCGGGGCCACCACGTCGAGATCGTGCCACTGCAGCAGCCCTACCGGATGGCGCCGTCAGGGGCGGGGGCGGTGAAGATGGTCATGATCGACCCCGATACGGGAGTGATGCACGGGGGCGTGAGCCCGGCCAAGAGCGACTACGTGATCGGCCGGTAGGGGTCATTCGGGCTTCAGTCCGGGGGGCCGCGTGGCCGACATCTCGTGACCTCCCTCGGACCGATCTTGCGGCGCCGTCGCGGCCCGCTCACTCTTCCGCCAATGAGCCCTGCATACCACTCGCGCTTCCGGTCCGAGCCGTCGAGGCGCCACATCAATCTCCGAGCCACGACCCGCCTGACGATCCTTCTGACTGCGACCTTGATCGGCTGTGGCGGGGCCGAGAGGGGGGCCGACGGCGGAGCGTCAGGATCGTCACCAGCCACCGCTGCTGGGTCGTCAGGGGCTCCTGCGGCGACCGTTGACGCGTGCTCGCTCCTCACGTCTTCCGAGATCGCCGCGGCGACGGGGCTCGGGTGGGGTGAGGGAACCGTCAATGCGTCGCTATCCGCCCGGGGCCGTTCTGTCTGCGACTGGGTGGCTAGTGGCGGCGACTATGCCACGGCGCAGGTGATGACGGTCGCGGACGCTTCCATCTTCGAGGCCAATCGGGACTCCGCGCGAGAGGTTTTCGGTCTGGTTCAGGGCGACGTCTCGATCACAGGAGCCGACCGGGCCTACGCGACGTCCGAAGGCAGCCTGATCGCCATGGTGGTCGGCGACCTGTTCGTGCAGGTGACCTATATCCCACCGGGTCCAGGCAATGTGATGAGCGCCACACGCCAACTGGCTACGGCGGTGGCGGGGCGGCTCTAGCGGGGGCGGCGCGGACCAGCCTGCTTGCGGCCCCGGAGCGCCGACCCTTACCATCACAAGGTGGCATCGTCAGTCGCGGCGCTGCCACTGGAGTCGCCGCCCCCCATGCGGCCCCGCCCATGAGGCCTCGCGGCGACTCCCGGGACGAACGAGAGTGCTCAGTGGCGCTCGAGCCAACCGGTTCCCTCCGGGCACTCTCCCCACCAGCACATTTGAACGCTACCGGACGACCGGTCCTCCGAATATACGGGGGCGGCTGCGATACGTCGGTCCATCGACGCCTCCTGGTGGTGTGGGGTGGTATGGGCGAGTCGACCCACGGCTAGGAGGAGGATCGTGCGTCCTTCCAAGCTCCCGGTACTCTGCCGCTTCATGTGCGGCGTCCTTCTGCTCACGCTCGGTTGTGGAGAGCCCGCGAGTGGCCCTCTCGCTCCGACCGACCCCGGCTCCGACCCCCTGCTGACTTCCAGCGCGGACATCTCGGACGCCGTTCACGATGCGTCGGGCAACGACCACTTCTTCTGGCTCCCACCGATGGTGGGTGATCCTCCCGCCTTCAACGGACCGTTCGACGCCAGCCTGGCCCCCGTGGTGCAGATCTGCGATCTGGCTGATTGCGCGTCCAACCTGATCGCGGAGTTCACGACCACCACGGGTTCGGGGTCGGAAACCGTGCGAATGGTGGCCGAGGACGAGCATTACATCGTCAACTGGCACACGGACGAATTCCCCGTCGGGCCGGGTCCCACCTACCGCATCCGCGCATTCGTGGCCGGGACCGAGCTCGGCTATGCCGACGTTCAGCTCGCAGGGAGCGGTAACGAAGCGAAGAACACGACGACCAACGAGAACATCGGCCTCAAGGACGGGCGTACCCTTCCGATCAAGTTCCGGATCGAGGAAGGAGCCGTGTTCGTCGTGTCGGCCACAGACGGCGGGACCGTCAGCACGCTCGGGGGCGACGCGACCATCGTGATTCCGCCGGGTGCGCTCGCACAGGAGACGGGGATCACGGTACAGTCGGTCGCGCCCACGGCAGGCGCCATCGTGGCCGTGGAGCTCGGTCCGGACGGCCTACAGTTCGACCCGAACAATCCCGTGACCGTCACGCTCCGGTACGACGAGGCCGCGCTCGGGGCCCTGAGCGAGGACGACCTGGCGCTCAACCTGTTCGACGAGGCGGCGGGCGAGTGGATTATCGTGCCAGGGAGCACGGTCGACGTGGCCACCAACACGGTTGCCGCTCCCTTCTTCCACTTCAGCCGGGCCGGTGTGGGGCCGGCAGCCAAGGCCGTCTTCTGCTCGGGCGACAACAAT
>JAHEKN010000122.1 GCA_024638305.1 Gemmatimonadota bacterium | reverse complement strand
GGGACACCCCATCCGGGTGGTCGTGCGCAGGACTGGGCTCCCCGCAGCGACGCTCCGGGCCTGGGAGCGTCGATACGGTGTGGTTGAACCCACGCGGAGCGAAGGCGGACAGCGCGTCTATTCCGACGAGGACATCGACCGCCTCCGCGCCATCGTGCGCGCCCTCCAAGGCGGCCGTCGGATCAGCCAGATCGCCGGCCTCGAGATCTCCGAGATCGAGCGTCTGATCCAGGAGGACCTGGATGCCGAACCGCCGGGGCCGCCGGTAACGAAGGCCAACCACGCCGCAGATGTGGCGCATGCGCTCCGCCTGGTGGAGTCCATGGACACGGAGGAGCTCGAGCGCTTCCTGATGCGCGCCGCCGTTTCCCACACCCCTACGGAGGTCGTCTCCGAGATTCTGGTGCCGCTGCTCGACGAGGTGGGTAAGGCCTGGGCCAGCGGCCGCTTCGGACCGAGCTCCGAGCATCTGGCCTCGGTGACGATCCGGCGATACCTGGAGTGGCTCAGTGATGCGGTGCAGGTGGGTGGGAAGGCTCCGCTCGCCGTGACGGGAACACCGTCCGGTCAGCGACATGAATTCGGCGCGCTGCTCGCCGGCGTGCTCGCGGCGGGCGAGGGTTGGCGCCTTCGGTTTCTCGGCCCCGATCTACCGGCCGAAGAGATTCATCGCGCGAGCGACACCCTTGGCGCGAGTCTGGTAGTCCTGTCGGCGATCCACCCGCGTCTCCCGCTGGAGACGGCGGAGTCGATTGCCACGCTCCGCGCGGACCTGCCAAGCCGTGTCGACCTGGTGGTGGGAGGTCGGGGCGCCGAGCCGCACCGCGACCTCTGGAGCCGAAGCGGCGTGCTCCACTTTCACGACATGAACGAGTATCGCTCAGCGCTCGAGGGCATCTTTCGGCGCCGCCACGGCGTCCTGGAGTCGATCGGGACGATCGGGTGACCACGCGCCTCGACGCTCGCTCGGGGATTCGCTAAGCTGCACGCCCGCTGCGATTGCCTTTCCTGACGACTTCGCTCCGGAGCGTGGGTGCGCTCGATGGTAGACCCCCTTCCCCGTCCCGACCGACGCCTGGACCCCATCCTTCTGCGATACTCACGCGGTGAGGTATCGGCCTACGACGCCGCCTGCGAGATCCAGGAGCTCGGGCTAGCCGGCTACCAGGACCCCAGCGCGTCGGAGGTTGTTCTCTGGTCCAAGGCCGTCGGGTTCGGCATCCCATCGCCCCCGGAAGAAGAAGCGCGGGCGCAAGCAGACGAGATCCTCAGACGAAGCGGCGTCGTTCCCGATCGCGCCTTTCGGAAGGAAGGGGAGAGCATGTCCGGGCGCGTCGTTGCCGGGATCATCGACAACATCCCCCACTCCCGAATCGGACCCAGTCCGATTCACGGAAACGGGCTGTTCGCGGAGAGAGGGTTCGCGCGCGGACAGATCCTCGGCACGCTCGATGGGCAACGCGTGCGCCACGCGGACGATCCCGAGGTGTTCGACCAGGAGTGGAACGCCGTCTCCGACGAGCTGCTGCTGGTTCGGGCGCTCCCCACCAAGTACCGGTTCATCAACCACTCGAGGGAGCCCAATTGCCGCATCGACGAGGGCGACATGTCGATCCGCGCGGTGCGCGACATCGAGGCCGGCGAGGAGCTCACGCTGGACTACCAGGCGCGGCCCCTCCCTCCGGCCTACCTGGCGCTCGATCGAACCGCCTTCCTCCGGCAGTCGGAATCGAGCCGGGAATGAAGGACGCGCGAGTCGACTTCGCCCTCGTCCAGCCGCTCGTCTATTCGCTCGAGACCTGGATGGCGATTCGTGCCCGCCTCCGTTCGATCGACGACTCGCTTGCGTTGGAGCGCATGGGGCTGGACGGAGCGGAGCTTCATCTCGAAGGCCGCCTCGACGCCGTCTTCGACCCGTGGCTGGATTCGGCACCGGGGCTCCCGGCAGCCTTCGAGGAACTCCTTGCACAAGCCAGCGCCTATCCGACCGTCACCCTCTCGCTCGAGCTGCCGGCCAGTCGGCTACTCGACGCCCCCGAGAGCTGGCCCGACGGACTGACCCTGGACAGCGCCGAGACACGGCTACTCCTGCCGAAGAGCGGGGAGTTGGTGCTCGTCCATGTGTGCTCCGGACGGCTCGATCCCCGGTCCCTGTCAGAGCGGACGCGGCACGTCCAGCGAGAGGTCCGCGCCATGCTCATGTCCGCCATCGCGTCGGAGGCTGAGGCGACCGCGGGACGGCTGGAGGGCATCGTAGCCCGGGCGCTGGGCCGGCGTCCCCCCGAGCGCGTGACGGACGTGCTAGAGGAGAGCGGCGGGCATCTGGTGACCTTCTCGCGATCGACGGACGCGCTGCTCGTGGAGGCGCTCGGCAGGGTGCACAGGGTCGAGGAGGGCACGGCGGTCAACCAATGCGCGATTCTGCTCCCGGAGGAAGCGGACGATCCATGCTACTTGCACCTCGGGTGGTCCTACAGCACGGTGGCCACGCCCCGGATCGGGCTCAGCTACCGTCTCCTCTTCCCACTCATCGCGGTGAACCAGGCGTGGTATCGGTACCGTGAGCTCCGGGGGGACGTGATCGACATGTCGAAGGCCGTCGACGACCTCGACACCGATCGCGAGCTGAAGGAGCAGACCGACTTCTACAACCGGGTCGTCCTGCAGGTGAAGATCTGGGAGGCCGAGCGCGAGGCATTCGAGCGCAGCCTCAAGCCGGTGTACCGATCCGCTTACGACCAGCTCTGGAAGTATTGGGACACGGACGAATCCCGGGCCACGGTCCACGAGGGAATCGACGTCACTCGGGACTTCCTGGACCGGAAATTCAGTCTCAAGATCGCCCTGCGCGAGAACACGCAGTCCAAGATCCTCTTCGTCATCGCGATCTTCCAGTTGCTCTCAGTCTTCGGGTTGGCGTCCAGCTATCTCTACTTCTGGGAGGAGACCCGCCTGCCGGAAGCTGCAATCTTCGGATCCGAGATCACGGTCTGGATCACCTTGCTGAGTCCGATCGCCGTCCTCGTCCTGATATCCTGGCTGCTGATCGGCTTTCTGCGGCGGAGCCGCTGACCGAAGACCGCAGGGGGCGGCGCGCGCCCGCAGTGAGGCTGGGCGGCGGTGGTCGGCGATCAACGCGACCGGGGCCCTAGCGACCCAGCATGAGCTGCCGCCCAACCAGCTTGGCCGGATCCGCCCCGGGCTTCGGGATGAACTTGTCCATCCACCCCCCGTCCCAACTGGCCACGTAGAGATTGCCGTCCGAGTCCACGTCCATCTGATGTGGGCGGGACAGGCCACCGGAAAAGCCACCACGGGTGCCGCCGTAGGCGCCGAAGTAGTACTGAAGCTCTCCGTCCCGGTTGTACTTCAGCAGCCGGTTGAGCGTGGCCGAGATGACCCAAATGGCGTCGCTCTCGTCGGCGTAGACGCCGACCGGATCCGAAATGTCCGGCCACTCCTCGATGAACTCGCCGTTCTCCGTGAATATCTGAATCCGGTTGTTCGAGCGGTCCCCGACGTAGATCCGGCGATCGCGGTCGACCGCCAACCCGTGCACGAGGTCGAACTGCCCCGGGCCGGTGCCGAGCTCGCCCCACTCCATCAGGTACTCCCCGTCCGCCCCGTACTTCACGATCCGGGAGTGCCAATATCCGTCCCCCAGCAGGAAGCTCCCATCGGGGAAGAAGGCCAGCACCGCTGGATCCCCGTAGGCGAACGGCGCCGGATTGGGGTTGGCCCGGGCCTCGGCCCGCGTTCGTGGGTGATCGGGGTCCACGAGCCGCATCACCAGCTCGCTCCCGTCGTTGGTGAACTTGAGGATCTGCATGTTCACCCCGCGGCCACCGCCCCGCTCGACGACCCACACGTGTCGTTCCGGATCATAGGGACTGATGTAGACCTGGTGCGGCTTGTTGAAGATCGAGTCCCACTGCGACCAGTTCTCGACGATGTTGCCGTCACCGTCGACTGCGACGAGGTAGTTGGTGCTCCCCGGGCGCTCACGCCCTTCGCGGTCGCGGTCTCCCCAGATGGCCACCAGAATCCGGTCCGGAGTGTCAGCCGCCACGCCGGACACCTGACCCCAGGTCCAGACGTCGTCGTGGTCCGGGGCCGGCTTCCACCAGCCATCGACCGCGTCGTATCCGCCGGTTCGATCGTCTCCGCCCTTGAAGACGGCGCCGTCGGATCCGGAGCCTGGGGCCGCCCCACGGGGCTCGGCGCAGGCCGTGGACGCGATCAGCGCCGCCGCGGCGAGGGCAGCTAGGGACTCCCGTCTCATGGATGACTCCTCCGTGGCGCGCCGAATCCTGCCCTTCTCCCCCGGGCAAACCTACGGATCGGAGACTCGAAGCGCAGGAGACCACCGCACGCGCTCGGGTCCCACCGGTGCGCCCGCGATCGTCAGCGGCGGCGGCCCCGGATGACGATTCGGTCCTCGATGAAGCCCAGGCGACGCAGCGCCTTCTTCTGGTGCTCGTTGCGGCAGACGATCCTCTTGGCGGACTTGAGGTTGAGCCTCGGCACGACCACCTGATCGTTGTGCTGGAACAGATGCTCCCGCAGGGCGCAATCCAGGTCACGGGTCTGGCGCCACGTGCGTGACACGGGCTCTTCCGCTAGCTCCGGGTCGCTCACTCTCCAGTCCAGGTGCTCGCGTACCAGCTCGTTGGCGTGGTCGACACTCGCGGATCGCATGAGCGTGTTGAGCAGCTCGCACCAGAGGTCGTAGTCGACCGGGAATCCCTGGACCTGGTCGAAGCCGAAGAGCACACCCGTGTCGCGTGCCGGCACCCCATAGAATCGTGTGAACCCCGTGATGGAGCTCCGGCTGCGGGAGAGCCAGACCTGCGGATAGAAGCCGCAGTACTGCCCCAGCCACCGGTACGCGCGGGCGAACTCCTGATCGATCGCCTCCTCCGGAGGAGGCCCGACCTTGCCGTACGCGATATGGGGCAGGTCACGGCGGTGGTAATACATGCGGGAACCTAGCGTTGCCGCGTGCTCCTGGCGTCTTCCAGCGGCTTCACGTCGCGCTCCTGGCGACGAGTCTCAACGAGCTCTCCCGCCGGCCCCACGAAGAACACCTCGACCCGTCGATTGAGCGCGTGGTCGCGCTCCTCCGTCGCGCCCCGCCGATAGGTGGTCGCCTCCCCTCTTGCGATCGTCGCGAGCCTGGACGTCTCGATCCCGCGGCTCTCGAGGAATTCGAGCACACGGTTCGCACGGCGTGCGCCGAGGATCGCGTTGTAACTCTGTGAGCCACGAATATCCGTGTGGCCGTAGATCTGGACCCGGACGCCGGGGTTTTCCTCGAGCACGCTGGCGATCGAGTCGAGGACCGCCATGCTGATGGCGTCGAGCTCGGAGGAATCGAATCCGAAGTGCACGACGTTGGGCACGACCAGCGTCGATGGCTCGGGCGTGGCTGCGGCCTCCGGGCGGCGGTCGCGTCCTGCCGTCGCGGGAGTCGTTTCCCACACAGAGTCGAGAACCGGGTCGGGAACCGGACCCGCGACTGGATCAACGATTGGCGTCGAGCCGACCTCCACCACCGGCTCATGAGCGGCCGGCCGCGAGTCCATTCCGATGGGAGAACACGCGCAATCTTCGGTCGCCCTGGTCCGTTCCGAGCGGGCAGGTGTTTCCGCCTCGGGTGGACGCGCCCCGAACAGGCCCTCGTCGAACTTGAACCCGATCTGCAGATAGAGGCCGTGATCGGTACGCTCGTCGAGTGAGAAGTCACGGTCCGAGAACCCGAAGGCATTGTAGCCGGCGGCCACGCGGAGGTCGTCGCGAACGATGACGCCCACCTCTGCCCCCAGCCCCCACTGCGTAGAGCCGAAGCCGGCGGAGAACAGCGCCCGGGAAACGAGCCCGACGTCCAGTCGGTCGGTTACGTCGTACGTGGCCCGCGCGCCCGCCAGGTGCCCGCCGTCCGAGATTTCGAGGCCGGCCGCCTTCTCGGTGGCCCACTTGCTGGCCCACTGTCCACGCACGGTGAGCGCCGCTTGCGGCTGCCAGTTCAGGTGGCCGGCGACGATGTGTGCGGCCCTGCGAGACTCGGTGGCCGCCAGGTCCGGATTGCGCTCGTAGCGGTGTTCGTACCGGGCCAGGGCGTTCACGCGGTTGCGATCGATCTCTCGGTAGGCCACTCCGAGCCGCGTTCGCTCGAACGCTCGGTCCCCGTCCACCATTGTGCTGAAGACGCTGTTCCCGAGGAGCGTCCATTCGGGGCTCAGCTTCCGCGCGTAACCCACGGACCCGAACAGGTTGTCCCCCGACTCCGCGGCCCGATACTCCGCCCGAACGGATCCCCGCCAGAGAGGATTGCCCGTGTACTCCACGCCTCCGGTGATGGCGGTGGCGGACGTGCCCGTCGTGCCCAAGGGGGACACGCGCTCGAACGAGGTCGTCAGGCGCACGCCGTCCTGTACCGTCCAGTGGTTCCTCAGGCCGATCGCGGCCTGTGCTTCCCGACCGCCCAGCGCATCCCGCACACGGTACTCGCTGAACACGGATTGGCCGGGAAGCACATCGGCCGCGATCCCGAAGACAGTGGTGTTGCGCTCCTGTTCCGGATTGAGCGCGTACGGTCCCGCCAGGGACGTGATGAACTCGTGCCTCCCGTAGAGTCGTGCCCGACCGAGGAGGCGATAGTCTCCGCCAAGCGCGATCCGTCGCTGACTCGTTTCGGACACGTCCTGCTCGAACTCGCCGAAGATCGAGCCTCCGGTCAGCCAGGGCAGGCGCCCGGTGAGGCGAGCCGAGACGGCGTGCGTCTCGATCGGCGTCACGCCTGCGGTCTCGGGCGTCGCGGGTTGCGCAGTCTCGTCGGCCCAGCGGAATCCGACACGTCCGCGCAGCCAATTCCCGAACGCCCGCTCCAGACCGACGCTGAATCCGCGGCGCTTTCCGCCACCCATTCGATCTTGGGTGGTCAGACCTTCCCCGAACAGCGCGGTCCTGTCGCCGAGCCGACTGTAGGCGCGGAAGCCGAGCTCCTTGCGGCCGCGACCGAACGCAGCCGACGGGTTGGCGAAGGCCCTGTCGGTTCGCAGGTAGAAGAGTCGACCGTCGAAAATGGGAGACGCGTGCCGGACTTCGAGCCGCCGAGCGTCTCCGGACCGGGCGCCCGCACTGTCCGACCGGGCCCACTCGCCTACCAGGAACGTGTTCTCGGTCAATGCGACTGTGCCGTTCACGCTCGCGAGGTCGAAGCTCGACGCCGGGTTGTCGTCCCTCACGTATCCGCCTCCGAGCTCCAGCCTCTCGGCCACGCGAACCTGCGCGTCGGCTCCGTAGACCCAGAATGCGTCTCCCCCGGTCTCCACTTCGTAGGTCACGCGGATCTCGACGGGGTTGAGCTCGGCGTCCACGCTCGGCACGGGACTCTTGAAGATCAGACGCCCCGTGAAGGGTTCGATCGTGTAGTCCGTGAAGCGTTCCATCGTTTCGACCCGGAGCACGACAGCGGGCTGATTCCGATCCCGGGTCACCAACTCGACGCGCTCCGAGTTCACGAGCCCCGCGCTTCGGCTCAGTTGATAGGGCCCGCTGATTCCCCGTCCACGGATCTCATCGACGACTTGGGTGAACCGATCCCGACTCGCGAAGGCGTTCACGGACGCACGTTCGTTCTCGTAGTGCTCGAGCATCCCGTTGAGCGTACGTGAGTAGCGTCCGAGCTCGCGGGCGCCCATCTGCCCGTAGCTCCCGGCGGAGGTGTTGAAGTCGCCGTACTGGAGGAATGACCCACCCCTGCGTAGCCTCCCGAACAAGCGGCCCTTGGACTGTGCGTCGAAGGTGCTGACCGAGGCATCCCCGTAGACGGGATAGAACTCGTCGGGGCGGATGTCCCGGAATAGCCGGGCGCGATCGTCGGTTTCGGAGTCGAGGCGGAGCGTCAGCTCCATGTCGTTCCGGACGGCGCCCTGCGCGAAAAGCGATGCACGGGCGCCGGCGGCGAGGGTCCCGTCGTCGGAATCCAGAGAGAGGCTCTCCAGCGCGTCCTCGAAGCGGTTCCGGCGCTGGCCAGCCGGGAGCGAGCCGTCGGTGAGCGAACGCAGTTCCATTCTGGCCTCGAGCAGCCCGGCCGCCACGATCGGGCGGATGCGGGGCGCGAACGCCAGCTCGAGCTCGGTAGGTTGCTCGTCCGTGCGGTAGGCCCGCACGCGGACGGTGGACGGTTGCTCCGGAGCCAACAGCTCGAGCGTCCGACGCGGACCGCTGAGCTCGACCTGGAGACCAGGGGCGACTGGGTCGGCGTCCTCCACCATCCACTGCGCCCCTGCCGCCTCGATCGTGACCGTCCCCGCCCCTTCCAAGGCTTCCAGGATCACCGGAACGCGGGTGCTTCCGCCGGCGCGTTGCCTCCCGGATGGTGCTTCGAGCCGAAGGGTGGTCGGGAGCGAGCCGTCGAGCGAAAGCGCGACGGCATCGGTGAGAATCGCCATCCCGCCCGCTGGAGGGGGCAAGACCGAGTTGCGCTCATTGAGGGCGGCGGCCGGGCGGCCCAGCAGCGGCCGGAAGATCGAGACGGGTGCGGCATCGGCAGCGAGGTCGATACCCGCCCTGGTGGAGGCGGGATCGAGAACCTGGTTCGATATCCCGTCTCCGGTTCTCCGCGCGTCCACTGCGGCACGCACGTCCGGCGCGCCCGAGCCCTCCGCGAAATCGGCCCGCGCCAGCTCGCCGCGCGTCAGATCGACGAAGACGGTTGCCCCGTCGTTGGCGTGGCGGTTCGTGATTGGAGAGAGCCGGGCGCCCCGGGGGAGGGTGCTGGCGTCGAGCTTCACGATCCAGGAACGGGGACTCAGGCCCAGGAAGTGGTATCGCCCCTCCCCGTCCGTGACCGCCGAGGTTCCGTCCTGGAGCCAAACCCTGACGCCGGGGATGCCCACGTCACCGTCGTTCTGGCCGTCACCCCCGCACACGCATTCCACGTAGACCTTGCCGAGAATCATGCCCTCGTCACTGAACGCCCCGGGTCGGAGCTCGACCCCAGCGTGCGCGACGTTTGATTGGCGGCCCAACGAGGGGCTGCGGGCGAGCACGCGGTTCACGCCGTCGCCGAGCATGGCCGCTGGACCAACCGTAACCTTGTAGCTGAGGTTCACGGTGGCCCCAGAACCGATCGTTCCCAGAGTGAACGTTAGGCGCGGTCCTGGCGCGTCGTGCGGATCGGCGATACGAGCCCCGTCACGCCTTGCGCTCCCCGCCACGTAGCGGAACCCGGGAGGCAAGTCATCCTCGATGATCACGCCGGGCACCGGACCGCCGCCGACCGCATGAACGGCCACGCCGTAGTCCAGGGTCTCTCCGATCTCCACGTCCGGTCGGGACACCGTCTTCTCCACGACGAGTTCCGATCCCTGCGCCACGTCGACCTGCGTCGATCCGGTGGAGCCGGAGCTGCCGGGGCTCGACACTGCAGCCCGATTGACGATCGGACCTGCGGCCTCGGGCCCGAGCCACGTGTCTATGGTGAACGTGGTCGATCGACCGGGGTCGAGCGTTCCGTTGAACCGTCCCGTCACGACGTTGCCAACAGCCGAGATCGTCCACCCGACTCCCGCGCCGGTGGTGAATACCAGTCCGTCGGGCAGGGTATCGACGACGGTGAGCGGCGAGGTCGTCGCGGCCGTGCCTTCGTTGGTGACCGTGAACGAGAACCTACCGGTTCCTCCGACCTCGAACGCCCCGACTGCGCTCTTCGCCAAGGACAGGGTCACCGTTCCCACCGGAGCGTCGTCCTCCGCCGCGTCGTTCGCGGGCGACCCGTCGCCGGGTGTGGATACGACCGCGCGATTCAGAACGCTCGGGGCGGCTGCGGGTCGAACGTCCACGGTGAGCGTGAGGGCAGACGAGCCGCCAACCGCGATCGGCTGGGCGTGGACGGCCGTGATCACCGAACCTGCCACCGCGACGGTCCAGCCGGGACCGCTCCCGGCCACGTAGCCGAGTCCTGCCGGCAGTGTATCGACGACGGTGATGGGCCCGAACGTGGGGGCAGCACCCACGTTCTCAACGCGGAGGGTGTAGACCGCCTGCTCGCCGACCACGAGCGTGCCGTTGTGACTCTTGGACAGTGCCAGATCCGGAGCCCCACTCACCAGGACGGTGGCTCCATCCCGGTTGTTGGTCATGTCGGGATCGGTGGTTGGAGATGTCACGCCGACCGTATTGGTCATCGAGCCCGATCCCGACGCGACCATCACGACGGTGAACTTCGCCGTATCCCCGGCCGGGAGCGTGAACGCGGGCCAGCTCACAACACCTCCCGCGCCGACGCCCCCTTGGGAGCCCACGAAGGCTCCACCGCCCGGCAGGGTGTCGACGACCGTCACGGCCGCGGCAGCGGCTGGCCCGAGGTTCACCACCTCGATGGTGTATGTGACGGTGTCTCCTGCTGAGGCCGTGGCTGGGCCGGATTTCCGGACCGACAGGTCCGCCGCGCCACCGACTGCCGCGGTGCTGTTGCCGCGATTGTTCGCTGGATTCGGATCCGCCGTGGTGCTGCTGACCGCCGCCACGTTCGTAACGGATCCACTCGTGGGCGCCAGGAGATCCACCGTGTAGGTCACGGTGTCGCCCACGGCGACGGTTGCGATTGTGGGCCACCTCACGACGCCCCCGGTCACCGTGCCGCCGTTCGACGCCGCGACAAACGTGCCCGTCGGCGGCAGCGTATCGGTGATATCGACCGCGCTCGCGTCGGAGGGGCCCAGGTTCACGACCTGGACGGTGTAGGTGATGGTGTCACCGCTGCTCGCGGCTGGCGGACCCGTCTTGGACATCGCCAAGTCTGAGCTCGCCCCGACGGTCGTGGATTGGGAGTCCACGTTGTCGCTGACGTCAGGGTCAACGGTCGGGCTGGTTACGGTCCCCACGTTCACGTTGGGTCCGGGAGTCGGCACGACCAGAGTGACGTCGAATCGTAGAGAGTCGTTCGCCGCGAGCAATGGGACCACCGGCCATGAGACCACACCGCCCGATTCGGTCCCTCCCGCCGAAGCGGAGAGGAACACGATACCGGCCGGCAGTGTGTCGGCCACGACCACGTTGGCGGCGCCGTCGGGCCCGTTGTTGGTCACGGTCAGCACGTAGGCGATCGTATCTCCTGCAGCGGCAGAGACCGGACCGGTCTTCGACATGGCCAGATTGGCCGTCGCGGGCGGGACGACCGTGCTCACCCGCGACGTCGGGTCAGATCCGTCGTTGTTGCTCGGGTCGGGATCTGCGGTCGTGCTGGTAGCGGCGGCGACGTTGACATACGTCGCGTTGACCGGGAGCACGGCCCTCACGGTATCGACCTGGGACGCGCCGTTTGCGAGCGTCGCGAGCGCTGGCCAGGTCACGACACCGGCGGCTTCCGATGCGCCCCGGCTCGCAGACACGTAGGTCACTCCGCCGGGCAGTGTGTCACTCACCACCACGGCCGCCGCATCTGAAGGTCCGTTGTTGGTGGTCGTGACCACGTATGTGACCGTGTCGCCGGCCACGGCACCAACCGGCCCGGCCTTCGTCACCTCCAGGTCGGCGACCGTACCCACGCTGGTGCTCACGCGGCTGGCCGCATCGGAGCCGTCGTTGTTCGACGGGTCGGGGTCGGCCGTGGTGCTGGTGGCGGCCGCGATGTTGGTCAGGTTGCCCGAGGCGGGCGCGACCACG
>JAHEKN010000121.1 GCA_024638305.1 Gemmatimonadota bacterium | reverse complement strand
CTGTCTCGCCGCGGGCGCCGCCGCTCATTGCCCGCACCGTCAACATGATCGGCATGGCCATGGCCCGGGCCCTGGACGAGAACGGCCAGCCCGGCGCCACCCACATGGACTTCTTCGACGCGTGGTACCCGGGTTACATCGACTATCTGCCCATCTTCCAGAACATCGCCGCGTACTGGACGGAGACCGCGCTTTTCCGCTACGCGACTCCTCGGTTCTACACGATCCAGGATTTCCCCGCGTACCGACGAGGGCTCCGGGCCGAGTCGCTGTACGCGAGCCCCTGGGAGGGCGGCTGGTGGCGGCTGCGCGACGCGGTCGAGTACATGCTCACGGCGTCCATGGCGGTGCTCGACTACTCGGCCCGCTACCGAGAGGAGCTGCTCTACAACCGCTACCAGGCGGGCCGGGACCAGGTGCGGAAGTACCTCGCACAGCCGCCCTACGCATACCTGCTGCCGGTCGAGCAAAGGGACCCGGTGGTCGCGGCCGAGCTGCTCCGGCGTCTCGCGGTGGCCGGGGTGCCCGTGCAGCGGCTCACCGGTCCCGTTTCCTTCCAAGGGGTCCGGTTCGAGGCGGGCACGTGGGTGCTCCCCATGGACCATCCGTTCGCCGAGCTGGTGCGGGAGCTGCTCGAGGTGCAGGTCTACCCCGACCTGCGCGAGTTCCCGGATGGGCCACCCTCCCAACCGTACGACGTGGCCGGCTGGACGCTCGGCTACCTGATGGACGTGTGGGTGATCGAGGCGCAGTCGCCGCTCCCGGACGAGCTACGTGGACTACTCGAGGACGTTAGCGGGCCGGCCGTCGATTGGCGGACCGCCACGGGACCGTTGGGACCGGACGGCCGGATCGCCCCCATCGACGCCTTCAAGGACGGCGCCACACCCGCGGGCGCCCGCCCCGACACCGAACCCTGGGACACACCCCGCGATCACGGCTTCAACAATCACGCGGTGGCGGCGGGGATAAACCCCCCCGCTGGCAGCGTCGTGGGCTCAGGGGCGGCGCTCCGGCTCGATCCGACACAGAACAACTCGTTCCGAGCGGTCAACCGGGCCTGGGAGCTCGGAGGTCGGGTCGCCTATGACCCCGCGGCCGCTGCGTACACCGTCGAGGGCCTCTCGGGCGAGACCCAGCGCGCGCTCGTGGAGGACCTGGCGCTCGAGGCGTCGCGCGGGGCACGGGGGACGGTCCCGATGTCGCGTCCGCGGGTGGGGCTCTATCGGCCGTGGCGCGCGAGCATGGACGAGGGTTGGACCCGATGGGTCCTGGAGCGATACGACTTCGGGTTCCGGTCCGTCCGGACCGCCGAGATCCGAGCGGGTGGCCTAGAGGACCGCTACGACGTGCTGATCCTGCCCTCCGAGTCCACCAGCGCGCTCAGGGACGGACACGCGCTGGGCTCGGTTCCGGCCAGGTTCGCCGGGGGGCTCGGCGATCCCGGGCTCAGGGCCCTGGACGCATTCGTCCGCGCCGGGGGCACCCTGATTGCACTCAATGCCAGCGCGGATCTGGTGATCGATGCGCTCCGGCTCCCCGTTCAGAACGTGCTGGCGGACCTGCCGCGGAGCGAGTTCTTCAGCCCCGGCTCGATCTTCGAGGCCTGGACGGAAGGCCCGCACCCGGTCACGGCCGGAATGCCCGAGCGTGCCAAGGTGTTCTTCGATCGGGGCCCGGCGTTCCGCACCACCGAGGACTTCGAGGGCCATGTGCTCATGCGGTACGCAGAGAACGGATCGCCCCTGCTTTCGGGGTATCTCCTGGGCGAAGCGTCGCTCCAGGGACAAGCTGCGGCGGTGGACGTGCATCACGGCGAAGGGCGAGTCATCCTCTTGGGGTTCCGCCCGCAGTGGCGGGGCCAGACCTTCGGCTCCTTCCGCTTGCTCTTCGGCGCGGTGCTGAACGCGCCCGGGCCGGCCCCCTAGGCTTCGGCGGCTTCGTCACGTCAGGGCGGGGGGGCCCACGATGACCATCCCAGCGCTCGCGTTCCGGGCGGGGGGGCCGCCCGTTCGTCCAGCTACTCGGACGGGGGCGGCCGCCGGAGTGTCCGACCCGGCCGAGCGCCGGTCGCCGCACCGTCCCGCCAGGCCAACTCGCCGTTCACCACCACATGGACGATCCCGTCCGACTGTAGGTCCGGGTCCTCGTAGGTGGCGTGGTCGATCACCGTGGTCGGGTCGAACACCACCACGTCCGCCGCCATCCCCACGGCGAGTGTCCCCCGGTCGTCCATGCCGATGGTCTCCGCCGGCAGATTCGTCATCTTGCGCACGGCATCCTCCAGCGTCAGCACGCCCTGGTCCCTGACGTAGCGCCCGAGCACGCGGGGGTACGTACCCCAGCCACGCGGGTGGCCGCGCTCGGCCGTCGAGGCCCCGCAGTCGCAAGCCACGGAAGACGTCGGGTGGCGAAGGATGGCGACCAGGTCCTCCTCGCTCCCGAACCGGAGGATGGCCCTCGGACTCCCCTGCTCGAGCAGTCGCACCACGGCCTCGCCGCCGGACGTTATTCCCATCTCCGCCATCACATCGACCAACTCGCGCTGGGTCTGCGGCAGGTAGACGCCGGACGGGCCACCGAACCGGGCCACCATCGCTTCCTCGGCCTCGGCCACGACGCGAGCACGTAGGGCCGGATCACGGAATCGAGCGAGCATGGCGTCGCGACCACCCTCCTGCGCCCAGCCCGGTATGATGAGCGCGCCCAGTCCGGTCTGGCCGGCCAGGTAGGGATAGACGTCGGCTGCGGCGGGAGCGCCGCTGACCTCGATCCCGCTCATGCGAGCGAGCACCTCCGCGGCACGGCCCTGCTCCCACCCCTGGATCTTCATGTGCGTCACCACGGGGGTCAGACCCGCGGCCACGCCGATCTCGAGCGTCTCGTCGATGCCCGCCCGCGAGCTGTAACGGGTCTCGGGCGTCAGCCGGTCGTGGTTGGAGAAGACGGTGCGCCACCGGCGTGCCGGCTCGAGGACGCGGACGACCTCCTCCGTGCTCGCGAAGTAGGCGGGCTTGTAGTCGAGCCCGGCGGATACGCCCCAGGCTCCCTCCTGGAGACCGGCCTCGACCAGCGCCTGCATGCGGCCAACCTCGTCCTCCGTGGCAGGGCGGTCCGCGGCACCCACCACTTGCGACCAGACGCGGTTGAAGCCGAGGAACGCGCCCACGTTGACGGCGAGTCCGCCTTCTCGGAGCGCCAGGAGCTGCGCACCTAGATCCAGTGGACCCCCGCCGTCGGGGTTGAGAATCTCGGTCGTTACGCCCTGGCTCAGCATGTTCACGGCGGTTGGCAGGGCCTCCGGGCGAGCGTGGCTGTGCAGGTTGATGAAGCCGGGCGCCACCACGAGTCCGGCCACTTCCATCTCCAGCACTGCCACCGACCGTCCCAGGTCTCCGACGGCCGCTATCCTGTCGCCTTCGATGGCCACGTCCCCCGCGTATGGCGCCGTTCCAGTGCCGTCGACGATGGTCCCGCCGCGGAGGATCAGGTCGTACTGGGCGGGCGCTTCACATCCGGCCAGCGCCGCTGAAGCACTCAGCAGCGCGGTGAACCGGGCCGCCCAACGGACGCTGAACACGCGCTAGCGTCCCTAGAGTCCGAGCGAACTGCGGATCAGCGGCGCGATGCGCTCGGGTGTCCAGGGCGGATCGAACGTGAGCTGCACCTCGGCATTGTCCACCCCGTCCACCGCGGCAATCGCCTGCGTGGCCTCCTCGACGATCTGGGGCGCCACCGGACATAGCGGTGTAGTCAGCGAGATCCACGCCTTCACGTCGCCACCGTTCACTTCGATGTCGTACACGAGCCCCAGGACGACCAGGTCGAGGTGGAGCTCAGGGTCCTTCACGGTGCGAAGGGCTTTTTCGATGTCTTTCTCGGTCACCGGCATCGCTTGGGACTCCGGGGCGGGCTCGGGATGAGCGTGTGTGCGAGGGCGGGCTTTCCTGACTACCCGCGCGCCGGGCCACGTTCCGGCGCGAAGCGCTCCGTTCGGGGGCGTACACCCGAGCGATCGAACCTGGAGCCCGCCGGCAGTGAACCCGACGCGACGGTGCGATTGACGGCCACCCGCGCTCGCTCTAGGGTCACGCGCATGCCCGTCAAACGAATAGCAGTCAACACGGGGGGCGGCGACGCTCCCGGCCTCAACGCCGTCATTCGCGCCATCGTGCTCTCGGCGGAGCGGCGGGGGTGGGAGATCTTCGGAATCCGCCAGGGATATAACGGCCTCCTCGACGGTTCGGCGGACGGGGTCGTTCGCCTCGACCGGGCGGCGGTGCGGGGGATCACGCATATGGGCGGAACCATCCTGGGGACCACCAACCGGGGCGATCCGACCGACTTTCCGTCACCACAGCCGGACGGCACGGTCCGGCGTGTGGACCGGTCCCAGGAGGTCGTCGATCGCTGCCGAGAGCGGGGGTTCGACGCCCTCATCGCGATCGGTGGAGACGGATCGCTCCGGATCGCCAGCCGCTTGTCCGATCTGGGACTCCCGGTGGTGGGCGTGCCCAAGACGATCGACAACGACCTGGCGGCCACGGTCGTGACGTTCGGGTTCCATACGGCGGTGGAGACCGCCACGGACGCGATCGGAAAGCTCCACTCCACCGCCGAGGCCCACGAGCGCATCATGGTGGTGGAGCTCATGGGCCGTCACACCGGTTGGATCGCGCTCTTCGCCGGACTCTCCGGTACCGCGGACGTGATCCTGATTCCCGAGATACCGTACCACCTGGACCGGATCGGCGAGCACATCCAGTGGCGCTACGAGATGGGCCGCCGCTTCGCCATCGTGGTGGTCGCGGAGGGGGCCAGCGCCGCCGGCGAAGCACCCTCCTTCAAGGAGTCGGATAGCCAGAGTGGCGGCGCGCGCTACGGTGGCATCGCCGAACGGCTCGCGGCCCAGCTCGCAGAGCACACGGGCTACGAGACCCGCTCCCTGGTGCTCGGCCACCTACAGCGCGGCGGGCAGCCCAACGCCTACGACCGCTTGCTCTCGCTCCGTTTCGGGGCGGCGGCGGTCCAGCTCGTCGCCGACGCGTGCTTCGGATGCATGGTGGCGCTCGACCCGCCCAACGTGGAAGCGGTCCCTCTGGCCGACGCGGTCGATCGCATCAAGAGCGTTCCGACCGATGGGGACGTGGTCCAAACGGCGCGAGCCATGGGCGTCAGCCTGGGGGACTGAGCGCGCGCCAGCTACGCCCGCTAGAGCGGCCTGGTGATCACTCGCGTCTGCGTGAACTGCCGATGGCCGTCCTTGGACTTGTGGAAGCCGAAGCCGCTCTCGCGCGCCCCGACCCAGGGCGTCCCCACGGCGCCGCCCGCGGACCGGTTGATCCCGATCATCCCGGCAGTGAGCTGGCGGGCCACGCCGGCGGTCCGCTCGTCGTCGCCTCCGAAGACCACGGCGCCGAGCCCGAAGCGGGTGTCGTTGGCCCGCTCCACGGCTTCGGCCGCCGATGCCACCCTGGTCACGCAGGCCACCGGCCCAAAGGTCTCCGCCCGCGCGATGTCCATGTCGTCACGCACGTCGGCCAGGGCGGTCGGGGTCACGAAGTTGGCCCTGTGGCCCGCCCCCCCCGCCAGCACCCGTGCGCCCTGGGCGACAGCGTCCTCGAGCTGTCCAAGGACGTGGTCCCGTTGCCGGGCGTTCACCATCGGACCCACATCGGCGTCCTCGATTCCGTTCCCCACCGACATCGCCGTCGTCATTTCGGCCAGCGCGCGTTCGAACTCGTCGGCCACCGCCTCCATCACGAAGATGCGCTCGGTCGATACGCACACTTGCCCGGCGTTCCGGAACGAGTTCCAGGCGGCAAACTTGGCAGCCGCGGCCAGATCGGCGTCCTCGAGCACGATCATCGGATCCTTCCCGCCGAGCTCGAGGACCACCCGCTTGAGGGTGCCGCTGGCCTCGCGCAGGATCGACTTGCCCACCTCGCGGGACCCGGTGAACGCGATCAGGTCCACGTCGGACGCGACGAGTGCCTTGCCCTGCTCGTCGGCGCCGTGGAGGGTGATCAGCACATCGTCCGGGAGGACCTCGTTCAGGACGTCCGCATAGGCCTGTCCGCAGAGCGGCGTCTCCTCGGACGGCTTGAGCACCACGGTGTTCCCCGCCGCGAGCGCCGGGAGCACCATCCAGCTCGGCATCGACATGGGGAAGTTCCAAGGCGTGATGGCGGCGCAGACGCCCAGCGGATCGTGGTAGACGGTGGAGCGGACGCGACCGTCCTCGACCACTTCGGGCTCGAGCGCCTCGACCATCTCCTCCAGGTGCTCTGCGAGGCCGGCCCCCAGGGACCGCGCCTCCGCCATTCCCTCTTTGAGCGGCTTGCCCATCTCGCTCGTGATGAGCTCTCCATGGGTGCGGGCACGCTGGCGGAAGGTCTCCGCCGTGCGTGCCAGCAGCTCGGCCCGGCCCCTGAGACCCAGCGCCTCCCAGGCAGGCTGTGCGGCGCGCGCACGGGCCACCAGGCCGGAGACCTGCTCCACAGGGGTCACCGCGACCTCGCCCACCACGTCGCCGGTGGCCGGATTGAACGATTGCAGCGTTTCCATGATTCCGCCCTCCGGGCGCATCAGACCGGGCGCGACCGGCTTCCGCCGAGCGCAGTGCCGACCGCGAACACCACCACGGCGCCGACCACGTTGTAGTAGAGCCAGGAAATGTCCGTCAACGTGGCCACCGCCGCCACCGATACCATCCCGAGGATCAGTCCCACGAACGCGCCGGTCCCGGTCGCCCGCTTCATCAGGAAAGCCAACAGGAAGACACCCAGCAGGCTGCCGTAGAAGAACGAGCCCACCTGGTTCACCAATTCGATGAGCGAGCCGAGCTGACCTGCCTGGAAGGCGATGAGCATCGCGAACAGCCCCCAGACCAGCGTGGCCAGCCGCGACACCAACAGATAATGGGCATCGCTGGCATCTGGGTTGAGCCAGCGCTTGTAGAAGTCGATCACAGTGGCGCTGGAGAGGGCGGTGAGCTCGGAGTCGAGCGAGGACATGGCGGCGGCGAATATCACGGCAATCAGGAGACCGAGCAGTCCTGCCGGCACATACGTGATCAGGTAGGTCGGAAACACGTAGTTGACGTCGTTGGACGACGTCCCGCGCACGTCGGAGACGAGAGCCTTGGCCTCGTCACGAACAGCGCGCAAATCCTGGTCGGACGCAGAGATACGATCTCGTAGCGCTCCGGGGTCGGCTCCCGCCTCGCGGGCGTCGAGCAGCTCGAAGGCGGCGGCGCGCCGTCCCGCATGCAGCTCGCTGAACCGGGACTCGAGCGCATCGTACTCGACCGCCCGCGGGCTCTGCTCGACCAGGGCGACCTCGGCCGAGTTGAACACCAGCGGGGGCTCCTCGAAGTGGTAGAACACGAACAGCAGGACCCCGATCGAGAGGATCAGGAACTGCATGGGCACCTTGAGGAACGCGTTGAAGATCAACGACATGCGGCTCTGGGTCAGCGACTTGGCGGTCAGATAGCGCTGAACCTGGCTCTGGTCGGTTCCGAAGTACGCGAGGGCCAGGAACAGACCGCCAAACAGGCCGGACCAGATGGTGTAAGTGTTGGTCGGATCCCAGGATAGGTCGATCGAGCGCCACATCTCCTGGATACCACCGATGTAGACCACATCCCCCACCCCCACGCCGGTGGGGAGCGCCGTGAAGAGGACGATGAGCGCCACGATGATGCCCGCGAACGCCATCAGCATCTGGATGACGTCGGTCCAGACGACCGCAGTGATCCCGCCCATCAGCGTGTACGCGATGGTCACGGCGGCCATGATCATGATGGTGACGGTCTCGTCCCATCCGAGGATCACGGAAAGGATGATGGCGGGCGCGTACATGATGATGCCCGCGCCAATGCCCCGCTGAACCAGGAACAGGAAGGCCGTCAGGCTCCGCGTCTTCGGGTCGAAGCGCTGCTCCAGGTACTCGTAGGCCGTGAAGACCTTGGCGCGATAGAAGAAGGGGACGAAGAAGATGCAGAGGACGACCATGGCCAGCGGGAGCGCCAGGTAGACCTGGATGAACTCCATGCCGTCGTCGAAAGCCTGTCCGGTCGTGCCGATGAACGTGATTGCGCTCGCCTGCGTGGCCATGACGGACAGACCGATCGCGCCCCAGGGGAGGCGCCGATTCGCGAGGAAGTATCCTTCCACGCCGACGTTCTTGCGGCTCTGGTAGTACGCGAAGCCGAGAACGAGCGCGAAGTACGCCCCGAAGATCAGCCAGTCGGGAGCGGTCATGGCCCGGAGAAGTCCAGGCTGACCGACAGGATGTAGAAGATGACGATCAGGACGAGCGCGTACACGACCACGGTCGTGTAGAGCGCCCGCCACGTCGGGAAGATCCCGATCGGGCCCCCATCGTCGTTCGGGTCCGTCGGCTGAACGTGCCCGCGGTCGGGCATCAGCTCACACCGCGCGCGCGCAGAGACAACAGGTTGGCAAAGAGCCGGTAGGCGCCTGGCACGCCCTTCGGAAGTTGCCGGAAGAGCGCCAACCCCGTGTACACGTAGAGCCCGCGGTCGAGCGGAGCCACGACGAGCGATCCCCGGGTCGGGTCGCGCCCGGGATCGGCCATTTCGAGCAGGGGCACGTAGCGGTCGTCCCAGCTGCCGAACTCGTAGAGGCTCCGCTCCTGAATCCAGCCGTCGAAGTCGTCGGGGCCGATCCCGTTGGGGGCGTTGAACAACGGATGATCGGGCTCGAGTACGCGCACCTCGGCCGACTCGTCGGTCACGCGGTCATGGGGACGTGAGATGTCCACTGGGTACGGGGCGAACCCGCCCCGCGGGAAATCGTACTGGTTGTACTGTACGATCAGCGTCCCACCCGCCCGCGCGAACGCCAGCAGCCGCTCGTTGTGCGCGCGCAGATCCGGCCGCGTCTCGTAGGCGCGCACCCCCACCACGATCGCGTCGAAGCGGGATAGGTCACCGGACGCGAGGGCCGCCGCGTCGAGTAGGACCGGCTCGACCCCCAACTGACGGATCGCATCCGGGCCGGCGTCCCCAGACCCCATGACGTATCCGATCGACAGCCCCTCGGCCAGCGCGACCGGGAACACACGGATTTCCGTGCGGGCGGCGCGATACAATGGCGTCCGCAGGATGTGCTCGTAGTCGACCAGCGTTAGCCCCTCGCTGTACCGACGCCCCTCGACCACGGCCGTTGCCCGAACCATGTGCCGGCCCACGGTCGGCTGACCGTTGGACAGGAGCTCGAACGCGAGGGACGTCGTGGCGCCGTCTCCCCCCAGGGTGAACTCCCGACTCGCGGGCTCCGCCCTGAATCCCTGGGGAAGCTCCAGCTCGAGCCGACCGCTCAGTCCGCGGCGCGCGGCGTTCCTCAACGTCACGTTCAGCCTGCGGGGAGCCGTAGACCCGGCCGGCCACACCAGGGTCTCGGCATCCACCTCGACGGAGACGGCCGGCACCACCAGCACGGGCTCGCTGAACTCGCCGCCTGCCCGCTCGATGCGACGGAACCGTACCCCCTGATCGAGAGCGGCGGTTACACCACCCACTTCGAGGGCCACCCGGGCCGAGAGGGGATCTGGGTCTCGGGGAGAACCCCAGAGCTCCGTCGCCTCCGGCCATTCGTACATCGCGCCCGCGCGGTCCTGGCGCAGGTAATAGAGGCGGGACGGTGGCGCCGCGGGGTCGAGCCGGACCCAGTAGCTCCAGCGCTCCAGGCTCCCCGGCCCGACGGCCTGCGCGGTCGCGGGCTCCGGAACCCGCCACTCGCTGCCCTCCGCCGGAGCCTCGGCTTCGGGCGTCTGAGGCCCGAAGAAGCGCCGCCGCGGCGCCGCGGGCTCGGTGGCCACAACCCGAGCTCCGGCAGGCAGCAGCAGCGAGATCTCGGCGCGCTCGATCTCGACCGGTCCGCCGTTCCAGAGCTCGACGTCGAGCCGGAATGGCTCGTCTGGCACCACCAGGTCGTCGTTCGACCGTATGTCCACCACCACGCCGAGCGCGGTGGCCAGGGCCTCGGAAACCCTTTCCCTACGGGATGTGAGGGTTCTGGTAACGTCCAGGTTAGCCTGGTCCGCGCTCTGCTGTGCCTGGTCCAGGGCGGCGAGCGCCCGACCCAACGCGGGTGCCACCCTCGCGGGCTCGTACGCGTCGAACGCGGCTCGTGCCTCGGATATGGCCGCCCGGTACCGTTCGAGAGCGCCCCGGACCTCCGTCCGCGCCTCCTCGGGCACGCCGGCCGCCAGGCTCACGATGGAGGTGTCGACCCCCGCGAAGAACCCGCCCGCCCCGAGGGCGAGCATGGACGCCTTGCCGTCCCCATCGGCAGGAACATCCCGGGCTCGCACCAGAATGAGCGACGACTGCTGCGGGCCCAACCCAGCCGCGCTCCCCATTTCCTGCGAGCGGTGCTGGCTGCGGGAGATCATCGCCACCTGGTAGCGGGACCGGCCCAGCAGCGGATCGTAGGCCCCGGTCTCCAGCGTGGCCGTGGCGTCATCAGGGCTGAAGAACGAGCTCCGATAGAGCTTGCTCACCTCCCAGGGGCCCACGCCCCGTTCGAACTGCTCGGGATACATCGCAGGGTCCGCAGCAGCGTCGAACACCCGGTGCGCCATGATGCCGGCAGCCTGATGCTGGCCGTGTCCGTCGTTCGGGGTACCGCTGAACACCGAGACGATCACGTGGGGTCGAAAGCTCCGCACCACCCAGACGACATCCCTCAGCAGCTCGTCTTCCGGCCACAGGGTGAGCGCCTCCTCCGCGCTCCGCGAGAAGCCGAAATCGAAGGCCCGGCTGAAGAACTGGCGGCCGCCGTCGACGCTCCGGGCCGCGAGCAGCTCGCCCGTCCGCACGATACCCAAGCCCTCTTCGAGCTCGGTCCCGATGACATTCTGCCCTCCCTCGCCCCGCGTGAGGGCCAGATACGCGGTCTCCGCACCCCATCCGCGCGCCAGCTCGGCCAACAGGCTGGTGTCCTCGTCGTCGGGGTGCGCGGCGATCATCAGCACCCGCTTGACGCCGTCCAGCTGCCGGAGCAGCAGGCCGGTCGCGACCGTTCCACGCTCCTGCGCCGCGGCCTGGCCACCGGGGCCCGCGGTGGGCACCCCCAGCGCGAGGGCCAGCGCGAAAGGGAGGATTCGTCGAGCACTAAGCTTCATGGGCAGGAACCTACCATCTCGGCTTACCCGGCACGACCGCGGCCCGGCCGTCGTTCGGCTGCGTTCCGCTCCGCCGACGCATCGGGTTCTGGCGTCGCGGGCGATAGCGAACCCCCGTTTCACCCGACCGTCAGTCCAGGTGTTCCGGCGGCCAGCTCTGCGCGAGGGCCGCCGGCGCCCGCGCCCGGCCGAGCCCTCCGGCCAGAGCCAACAGCGTGAGACCGTAGGGCAGCGCCAGGAAGAGCTGATAGGGCACGGCCATCCCGAGCGATTGGAAAGAGAATTGGAGGGCCGAGGCGGCCCCGAAGAACAGGGCCGCCAGGAGCACGAGCATGGGGTTCCAGCGTCCGAGCGCCACCACCGCGATCGCGATGAACCCTCGACCGGCCGACATCCCCTCGGCAAAGGTCCCCGCGTGCGCGAGACATAGATGCGCGCCCGCTACGCCGGCCAGGGCTCCAGCGAATAGCACGGCGACCGTGCGGACGGCGCGAACCCGAACACCGGCGGCTGCCGCGGCTGCGGGCTCCTCCCCCACGGCTCGTGCGA
>JAHEKN010000120.1 GCA_024638305.1 Gemmatimonadota bacterium | reverse complement strand
CCACCACGGGCACCACGGGCACCACGCGGACCACGACGACGCCGAGGATCCGGACGCCGACTGACGTCGGGCCGGCCAGGGGGCCACAGAAGGCCTCATCTCGCACCGCCGCCCCGGGACCCGGTGCGGAGGCGCAGAGCGCGGGCTGGCGCTCCCCGGCCCCCGGGTCCGGACCGCTTGGAGGTTCTGCGCTCGGGATTCCGCCCGCCGCGGTCCCCACACCGATCCCTACGCACCCGTAGCGAGATGCCCGTCGCGCCGTAATCATTAGGGGGAAATACGGCAGTTGGGAGTGGTGCGGACCCGGGCCCACAGGGGCCGTACAGGGGAGGACAGCCTGATGAACACCCTTCGAGCGGCGGCAGCGGCCACTTCGGCGGCGGCGGGAGGGGTCGCCTTCGTCTCGCTGGCCACACTGGCCACGCTGGCCAACTTGGCGCCCGTGGCGCCGGTTGCTGCACAGGAGGCCACCATGCATCAGGCGGCGGACTTCGACGTGTCGAGAGCCCTCCTCAACAACCAACCCATGTTCGACCCCTTTCGGGTCGAGGCCACGATGCCGCTCTCCCGGGCTCTGCGCGAGCGCCTGGTCGAGGACGAGACGCCCCTCCTGGTCGTCGAGCGCGGCGGCCGCACCCTGGCGTTGCTCACGCTACAGATGGCCTACCACCACGTTGCCCAGGGGTCGATCGCAGGCGAGCCCTGGATGGTCGCCTTCTGAGTGATCTGCAACACGGGCGTCGGTCTGACGCCGACCGTGGAGGGGGAGGTGCTCACGTTTCAGGAGCAGGGGCTCTACGACGGGTTGTTCCTGCTGGCGGATCTGGAAACGGGCACGTACTGGAACCACCTGACCGGCGAGGGCCTCCATGGCCCCAACGCCGGGACGGTCCTGGCCACCGAGCCGGTGCTCCACACCACGGTGGCGCAGGCGCTGGCGGCGGACCCGGACGCGCTGGTGGCCGTGTCCGACCACCCCCGCGCGGCAGCTCAGGCGCGCCGGGTGGGGACGCTCGCACGCCTGCTCGAGAGCATCCGGGGCGTGCCGGCCATGTTCCCCGCCACGCTGGGCACGGAGGACGACCGCCGTGATCGGATGGACATCGGAATCGGCATCTGGGACGCGGACCGCCGCGCACGCTACTACTCGCTCAGCACCGTCCACGAGGCCGGGGGCGCGGTCCTGGACACGTTCGCCGGCAAGCGCGTGCTGATTTACGACGATCCGTCCACACACTCGCTCCAGGCGCTCTATACGGAGGCTGAAGGCTTCCGCTGGGAGGGGGACGTGCTCCAACTCGATTCGGGCACGCGCATCGAGAATGGTCTGCTGCTCGCGTCCGACGACCGTCGGGTCGCCGTCGAGCGCCCTCAGCAGGTCTTCACCCGCTGGTACGGGTTCTCGCTGACGTTCCCCGACACCGACGTGTTCGAACGCCCGGGAGCCGCTGAATCGTGATCCGGATCGCCGGCTGCGTCGCCCTGACGCTCGGGCTGTCGGCGGCGGCGGCGACCGCCCAGGAAGACCCGGCTGAAGGCACCGTCGCAATCGTGATCCGGATCGTCGATTCGGATCAGGGCCGTCCGCTCCTCGGGGCCATCGTACAGCTATCCGGCATGTCCGAGCGGTGGGTGACCGACGTGAACGGACAGGTGGAGGTGAGCGTGCCCGTGGGTGAGTTCGTGCTCACGGCGGAGCGCGCGGGCTACGAGCGCCTGATTGGCGACTTCCAGGTGTTCCGTCCGGGCGGACTCACACTCCGCCTAACCGCCGTGGACCTGGAGGACCCTTGGGCGCCGGGACGCCTGCTCGGGACCGTCGTCGACGACGCGACCGGACGGCCGCTCGAGGGCGTGTCCGTTTCACTCCTTCCGCGTGGCCAGACCATCACCAACGAACGCGGCCGCTTCGTCTTCAACGACCTGAACCCCGGTCTCAACCGCATGACCGTGGAGCGGCTGGGCTATGCCGAGCGGGAGGAGCCCATCAGCGTGCAGCCCGGGCGCACGACCGCGGTTCAGGTACGGATGACCGTCGAGGCCATCGAGTTGCCGCCCATCAAGGTCGAGGTGCGGTCACGCCATCTGGAGCTCGCGGGCGTCTATGCGCGCATGGACCGGGGAACCTCCGGGCAATACATCACGCGCGAGCAGATCGAGGCACGGATATCCCCCGACCTCTCGGATTCGTTCTCCGGGGTGCCCGGCGTCCAAATCGAACGGTTCGGCCACTACAACGTTCTGTACGGCCGCGGCCGATGTCAGCTGCGGATCTTCGTGGACGGCGTGCAGGTGAGCGAAGCGGAAGACCCGTTCGGCAACACGATCGTCAACATCGACGACTTTCCGCCCGATTGGGTGGAGCTGGTGGAGGTGTATGCCGGGCCCGCGGCCACGCCCGTCGAGTACACCCGGCCGGACAACGACTGCGGTGTGGTCCTTATCTGGACGCGGAGGGGCAGGGGGCAGTAGGGTGGCCAACGCGGCCGGGTGGCCGCGGTCGAAGGAGTCGGAGCCATGAAGATCGAACAGGCACGGTGGACCCGGCAGCGTGGCTGGCACCCGCGTCCACCGGGATCGTTCGGCATCACTCCAGAACTCGTGTTCGCGTTCGGCGGCACGACCACGCTGGCGGACGACTGTTTGCTCTCTGAAGTCGCCGGCGCCTTTCCGGCGGCCCAAGTGCTGGGCTGCTCCACCGCCGGCGAGATCTACGGCACGGAGGTGTCCGACGACGCACTCGTGGTGACGGCGGTGGCGTTCGAGCGCGCGACCTGCCGCGGGGCACACGTTTCAGTGCGCGACTTCGAGAGCAGCTACGCGGTGGGAACCGAGCTCGGCAGGTCGCTCTGTACCGAAGGACTGGTCCACGTGTTCGTCATCTCGGACGGCCTCGAGGTCAACGGCAGCGAGCTGGCGGACGGCCTCACGGACACGCTGCCCAGCTCGGTGACCGTCACCGGGGGCCTGTCCGGTGACGGCGACCGCTTCGGGGAGACGCTGGTTCTCTGGGGGGGCAAAGCCCTGCGGGGAACCGTTGCCGCGATCGGCTTCTACGGACCGGGCATCCGCTTCGGATTCGGCTCCCTGGGTGGCTGGGACCCGTTCGGCCCGGAGCGACTGGTGACCCGCTCGGACGGAAACGTCCTGTACGAGCTCGAGGGGCGATCCGCGCTGGCGCTCTACAAGGAGTATCTCGGAGACTATGCAGAGGGCCTGCCCGCGACTGGCCTGCTGTTCCCGCTCGCCGTGCGCATGCCGGGATCCGAACCCAGTCTGGTGCGGACCATCCTCTCCATCGACGAGGAGAAGCACAGCATGACGTTTGCCGGGGACGTCCCGGAGGGTGCGCACGCGCGGCTGATGAAAGCCAACTTCGATCGCCTGATCGACGGCGCCATCGGGGCCGCCGGTTCGTCCACTGCGATGTTGGGGGACACCCGGCCCGAGTTGGCGCTGCTGATCTCGTGCGTTGGCCGCAAGATGGTGCTCAAGCAGAGGGTCGAGGAGGAGGTCGAGGGGGTGCGCGAGGTGCTGGGCGACGACGTGGTCCTGGCCGGGTTCTACTCGTACGGGGAGATTTCGCCCGTGGTACCGGTCACGCGCTGCGAGCTCCACAATCAGACGATGACGATCACGACCGTGAGCGAGCGCTGACGTGTCGGAGGTGGATGGCCACAGACACAGCCTGCTCCGGAGGCAGATCCGTCGCTTCTTCGGTGGGTCCGAGAGCGTGCCCGCCATGGCTCACGAGTTCGTGGACGCAATCGACGACGCGTACCGCCAGTTCGACGCGGACCGGCTCATGCTCGAGCGCACCCTGGAGCTCAGCTCCAATGAGCTCCTGCAGACCAACGCCGACTTGCGGGCCGTCCTGGAGGGACTGGTCGACTGGTTCCTGCGCATCGACGCCGAGGGTCAGATCCTCGACTATCGCCGGGGCCGGGGCACGGCGCTCGATTTGCCGGAGCCCCTGACGGGCAAACGCATCCAGGCGATTCCGGAGCTGAGCGGACCCGGAGGGATCCCGGACGCGATCCAGCAGGCGACGGCGACCCGGGAACAGGTGCTGATCGAGTTCGACCGGGCGTTCGGAGGCCGGGAGCGGCATCTGCACGCAACGCTTCTCCCGGTCCATCACGAGCAGGTCATCGTGGTGCTCCAGGATCGGAGCGAACAGCGCGCGGCGGTCACGCGGGAAAAGGCGCTCAGCGCGCGGTTGGCGCGGTCGCAGCGCCTCGAGTCATTGGGCATCCTGGCGGGGGGCGTGGCCCACGACCTCAACAACATCCTGGGTCCGCTCGTGGGATACCCTGACCTCATGCTGGAGGAGCTGCCCGTCGGGAGCCCGGTGTACGAAGACCTGGTCACCATTCGCAACTCGGGGCTGCGGGCCGCGGCCGTGATCCGCGACCTTCTGACGTTGGCACGCCGTGGCACCCACAGGGCCGAGCCGGTCGACCTCAACGAGATCGTGCGCGAGTTCCGGGGCTCGCCGGTGTGGCGAGAGCTCGGGTCGAGCCGGGCCGAGCTCACGGTGCAGTTGGAGCTTGCCGACCAGGTTCTGCCGGTCAGGACGTCGCAGCACCACCTGGCCCAGGCGTTCATGAATCTCGTGCTCAACGCGTGCGAGGCCATCGAGGGCTCGGGGGTCGTGTCCATCCGCACGGAGCGTCGTTACCTGGATCATCCGGTCAGCGGGTACGACGCGGTGGCCGAGGGCGAGTACGTGGTGCTGCGGGTGCAGGACACGGGACGCGGCATCGAGAAGTCCGACCTCGAGCACATCTTCGAGCCGTTCTACACGAAGAAGAAGATGGGAAGGAGCGGTACCGGGCTCGGGCTGTCCGTGGTGTACGCCTGCGTGAAGGACGCGGACGGGTATGTGGACGTCCGCACCGATCCCGGGTCGGGGAGCGAGTTCGTCCTCTATTTTCCCGCGGCGGGAGTGGCGGAGATGGACCCGGCCGTGGAGCCCTCCGAGCTGGGGGGTGGGGAATGGATTCTGGTGGTGGACGACGTGCAGGAGCAGCGCGAGATCGCCGACAGGCTGCTACGGAGCCTCGGGTACCAGGTCACCACCGCCGAAACCGGAATGGCGGCGCTGCACGAGCTTCGTCAGCGGGGCTACGACCTGGTGGTGCTGGACATGATCATGTCGGAAGGCTGGGACGGCCTGGAGACCTACATGGCCATCGCCGAGGAATTCCCCGGTCAGCGCTGCCTCATCGCGAGCGGGTTCGCGGAGAACGCGAAAGTCCGAGAGGCCCAGCGCCTGGGCGCCGGCGCCTACCTGCAGAAGCCCTACACCGTGGACAACCTGGGCCTGGCGGTGCGAGCCGAGCTCGTGCGCGTGGAGGCAGCCCGCACCTAGGCCCGGCTAGACGTTGAAGCGGACGTGCACGATGTCGCCGTCCGCGACCACGTAGTCCTTCCCCTCGATCTGGAGACGCCCCGCCAGCTTGACCGCCTGCTCCGATCCGTGCTCCATGAAGACCTCGTAGGGAATCACCTCCGCCCGAATGAACCCACGTTCGAGGTCGGAGTGGATGCGCCCGGCGGCGCCCCGAGCCGCCGTTCCGCGTCGGATGGTCCAGGCCCGCACCTCGTCCTCGCCCACGGTGAAGAATGAAATGAGGTCCAGGAGGCCGTATGACGTGCGGATGAACCGGGTCAAAGCGGACTCGGAGAGTCCCAGATCGGCCAGGAACTCCGCTTGCTCCTCCGGATCGAGCGCGGCGATCTCGGCTTCGACGCTGGCGGAGAGCGCGAGCCCCGCGCCACCCAACTCCGCGATCCGGCGGCTCAGCCCTTCGGGGAGCGCCACGGCAGACCGATCCTCCTCCCGGTTCACTGCGACCAGCAGCGGTCGGTCGGTCAACAGTCCGAACCCGCGCGTGAAGTCCCGATTGAGCTCCGTGCGGGGGATCGTGCGTAGCGGCCGCTCCGCCTCGAGGTGCGCCGCCATGACCTCGAACGCGGCGACCTCGAGCGGGTTCTCCCGCTCCTTGCGGGCCCGATCCAGGCGTCGCTCCACGATGTCGAGGTCTGCCAGCACGCACTCGGCGTGGAAGGCCTCCAGGTCTCCCAGCGGATCCGGAGCTTCCGCGAGGGCGGGGCTCTCGAAGTCGCGGATCACCAGACAGAGCGCTTCCTGATCACGGATCTGCTGGAGCGCCTTGGGCGACAGACCGGTCTTCTGGGCGCCGTGCTCGCCCGGCACGTCACAGAAGCTGATCTCCGCGTACGTGGTCTTCCGGGGTGAGAAGATCGCGCTCAGGCGGTCGACCCGCTCGTCGGGAACCGTCACCGCTCCGAGTCGGAGCTCGCCCCCGTAGCCTACGGGGACGTCCTGCCCGGTCATGATGTTGAAGACGGTCGTCTTCCCTGAGCCGCCGAAGCCGACGAGTCCGACCTTCACGAGATGCTCTCCAGAATCTCGACGTTGCGGAGGCCTTCGGCGGCGTCCACGGCCGGAGGGCGCCCGTCCCGAATCGCCCCGACGAAGTCCTCGACCTCGCCCAGGTAGGGATCGGTCGGCTTGAACGGGAGTTCCCCTTCATGCGTGCGAATGCTTCCCTCTCCGTCGATGGTGAGCGTGCGATCGGCCACGACATAGCCGCCGCTGCCGTACACCTCGAGTCGGCTGGGAGAGCCGAACTGGACGGACGAGCAGAACTCGGCCGTCGCGCCGGACTCGAACGCCATCACCACCACGGCCGTCTCGTCGTGGGGGCCACCCCAGACGGAGCGACTGGTCACGCTCTCGACCGAGACCACCTCGCCGCAGGACGGCACGGCCAGCCAACGGATGGTGTCCAGACAGTGGGTGCCCACCCCGGCCAGGCTCCACCAGCGCCCCATCGCTGGCTGGGCCCGCCAATTCGACGTGTCCGAGGCCGGCCAGGTCCACTGGGCCCGGAGGTGTCGGAGGTGGCCGAGCGCGCCGTCCCGGACCAGGCGCTCGACCCTGCGGTGGCCGGCGTGCCAGCGGAGGTGGTATCCCACGGCCACCGTCACGCGATGCCGGTCGCGGGCGTCCACCAGGGCACGGCCGTCCTCGGTCGAGGTGACCATGGGCTTCTCGACCAGAACGTGCTTGCCCGCCTCCACCGCAGCGAGCGCCTGGGCCGCGTGCAGCCGGTCCGGAGTGGCCACGACCACCGCGTCCAGTTCGGGATCGGCCAGGAGTTGATCCAGATGGACGTGGGCCGGTTCGGGTGCGCGCGCGCCGTGACGGCGGGCGAAATCCGCGGCGCGTGCGGGATCGCGGCTCAGTACGCTCCAAAGACGTATGCCGCGGCTCTTGGCGATCGCCGGGGCCAGGCGGAGCTCGGCGATCCTGCCCGTGCCGAGCATCGCCGCGTTCAGCGGCTGCGTCACCTCGATTCCCGGATCTCCACCTTGATGTCGCGCCATTTCCCCTGTCGGAAGCGGGCGATGCTCAGGGTGGCTCGCGCGAAGTGGCCGAGGACGATGGCGAACCAGATATCCTCCGCCCGCAGGCCCCGCAGCTCCTGGAGGAGCGCGCAGAGCCCGAGCGGGATCACCACCTGGGAGACGATGGAGATGTACAGGGGACCCTTGGTGTCTCCGGTCCCCTGGAGTCCGCCAGTGTACGCGAGCGCGACGGTAATGAAGAGGCCGGACACGCTCAGGAACGCGAGGAGCTGCACCGCGATGTCGGCGACCGCCGGGTCGTCCATGCCGAACACGCTCAGCAGCGGCCGCGGGATCGCGATGAAGAGGGCGCCCACCACGGCGGCCACGCCCAGACCGAACCCGGCGGCGACCTTCACTGCCTGAGCGGTTCGGTCCGGGCGCTCGGCACCCAGGTTCTGCCCCGCTACGGCAGCGGTGGCCCCCATGATCCCCACGGACGTCCAGGTGATGAAGCTGAACAACTGTACGTAGCTCACGGCGTACGCCGCCTGTGCCTCCGCGCTCTGAGCCAGGGAGCCGATGAAGCGGAGGAGGAACACGCCCCCCAGATTCATGACGATGCCCTGGAACCCGGTGGGAAGCCCGAAGCGGAACAGCTGCTTGATGATGTTCCAGTCGGGGGCCCAGCGCATGCCGCGGTGGAACCGAACTACGCTCCGTCCCGAGAAGAGCAGGAAGAGCACGACCACGCTCACGATTCCACCGGAGATCACCGTGCCCATGGCGGCGCCCTTGGTCCCGAACGCGGGGATGGGCCCGAGTCCCCGGATCAGGATCACGTTGAGCGCGATGTTCAGGATGGTGAGCAGGATCCCGAGCCGGAGCGGTGTGCGCGCGTCGCCCGCCGACCGGAAGGCGCCTCCGGCCATGAAGAACATCATCATGCCGAAGCTGAAGATGAACATGATGCGGAGGTACGGGAGCGCCTCCGCCTGCACCTCCGGCGCCGCGTTCACGAGGTCCAGCAGCGCCGGGGACAGGACATATCCCAGTGGCGCCAGGACCCCCACCGAAAGGGCGAGCGCTGTGATGAAGGCCTGGTAGACCGTGCGGTTTACTCTCTCCGCGTCGCCGGCCCCGGCGAAGCGCGCCACCAGCACGCCCATCCCGGTGAAGAGCGACGCGATGAAGACGATCACCACCAGGAAGATCTGCCACGACACGCCGATGGCCGCGTTGCCGGTATACCCGACGTAGTTGCCGACCATCGCGTGGTCGACGATCCCCTGCAGACCACCGATGACGTTCTGGAGCATCGTGGGCCACGCCAGCTTCCATACGGACCCGGCGATCGGTCCTTCGACGATCCCGCGGTCGAATGTCTTCTGGCGGGTCCTGGAATCGGCCATGCGGTTAGCTCGACCTCACCCGCGTGCCGGCCTTGCCGGCCAGGACGAGCAGGGCGTCGTCGAGACAGCCGATGCCGGCGACCCCACCGGTCCGTTCCGCAAAACGGGCAGCCGCCTCGACCTTGGGGCCCATGGACCCGGCCGGTAGGCCGAGCGACCGCAGCTCCTGGGGCGTCGCGCGCTCGACCCGGTCCTGGCACTCGGGGAAATCCCGGTACACGGCATCCACGTCGGTGAGCAGAAGGAGCATGTCGGCGCCCACGCCCTCCGCAACGAGCGCGGCCAAGAGGTCCTTGTCCACGACGGCGTCGACGCCGCGGAACGACCCATGTTCGCCCCTGGCGACCGGAATGCCGCCGCCGCCGCCGCAGATGACCACGTGATCCGCCTCCAGGAGTAGACGAACGGCGTCGAGCTGGAACACCCTGAGCGGAATCGGCGACGGCACCAGCCTGCGGAACCCCCGGGAGTCCTCCCAAAACCTCCACCCGCGGGACTCCCGGAGCGCGTCCGCCTGCTCCGCCGGGTAGAACGGGCCGATCGGCTTGGTGGGATGCGTAAACGCCGGGTCATCGGCGGCCACCTCGACCTGGGTGAGCAGCGTCACCAGGGGCACGCCCGGAAGTCGGGAGCGCACTTCCCGTTCGAGCAGGTACCCGATCGCACCGTCGGTCTCGGCGCCCAGGACGTCGAGCGTCGACGGTGGCCCGCCGGCGGCCTCCGCCCGGAGCGCCAGCAGCCCGACCTGCGGCCCGTTCCCGTGGGTGACGATCAGGGAGCGACCCACCGAAAGCGCGGCCAGGTTGTCGGCCGCGATGGCCAGGTTGTCGATCTCCGCCGGGCTTCCGGGATCCTGGCCGTGCCGGAGCAGTGCATTGCCGCCGAGCGCGACCACGATCCGGTTCAACAGCCGAGCCGTTCGAGCACCGCGTCCGCGAGTCTCAGCTCGCCCGCGTCCGCGTATCCGTAGGTGGCTCGCACGACGGGCTTGTCGATTCGGATCACCCGGGAGAGGTCGATGGGGGTGCCGACGACCACCACGTCGCATTCGGCGCGCGCGATCGTCTCCGTCAGATCGGCGAGCTGAGCTTCGCCGTATCCGAGCGCGGGGAGCACGTTTTCGAGGTGTGGATAATCGGCGTATGCCTGAGCGATCTCACCCCGCGCAAACGGCCGCGGGTCGATCATCTCGGCGGCGCCGGCCGCCCGGGCCGCGAGCAGCGCCGCGCCGTAGGCCATGCCCCCGTGCGTCGTCGTGGGCCCGTCCTCGATGGCGAGCACCCGCTTTCCCCGGACGGCATCGGGGTCGTCCAGCTGGTAGGGCGAGCGTCCCAGCACCACCTTGGCGCCGGGATTTCGCTCGCGCGCGCTCGTGGCGACCGCCTCTATCTGCTCCGGGGTGGCCTGATCCGTCTTCGCGATCACCAGCACGTCGGCGCGCTCCAGGTTGAACACGCTCGGGAAGTACGAGAGCTCGTGGCCGGCCCGGAGCGGATCGAGCAGAGTGACGTGGACGTCGGGCACCAGGAACGGAGCGTCGTTGTTGCCACCGTCCCAGAGAATCGCGTGGGAACCCGATTCGGCGACTCCCAGGATCTTGAGGTAGTCGGCGCCCGCGTACACGGTCGTCCCAGCACTGATATGGGGCTCGTACTCCTCCATCTCCTCGATGGTGCACTCGTGGTGCTCCAGGTCCTCGATGGAGGAGAAGCGTTGCACTACCTGTCGCTCCAGGTGCCCGTAAGGCATCGGGTGGCGGAGCACGCCGACCTGGTCGAAGGCGCCCTTCAGCGCCTCGGCGAGGTACCGGGAGACCGCGCTCTTCCCGCACCCGGTCCGCACCGCGGTCACCGCGACACACGGATGGGCCACCGGAAGCTGCGTCGAAGTCGGATCGAAGGTGGCGAAGCGCGCTCCGGTCGCCTCCACACGGGCGCGAAGACGCTCCACGTAGGCGAGGGACACGTCCGAGTAGGCGAACACCGCCTCCTCGGCTCCACCCTCGCGCAACATCGCATCCAGCTCCCCCTCGGGCCTGATCGGGATTCCCTCCGGATAGAGCGGGCCGGACAGCACCGGCGGGTAGCGGCGGTTCTCGATGTGGGGGATCTGGGCGGCGGTGAAGGCGACGACCTCGACGGAGGGATCGTGGCGGTAGCGGGTGTTGAAGACGTGGAAATCCCTGCCACCCGCACCCATGATCACGATGCGGGTTCGGTCCGTTGACGTCATGTGGTGGGCGACCTGTGTCTGTTGAGTCGCGGGTCGCTCGGCCGACCCGACGCTCACTGAATGTCGTGACGGACGCCGCGCCCGCAAAGGTTGCCGCGCCCGTCCGCCGCGTCTCATGTTGGCGACTCTCTCCGGCCATCCGCGGTCATTCCTTCCCGTACCCGATGACGCCATACGCAGGAGTTCGCGGCGATCGCCCGCGACGCCGACCGGCCGCCCGCCGCTCCCGTCCTTCCCGCCGTTGGCCCACCGTGGCGACCCTCCTCCTGCTCGTGCCCGCCTGCGCGGCCGAGAATCCCGACGGCCGGCCGGTCGGCGCCGATGCGGCCCGCGCAGGCCGCCGCATCCTGCGCGTCGCCTACGACCGCGAGCTCGACGTGCTGAACGCCTTCACGAGCCAGATGCTCGTCGACGTCCAGTTCAGCATGGTCGAAGGCCTGATCACGACCAACGAGAACAACACCTACGTACCGGTGCTGGCAAAGCGGATCCCGACGGTCGAGAACGGGCTGATCGTCGAAAACGACGACGGCACCGTCGACATGACGTGGGAGTTGCACGAGGGCGTGCGCTGGCACGACGGCGAGGCCTTCACCAGCGAGGACGTCTGCTTCACCTGGGCGTTCGTTACGAGCCCGGGCTCCGAGACGTACAACCGGGAGCAGTACGTGCCGATCACGGGCTGCCGGACCCCCGACGAGTCCACGGTGGTGTTCACGTGGGACGGCGTTTACGCCTATTACGCGGGGATCTTC
>JAHEKN010000119.1 GCA_024638305.1 Gemmatimonadota bacterium | reverse complement strand
GGCGCGGCGCGCCCTCGAGACCCGTTCCGACGTGGGCCTGCTGCTCCCCTGCAATGTGGTTGTGGAGGAGACCGGTCCCGGTCGGGTAACCGTCAGGATTGGCCGGCCGGCCACGTTGATGAACGTGGCGGATCTGCCGTCGACCCCGGGCCTGAACGAGGTGGCCAAGGAGGTCTCCGACAAGCTGAGACGGGTGGCCGACACCCTCCGCTGACCCGCTGCGGGCCCCCTACCAGCCTCCGCCTCCGCCTCCGCCTCCACCGCCGCCGCTGAACCCGCCTCCGCCGCTGAAGCCCGAGCTCCCGCTCGAGCGCGCCGGCGTCGAGGCCATGGTCGACCCCACCTCCTGCGTGAGACCACCCAGGTCGTTGACGAAGAGCCGGGGCGTGAACCCACCGCGGCCGTACGAGCTGCCGCTGTACCAGTCGGGAGGCTCCATGTAGATGCCCTCGAACGCCTTGGCCCACCTCTCCTCCACGCGCAGCGCCATGGCGTATGGAAGCAGGCGCTCGAACGTGTCCGGCGCCAGGTTCATGCGCCGGATTCGGTCCGAGTCGACCCGTTTCAGGAACTCCTCGAACCCGAGGACCCGCTCGAGGGCACGAACCCCCGCGTTCGTGCGTGCGGGCATCAGCGCCCCGAAGATCAGGCCCGGAACCAACGTCCCCACGCCAGCGAGCACCGCGGTGATGGGCGACAGGAACCACCGATCGGCGAGCCACAGCGAGGCTCCCAACACCACCGCGCCCGACAGGACGGCGAGCCCGATCCACTTGGCCTGCACTTTGTCGGGACGCTCGTCGTAGTAGCCCAGGTGCAACAGGTGGTCCCAGATGGCATCCCGAATCCCCGTGAGGTGCGAGTAGTACTCGGCCTTGAGGTCGGACATCTCGACCCGATCCGGATGATCCTCGAACAAGCCCTCCAGCGTCTTGCGCTCGTGTCGCCGGAGGCCGCTCCAGGTGTCCCGATCCTTGACCCGGTGGATCACGATCTCCTTCCCGAACTTCAGGAAGCCGGTCTTCTCGGCCTCCTCGAGCCGGATGTAACCTTGGACCGCGAGGTCGATGAGCGTGGCCGTGAGGTCGTGCAGATCGGGACGGCCATCGATGAGCGTTCCGAGCTCCGCCGGCTTGAGGTCGTCTGGCGGCTCGTACTGCGTGCTGATGGGGCCGGTCTTGGGGTCGCGTCCGCGGCTGCGCCACGCGCGGAAGAACCCGAAGAACGACATGAACGGGACGAGCAGGAGCAGGTTGGATCGGAAGAAGCGGACCGACTTGGTGACGGTGGACGGCCGCGACACCACGCCCGGATCCCAACCGACCACGATCGACAGGCCCTCACGAAACTCGAGGGCTCGATCCGTCTCGAAGTAGATCTCGCCGCCGAGATCCTGGATGGTGACGTCCTGTGCCGTCGAGCCGTAGTGGCCCGTGTAGGCCGTGGTCCGAACGCCGGACACACCATCCGGCAGTACGACGCGTGCCGAGGCCGAGCGAATGGGCATCGGCCACTCCGTGCCCGTGACGTTCCAGTAGAGCTCGTCGTGCTCGTCGAAGAACCGGAGCCCGTTGTCCACCTCGTAGCGGATCAGCACCGTTCGGAGGGCATCGCGAGCGTCCGGCACCGCGATCTTGACCTCGCGATAGCCCCCGTCCATCTCCTCCCAGTATTCGAGCGACTCGCCCGCCTGGTTGGTGACGCCCGTCACCTTCAGCAGCAGCTTGAACCCGAACCCGGCGTTGTCCTCGTAGCGAACCGGGATCCGTCGATAGATGCCGTTCCAGCTCCCGTAAAAGCGGACCCGGATCGACTCGCGTACCTCGATGCTCCCGTTGGGGCGTACTTCGATCGCCGCATCGAACCGCTCGATCTCCAGCCGTCGTTCCTGAGCCGACGGAAGGGTCGGGACAGCCAGCGGCCCGGCCGAGCGCACATCGGGCCCCGCTGCCGGCGTGGCCGAGAGACGCACCGGCAAACCCAGCAGGATTGCGGCGCCCAGCATGGCGGCGAGTAGTGCCCTCACCCTCGGACCCTCGTCGCCACGCCTGCAGGTCATCGCTTCAGCCCCCGAAATCGACCTTGGGCACCTCGCGCTCGCCTTCGTCCATCTCGAAGAACTCGCGTTCCCGGAAGCCACCCATGTTGGCGATGACGTTCGTGGGGATGGACTTGGTCTTGACGTTGTAGTCGCGCACCACCGCGTTGTAGTAGCGGCGCGCCTGGCTCACGTCCTCCTCGATCTTGGAAAGCTGGCCTTGCAGGTCGCGGAACCCGCCCGCCGCCTGGAGCTCGGGATAGGCCTCCGCAAGGGCGAACAGGGACTTGAGCGCACCGGTCAGCATGTTCTCCGCCTGTCCCTGAGCGGCCGGCCCGGACGCGCTCATGGCACGGCTGCGGGCGGCCACGACCGACTCGAGCGTGTCCTTCTCGTGGCTCGCGTAACCCTTGACCGTCTCGACCAGGTTGGGGATCAGGTCATGGCGCCGCTTGAGCTGAACGTCGATGTCCGACCAGGATCCGTCGACGCGCTCGCGGAGCCGCACGAGGCCGTTGTATGCCATCACGCCCCATAGCACGAGCACGACCAAAACCAGTAGGAAGACCCACATATAGACACTCCTCGTGTTGGCGATAGCATCGCTTGGCGGCAGGTCCGCGCCCGGCCGGCCGGCGCACCGGCGCACAATAGGACGATCCGAGCCCGACCCGCCAATGAATACCGGCGAGCCGCCGACTTTCTTCTCACTGCCTTCGTAGGGGGACCCCCGGGTGACCGCGACCGGGCACCCCTCACGCGCTCGATTCGCGCGGTTCCCGCCCGTTGCCCACCGCCCGCTCTACGCATTCACCGAAGCGTTCACTAGCTTCCTGCCCAGGGTTCGAGCTTTCCCGGCTCGAGCCGTCCCAGACCTGAGGAGAGTGCGTGGCCGACAAGTCCTTCGACGTGATCGTGCTCGGAAGCGGACCCGGCGGATACGTGGCGGCCATCCGTGCCGCCCAGCTCGGATTGAATGCGGCGTGCGTGGAGGCCGAGGACCTGGGGGGCGTCTGCCTGAACATCGGGTGCATCCCCACCAAGGCCCTGCTGTCGAGCGCCGCCTTGGTGAACGAAGTCGCCGGGGCCGACAAACACGGCATCACCTTCGACAACCTGCAGATCAGCCTGGCGCCGGCCCAGGAGCGGAGCCGCTCGGTGGCCAACCAGCTCAGCAAGGGCGTGGCCTTCCTGTTCAAGAAGAACAAGGTGACGCCCATCATGGGCTTCGGGCGCCTGCTCGGGGACGGTGGGGTAGAGGTGACCGCCGCGGACGGCTCGAAGGAGCGCTATTCCGCGCCGCACATCATCGTGGCTACGGGTTCCCGGCCTCGGGACATCTCCGTGCTTCCGATCGACGAAGAGCGGGTCTGGTCCTCGACGGGCGCGCTGTTCCAACAGGAGGCGCCGGCCTCGCTGGCAGTGGTCGGCGCCGGGGCGGTCGGCATGGAGTTCGCCGACGTATACGCGTCCTTCGGCAGCGACGTCACCGTCATCGAAGCGCTGGACCGCATTCTGCCCCTCGAGGACGCGGACAGCTCCACCCTCATGGCCCGAAGCTTCAAGAAGCGGGGCATGACCATCATGACCAGCGCGCGCCTGGAATCGAGCGAGCACACCGACACCGGCGTTCGTCTTTCGGTCAAGGACAAGAACGGGGACACCCACGTCCTCGAGTTCGACCGAGCACTCTCGGCGATCGGGCGCGTGCCCAACACGGCCGACATCGGACTGGAAGCCGTCGGCGTTGCCGTGGACGGACAGGGCTTCATCGAGGTGGACCCCCTCCTCCGTACCAACGTCGAGGGGATCTACGCGATCGGTGACTGCGCGGGGCCGCCGATGCTGGCCCACAAGGCCACGCACGAAGGGATCGTCTGCGTCGAGCACATCGCGGGTCAGGGGCACGGGACGGTGGATTATGCCAACGTGCCCAACTGCACCTACACCCACCCGGAGGTGGCCTCGGTCGGGCTCACCGAGGAGCAGGCGCGCGAGGCCGGCCACGATATCGAGGTGGGGAAGTTTCCCATGGTCGGGAACGGCCGCGCCCTCGCGAGTGGTCACTCGGAAGGGTTCGTGAAGGTGATTCGCGACCGGCAGTACTCCGAGATCCTCGGTGCGCACATCGTGGGCCCGAGCGCCACCGAGCTGATCGCCGAGTTCGTCATTGGGAGACATCTGGAATCGACGGCCGAGGAAATGGAGAAGGCGATGCACCCGCATCCCACCATTTCCGAGACCGTCGCGGAGGGGGCACTGGCGGCGCTGGGCCGGCCACTTCATATCTGACGGGGATGTCCCGAGCCACCGCGCGAATGCCGACGACCGATCTGACGGAACACCTGGTGGAGAGCGGAGACCAACCGGAAGGCTTGGTCGCTCCGGTGGAAGGCTCCGCCGACACGGAGGCCTCCGACCATCCCCACATGGTGGCGCTCCGACTATGGACGGCCCTGGCCCGGTGCTACGGCACGATGCACAGGGCTCTGGCGCAGCGGGTAGGCGAGTACGAGCTCACCACCGCGCAGTTCGGAGTCCTCGAGGCGCTTTACCATCTGGGCCCCCTCACCCTCGGCGATCTCGCCGACAAGCTCCTCGTGACGGGCGGGAACGTGACCTACGTCATGGACCGGCTGCAAAAGGACGGGCTGGTGACCCGCCGCAGGTGCTCTGAGGACCGCCGGATGGTCTGGGCCGACCTGACCGATGAAGGCCGGAGTTTGATCGAGGAGGTATTTCCCGGACACGCCGAATTCATCGAGGAAATGGTCTCCGTGCTGCCGGCCCAGGACCAGCAGGAGCTGCGAGGGCTCCTCAAGCGACTCGGGAAGGGAATCGCCCGGTCCGCGGGCGAAGGGCAGGACTAGGTCAGGCGGGCTCCAACGCGGCGGAGAGGTCGAGCTCGATGCCGCGCAGCTTGAGCAAACGCACCAGCGTCTCGCCGATCTTGTTGTTGGGGGTCGACGCACCGGCCGTGATGCCAACCGTGAACGGACCGTCCGGCATCCAATCCGTGTCCACGATCTCGGGCGTGGACGGCGAGAGGTCCGGCTTGTGCCGAATCGTCCCGGTGTCGAGATCGAGGCAGACCGCATCCTCGATATGGAAGGTGCGGGTGTACTCCTGACACATGTGCGCCAGGTGGTTCGTGTTGGACGAGTTGTAGCCGCCGATCACGATCATGATGTCCGGCGGGTCCTTCATCAGCTCGATCACGGCGTCCTGCCGCTCCTGCGTGGCCGAGCAGATGGTGCCGAACGACCGGAAGCGCTCGGCCGCTCCCGCTTCGCCGTGCGCCTGGACCATGGCGGCGCGCACGCGCCCCCCGATGGCCAGAGACTCGTTTGCGAGCATGGTGGTCTGGTTGGCCACGCCGACCCGCTCGAGGTCGCGCTCGGGATCGAAGTCACGCGACGCCTTGGCGGCGAAGTGCGCCACGAACTCCTCGCGTGACAGCCGACCCGGACGGTCCGCGATGTAGTCGCACACGAGCTCGGCCTCCTCCATGTCACGGACCACGATGTACGTGCCACCGGGATAGCGGTGGACCTGTGACGCGGTGGCTCGCGACTCCTCGTGCGTGTACTTGCCGTGAATCAGGGCCGTGTACCCGTCCTTGGCGTACCCTTCCACCCGCTTCCACACGTGGAGCACGGACCCACAGGTTGTGTCCACCAGGATGCAGCCGATCGCGCTCAGCCGCTCGAAATCGCGTAGCGTCACGCCGAAAGCGGGCAGGATGACGACGTCGTCCGCGGTGACCTCCTCAAAATCGAACTCGCCGCCCGCGCCCGGATACAGGAACTCGATCCCCATGTCCCGCATGCGGTGGTTCACGAACGGGTTGTGGATGATCTCACCCACCAGGAAGATCCGCTTGTCCGGGAACTTGTGGCGGGTCTCGTAGGCATAGTCGACAGCTCGATCCACGCCGTAGCAAAACCCGAACTCCTGGGCCAATCGCACCGTCACGTCTCCGAACACGTCCTGATATCCGCGCGCTCGGATGCGGTCGACCAGAGCGGAGTGGTACTCCGCGTCGATCAGGGGCCTCACTTCTTTCTTGAGCCCGAAGCCCTTCCGGAAGTACGTCTGTTCCATCGGCTGCCAGTCGTGAGCGTTCGGGTCCCAGAGCGGGCTCCCGCGGACCCGCTCGGAGGAGGGAGTGTAGCCTATACGCTCGCACATCCTCACTGCGCCGTCCACTCGACGGCCCCCGGTGGAAGCCATGCTCGCCCGGCTCATCCTCTTGTTTGTCGTAACCCCGGTCGTGGAGCTCTGGCTCTTGCTCCGTATCGGTGGTGCCGTTGGCGTGCTCCCCACTCTGGCCCTGGTGTTCGGCACGGGCGTGGTAGGCGCCACGTTGGCTCGGAGCCAGGGAATCAAGGCGTTCCGGGACTTCCAGCAATCGCTCGGCTCCGGCCGTGTCCCCGGGCAGGCGCTGCTGGACGGTGTGTGCATCCTGGTCGGAGGGGCGTTTCTGCTCACCCCTGGCCTCCTGACCGACGTGCTGGGCTTCTCGCTCGTCCTGCCACCGACGAGGCGGCTGATCCAGCGTCGGATACAGCGACGCGTCGAGGAGGGGATTCAGGATGGAACGATCCAGGCCGTGGTCATCTCCACCTCACCGCATCCCGCGGCCAGGCACGTGGACGTCGAGAGGGGCTCTGACGGGTAGCCGCTCGGCCCCCAAAGACGACCCATCCCACTCTTGGAATCGCCCGGTGAGTTCGCCATCTTCCACGACCTCACCCCCGCCCAGTGGACCCCTATCGGCGTGATCGCCGTCCTGAGCGCTTTCGTCTAATCGCCAATGGCTGACAACCGGGACTTTCTCGAGCGACTCCTCGATGCACCGGGTCCGTCCGGATTCGAATCCCGTGCGGCGCGGGTCTGGCGGGACGAGGCCGCCGGGTTCGCGGACTCCGTGAGCGCAGACGTCGCGGGCAATTCCGTCGCCGTCCTCAATCCCGACGGCAAGCCACTGGTGATGTTGGCGGGCCACATCGACGAGATCGGCCTCCAGGTCACGCACATCGACGAGAAGGGCTACCTCTACGTCGCTGAGATCGGCGGGTGGGATCCACAGGTGCTGGTGGCTCAGCGGGTCCGCATCCTCACCAGGGACGGTGACCGAGCGGGCGTGATCGGAAAGAAGCCGATCCACTTGATCGAGGTCGAAGAGCGCACAAAGGCCATCAAGACAAAGCAGCTTTGGGTGGACGTGGGTGCGGCGGACCGGGAAGAAGTTGAAAAGCTCGGGATCCGCGTCGGCGACCCCATGGTGCTCGACGCCGGCCTCGTGCGCCTCGCCGGGGACCGCATCGCCAGCAGGGCGGTCGACAACCGAATCGGTGCCTACGTGGTCCTCGAGACGTTGCGCATGCTGGCCGAGGACCCACCGGTGGCTTCGGTGGTGTCCGTGGCCACCTCTCAGGAGGAGATCGGCTACTCGGGGGGCGGGGCCAGCGTGAGCGCGTTCTCCATCCAGCCGGACGTGGCCCTGGTGGTCGACGTGACGTTCAGCACGGACGTGCCGGACATCGAGGTCAAGGAGCTGGGGGAGCACAAGATCGGTGGAGGTCCTGTCCTCACACGGGGATCGTCGGTCCACCCTCTCGTCTTCGAGCGGCTCGCCGACGTGGCTGCCGCCGAAGGCATCCAGCATTCGGTGCAAGCGGCGCCGCGGGCGACGCGCACCGATGCGGACGGAATCCACCTTCAGCGCTCCGGTATCCCGACCGGTCTGCTGTCCGTTCCCAACCGCTACATGCATTCTCCCAACGAGATCGTGAGCCTGGGAGACCTCGACGCCACGGCCCGCCTGATGGCCGCGTTCATCCGCACCCTCGACGCGTCGACATCGTTCATCCTCGACTAGCGGGCGGTATCTGCCGGTCCCCTGGCGCCTTCGAGCCCGAGGTGCCGGCCAGAGGGATCGCCTTGACGGTCCGACCACCCAATTCTACGATTTTGGGCTCCCGGATCGCGTCGTCGGTCCGAGACGACACCGAGGAATCGAGCGGCTGCCTGGGCGCGCCCGAAGGCGAGGCGGGGCGGCCGCTGTTCTTACAAGAGGATCGAGTCGGCCATGGTCAACGTGGGAGAGATCGTTAAGGACCTGCAAACGATGCGCGACGAAGGGTATCTGTCGGACGCGTTGCTCAGAGCGGCGGTCAAGAGACTGGCGGCATCGGATGAACGATTCGACTGGACGGGCGTGTACCTCCACGACGCGGCCAAGAGCGAGCTCTGGCTGCACAACTACGTGGGACGCGGCACCGAGCACGCCAAGATCCCGGTGGGCGAGGGCATCTGCGGCGCCGCGATCGCGAAGGGAGAGAATCAGATCGTCAACGATGTCAGCATCGTGGACAACTACATCGCCTGCGATCCCAAGACCAAGGCGGAGATCGTGGTCCTGATTCGGGCCGGCGACGACGTGTTCGGTCAGATCGACATCGATAGCCGCAAGGCCGATGCGTTTACGATCGAGGACGAGGAAGCGCTGAGCATGATCGCCGACAAGCTGGCCGAGCAGATCGCCGAAGAGCGCCGCTGAGCACGTCGGCACGAGCATGACGGTCGGTCGGACCAGCCCCGGCCGGTCGAGCGACGGCCTCCGGATCCTCAACGCGGGGAACCGGGGGCTGTTCACGTTGGACGGCACCCGCACGCACCTGGTCGGGCATCGGGAAGTGGCCGTGATCGACCCCGGGCCCCACGACCCCATCCATGTCGCCGTCCTGATCGACGAGCTGCGTGACGCCTCCAGGGTCCGTGTACTGCTGACGCACGGTCACGACGACCACGCGGGGGCGGCGCGCCCCCTCGCGGAGGCTCTCGGGTGCGACGTGCTCGGCCCCGGTGACACCGGGACCCGACCGCTGCGGGATGCCGGCCTGGTCCCCACGGACGCGGGTGACCTGGTGGCGATCTCGACACCCGGCCATGCCGAGCAGCACCTCTGCTACTCGTGGCCCGCCCGGAGTGCCGTGTTCGTGGGAGATCTGCTGCTCGGGGAGGGCGATACCACTTGGGTCGCAGGCTACTCGGGCTGTGTGGAGGACTATCTCGACTCTCTTCGACGCGTCCAAGCGCTCGCTCCCGAGATGCTCTATCCGGCCCACGGCCCACCGCTCGATCGGCCGAACGAGGCCATCGAGCGCTTCCGGGCGCACCGGCTCCACAGGATCGACCAGGTCGTGCGCGGCCTGAGAGAGACTCCCGGCGCGGATGCTGGCGCGCTGGTGGATCGGATCTACGGACCGTCTTTGCCGGCCGGCATGGTCCGCGCGGCGGTGGCGAGCGTCGAGGCACTCATCGAATATGCGAAAGCGCATGACTGAGGGCGGACGGCGACCGCGAGACGCCTCGGTTGCCGCCCCTTCCCGGCGTGTGATACCATCGGCCAATGCTCTCTGAAGGTGTGCTCGCGGACCTGCGGGCGGCGGTCGGGGACGACGGCCTGATCACCGATCCGGCGCGGCTCCTCGTCTACGAGTCCGACGGGCTCACCGCCCACCGACAGGCCCCCGCGGCGGTGGCGCTGCCGCGCTCGACGGAGCAGGTCCAGCGGTTGGTCGAGGTCCTGGACAGGGGCGACATCCCGTTCGTGCCGCGGGGTGCGGGCACGGGTCTGTCCGGCGGCTGCCTGGCCAAATCGGACGCGGTGGTGATCGGGACCGCCCGCATGAACCGGATCCTGGACGTCGATCCCGTCAACCGCACCGCTCGAGTGCAACCCGGCGTTGTGAACGCGCACCTGACGGAAGCCACCAGGCCCCACGGCCTCTACTACGCGCCCGATCCCTCCTCCCAGAGCACCTGTACCCTGGGTGGGAACGTCGCAGAGAACTCGGGTGGTCCGCACTGCCTCAAGTACGGGGTCACCAGCCGATACGTCACCGGACTCACGGTGGTCTTGCCCACCGGAGAAACGGTCGCGCTCGGTGGATGGGGGCGACCCGCCGGGCTCGACCTGGTCGGGCTGTTCGTCGGCTCGGAGGGGAACTTCGGCATCGCCACCGAGATCGAGGTGCGCCTCCTCCCCCTGCCCGAGTCGGTTCGCACGCTGCTCGCCATCTTCGACCGGGTGGAAGACGCCGGGCGGGCGGTCACCGAGATCATCTCGGGGGGACTTCTGCCGGCTGCGCTCGAGATCATCGACGGGCCCACGATCCGCGCGGTGGAGGCCAGCATCTACGCCGCCGGATACCCGACCGACGCGGGCGCGGCTCTGGTCGTCGAGTTCGACGGGGTCGAAGTGGGCCTCTCCCAGGAGGCGGCGCTGGCCCGACGCTGCTGCGAGGAGGCGGGTGCGCGCACGGTGCGGGTGGCCGAGTCCGCGGAGGAGAGGGCGGCCCTCTGGCAGGGGCGCAAGAAGGCGTTCGGAGCCATGGGTCGGATCGCACCCGATCTGCTCGTGCAGGATGCCACAGTGCCTCGGACCCGGCTCCCGGACGTGCTCGGGCAGATTGGCGAGATCGGCGAGCGCTACCGTCTCAAGGTCGCCAACGTCTTCCACGCCGGCGACGGCAACCTGCACCCCAACATCCTGTTCGACCGGCGCGACGCCGACGAGCTCGGCCGGGTCGAGGCCGCGTCCAGGGAGATCATGCAGGCCTGCGTCGACGCGGGTGGTACGATCACCGGGGAGCACGGTGTCGGACTCGACAAGCGCGCCTACATGCACCTCATTCACGATCCCGCCACCCTGGACGCGATGGCGACGGTCAAGCGGGTCTTCGATCCCGGCGGTCGCTGCAATCCCGACAAGGTGCTCCCCGACGACGTCTGGCTCCGGGCAGCCGCCAGGTCCAACGGAGACGGCCGCCCCGAGGCCGATGCTCCGGCCCAGCGTCCGCAGGACGGGATCCGCCTCGCGATGCCGGCCTCGGTCCCAGTGGAGTCCTGGCCCGACGGAGGCCATCCCTTCGGCGGACCCACGACTCTGGTCCGGCCCACCGACACGCAGACTGCGTCGGCAGTCATGAGCGCGGCGTCCGCCGAGCGCATCCGCACGGCCCCTGTCGGAGGCATGACATGGACATCGGCCTGGGGTCTTGGTGGGCCCCTGCCCGGGCCGGTCGATCTGGCCGTGAGCGCGGAGAGAATGGACCAGATCGTCCATTACGAGCCCGCCGACCTGACCCTCACGGCGGGCGCCGGAATCACGTTGGATCGCCTGGCGGAGGTTGCCCGCGAGAACGGACAGTGGCTGGCCGTGGACCCGCGCCGCTCGGGCACCCTGGGTGGGCTGGTGGCGACGGCGTCCGCCGGCCCGCTGGTCACGGGCTTCGGCGGGCCACGCGACCACGTGCTGGGCGCCACCCTCGTGACGGGGGATGGCCGCGTGCTGCGCCTGGGTGGCCGAGTGGTCAAGAACGTGGCCGGCTACGATCTGCTCAAGCTCGCCGTGGGGAGCTGGGGCACCATCGGCCTGATCACCGAGATCACCGTCCGATTGCACCCGCTTCCGGAAGCGGACGTGACCCTGGCATGGCTCGCCCAGTCGGCGGAGGAGCTGGCTCCCACTGCACTGGCGCTCGGGACGGCCACGATCGTGCCGGGGGCGCTCGAGTTGGTGGTCGGAGGCCATCTGCCGGGGGTGGACGCTCCCGCCGCGCTGCTGGCGCGGATCATCGGTCGGGGCGAGTCCGTGTCAGCGAGCGCCCGAATGCTCGCTATCCGTGCCGGTCGGGCGCCTGATGCAGAGCGATCGGGCCGGGAATCCGCCGAGTTGAGTG
>JAHEKN010000012.1:13610-41461 GCA_024638305.1 Gemmatimonadota bacterium | reverse complement strand
CGTCCCCGGCCGGCTGCGCATCCGCTGCGGTGCGCTCGAAGTGGAGGAGAACGTGGTCCCCCAGCAGCGCGAGCGGCCGGGACACGACCCGATCGGCCGCTTCCATGGCGCGCACGATCCTGGGGAAAGCGGAGATCCGGGGCTCGGCCGCGCTCGGCGGCAGGAAGATCCCGATGCCTCGTGTGCGCACCAGTCGGAACCAGGGCGCGAACTCCCGCGCCACCGTGCGGGGCGACGGATACCACACGTCGAAGTGCTCCCCACCCAAACGGGCGGGCGCCGGGCCCCGGCGGAAACGCCGGAACGCGGCAGCGGGTCGCCCCTTCACCAGTTCAACGAGTACCTCGCCGGGACTGCAGGGTCCGAACACCACCAGAATGCAGGGAGCGCCCGGGCGCAGGACCTTCGCCAGGTGCAACGCCACGTCCGCGCGATCCTCCACACAGTTGAACGCCGCGAAGTTGGAGTAGGCTCCGTCGAAGGGCGGCCGCCCCTGGCGGGAGTGCTCGGCCGCATACTCCGCCATGCGTTCCAGCACGAGCTGCTCCGGACGGGTCCCGCTTCCGTATCCCGCCTCAGACAGCTTCTTGGTCGCCCGGGCGACCATGGAGGGTGATCCGTCGGTGAGCGCGACGTCGTATCCGCGGCTTAGCAGGTAGAGAGCATCCTCCGCGGTGCCCGCCCCCAGCTCCAGCAACCGGGCGCCCGGCTGAAACGCGCGCACGAGGCATTCTCGAACCAAACGACGCTGGGCAGCGACGCTGAGCCAATCCCCGAAGCGCTCGTCGAAGCGCTCCGCGGTCTTCTCGAACGCGTGTACGGCAGGGGGGAGTCCATCCTCTGGCTCGCGTGGACGCCCATCGGTCATTCCGACTCGACCCCGTTCAGGCCCGGCCGCGGGCGCATGCGGGCGCGGCCACCGATGACCGCCGCAATTCTCCGCACCAGGAGTCGGCCCGCCCCGACCCCCAGGCCGTCGTCGCTGGGGACCAGAATCTCGCTCGCGTTCATGAGCTTCTGCTTGGGCCCTCGGGCCCACATGAGCTTGGCGTCGAGCGACGCGTCGAGCAGAGGAAACATGCCCCCCGCCGCCACGGCGGCGACGACCCTGCGGGCACGCTCGGTGGAGGCCGCGGTCACCTCTGCCAGCACTGCGGCATCGACCGTCCCGGGCGCGAGCCGCTCCGTCAACGCCAGCGCGGGGTAGACGAACCTCCGGGTCCGGGTGCGCCGGAGGACCGCTGCCAGATCCGCCCAGTCGAGCGTCCCGGACGCCACGTCGCGGTGGCACACCAAAGCGAGCTCGACCAAGCGCACCAGCCGGGTCTTCACCACGTCGTGGCTCGCGTGGAGAGCGAGAAATGCTGCCAGATAGGGCTGGCTCAACACACGGACGCCGGTGTCTCCGAAAACGATGCGTTCCCGCGACTGGAACGCCTCCACGCCCAGATTCCGGCGCAGGCCCCTGAAATACCACCTCCCGAGTCCCGTGTGCAGATCCAGGCTCCAGGGATTGTCGGCGTGATCGAGCTCCAAGGACCGGACCTCGGCGTGCTCCGACGGGAGGCGCCACTCGGACCGCGCTCCGTATTCCGTCCGGCGGGCCTCCACGTATCCCAGGTCGTCCAACACGCGTGCGGCCCGCTCGCGTTGCTCGGGCGGCACCAACAGGTCGATGTCGGCGCCGGTTCGCGCACCCGGCTCCGGAAAATAGACGGCACCGGTGTGGAGTCCCTTCAGTACGAGCGGATCGACGCCGTCACTTCGGAGCGCCGTGGCGATCGTCGCCAGACGAGCCTGGAGCATCGAAGTGCGTCGGCGTCCATGCTCGAGGTGGCCGCCCAGTCGCTCCGCCACGGCAGGGGGTGCGCGCACCACTCCCCGCTCGATCCAGCAGCCGAGTAGCGGCCCGGAGCCCGACAGGAACGCGGCCACGTCGAGTGCTCCGAGGTCCGGATCCGCCCCGGCGTCCAGCACCGGCGACTGTTCGCGCTCGTCCGGGCCTTCCTGCCCGTCGCGCCCTCGGTCGAGGACGGCCTCGATCGTCCGATGGATCGCCCGATGCGCTCGTGCGAGTCGACCGCGATCCAGATGCGGCCACAAGGCGAGCAGATCGCCCGATCGCCGCCACGCACGGATGCGCCGCTGGATGTCGGTCGCGTCGACGCCGCTGCCGTTACCGGGCACGGCGTTCCCCCACTACCCGATGGTAGATCTCCTCGAACCGACCTGCGGTCCAGTCCGCGTCCTCCCGCACCGCGATCTCCTGCGCCCGTCGCGCCAGGTCCAGCCTCCTCGACTCGTCATCGTCGAGGAACTCGAGGGCGTCCGCCAGAGCATGTGCGTCCCGGAGGGGCACGCTCACGGCCGCTTCGGGCGACCACTCGCGGACATGCCCGACCCCGGTGCCGACGACCGGAACGCCGACCGCGCCCGCTTCCATCATGGCGACGGGGCCTGCCTCGTGGACGGACGTGACGACGAGGACATCGGACGCGCGGACGACCGCCGCCGCGCTCCGGTTGGGGAGAAAGCCGTGGAACGTCACGTGGGGTCGGACGTCGAGCTCGGCGGTCAGCCGCTGCACCGTCCCGCCGCTGGTGTCCTCTCCGACGAGATCCGCGACCACGTCCCTGCCTCGGCCGCGGAGGATGGCAATGGCCTCGATGAGGGTTGCGTGATCCTTGACCGGTGTGAGGCTTCCCACGCTCACGAGACGGAGCGGCCTTCCCTGCTCCCGCCGCCGCGGCGCGTCCGGTAACCACAGGCCGAGATCCGCACCGAGCGCCACCCGCTCAGCCACGACGCCCGCGCGGGCGGCCAGCTCCAGCATCGGTGCGCTGGCCGCGGTCACCAGGTCCGCGCGACGTAGCACCAGCCCCGCCAGGGTACGGCGCCATCGGCGCGCGCCGAACTCGATGTCCGGAAGCCACACCAGCTCTCCGCCGGCGACGTGGACCGTCAGGGGCACCCGGGTCCATCGCGCGGCGAGCAGCCCGGCCTCTCCCGGTCCCCGTGCCCACATCGCGTGCACCACGTCGAAGGGCCGCTCCCTGTGCAGTGCGAGGACCTTGCTGGCCGCGCGCGCCTGCCAGTGCCGCCCGACCACGTTGTGAACGCTGGCGCCGCAAAGCTCCCAGCGACCCTCGACCGGCTCTTGGTTGGGAACGACGACCTGCACATCGTGCCGGCTGGAGAGCCGCGAAAGGAGCCAGAGGATGGCGGGAATGACGCGGTATTCGCCGTCCCGGCTCACCCCGCCCGGCACCAGCAACGCGATTCTCACGCCTCACCCTTGGGGCGCCGGACGTCGGCCGGCGAGAACCCGCCGCGGGCAATGGGGTTGGCCCCGACCGCGGATACGACGACCGCCCGGAGCGCCTGCGCGGCCGAGGCCAGGCGTCCCTTCCCCGCGAGCAGACCCGCCTGCCCGAGCAGCGACCACGTGAGTGCCACTCGGTTCCGCCAGGTGAAGCGCGGGCTCGTCCGCATGAAGTAGTCCAGCGCCAGCGCCCGACGGTAGGAGGCCTCGGCCTCGTCGAGCCGGCCAAGCGGCGAACGGTGATGCCGGACGGGCACATCCTTCAGAATCGAGATTCCGCCCGGGTCGGGGAAGCCCAGGGCCACGCCGTAGTTGTCCCCAATTCCGTGCGCGCCCAGCGACTCGTCGAACGGCGAGTACAAGAGCCAGTCCCGGCGGACCAGCGCGGCGCCCAGGCCGTAGGTCGAGACACGGAACGCCGACTCCGTCGTCTGGGTCACCAGGGGCCAACCCGCGACCGACCAGGTGTTGCCCCTTCGCCGGTACCAGCCCTTGAGCCACCCCACGAGTGGTCGGGCCAGGGCGCCGGAGGCGACTGCCTCGGCATTTCCGAACACGGAGGTTTGAAAGGCGAAGGCGAACAGCAGGTGCCGGAGCGATGGCGTGGGGAACCCGCCCGGGCCGAACTCCCCGTCCCTGTCAGGTTCTACGATCACGCCAGTGCACGCACCCGAGTCCGGGTCGGACTCCACGTGCGCCAGCAGCCGCTCGAGGTAGTCCGGCGCCGGCTCCACATCGTCGTCCAGCAGGAGGATCCAAGACCCGCGCGCCTGTCCGATCCCCAGGTTGCGCTGGCCGCAGACTCCGGGCGGAGCAGCGATCACCCGAACAGGCGGGTCCGACCTGGGGGCGCCGACGCCATCGCTCGGCGCGCCGCGTCGATCTTGGCCGCCCGGTAGCGTGCCCTCCGCTGCTCCGTCGCTCGCGTCCACCACGAGGATCTCCAACGGAGGGCGCGTCTGGCTCCTCAGCGCGCGCAGGGCCCGCTCGAGGCTCTCCGGACGGTTCCGGGTTGGCACCACCGCAGAAACGGTCACGACCACGTCACGAACGCCGACCCGCCCCGAGTTGCTGGTTCGCTCTCCTACGAGCCGGTATTTTGGCGGCGCTGGTTCCGGGGGCAAGCGACGGAAGACTCGTCTCCGGAGGCACGCATCCAGTTTTCGTCCGCCCGCGCCGGATGTATCAGAGGGCTCCCCATGCTGGACGAATCGCTTCTGAGCATGCCCGCACCCTTCGAGGTGCGCCTCCCCGTCCTGGGCATCATGACCACGTTCGCCAGCGACTCCGCGGCCGTGCGGGACGCGATCGCGGAGGCCTACGGCCGCTGGTCCGAGCTTCCCGCGAGCGTTGTGACCGACTCGGCCACGCGTGTGTGCGTCCTCGTGAACGACGCCAGCGCGGGGCGGCCGGAGGCCGCGGATCCCGCCGTCCCCGCCGAGGGTGCCTGGGCCCCGCGCTACCGCATCGACGCGGACGGCCGGCTGGTCGTGGATGCCGACGGTGCGATCGGGCTCGCCGACGCGGCCCGAAACGAGTCGGTGGCCTATGTGAGCCGGGCGCTCGCTCATGAGCCGACGGCTGTGGTGGAACATGTGGTCGAGCCACTAACGCTGTTCCTGCTGGGGGTGCAGGACCGGCAGCCGCTCCACGCTGGAGCGATTGCTCGAGGCGGCGTGGGGCTCCTACTGGCGGGCCCCAGCGGGTCCGGCAAGAGCTCGCTGGCGTACGCCGCGCGCCGGGCGGGCTTCGACACGCTCGCCGACGAGCCCGTCTACATCCAGAGCCGGTCCGAGCTTCGGGTCTGGGGACGACGGGATCGCCTGCATCTGCCGGTCGAGTCCCGTGAGCACTTCCCCGAGCTCCGCGACCTGGAGCCCCAGCCGCTTCCCACCGGAAAGCGGAAGATCGTCATCCCGGAGACCGGAGGTGCGGTCAGGTATACGGAGACGGCGGGAATCTGCTTGCTCGTGCGTGACGAGCATTCGGCTCCGGACCTCGAGGCCATGGCCGTGGACGCGGTCGTGGAGGCGCTGACCCGCGAGTTGGACCCGGGATATGACCTTTTCGGGGCCACGATCGGCGAGTCCATCGCACGAGTGGCCGAGGGAGGGGCCTGGGCGCTGCGCTGGTCCGGTGGGCCCCAGCGGGCTATCCCGCTGTTGGAGCGGGCGATCGCGGAGGTGGGTGGGGCGTGACCGGCATCGATCCCCACTCGGGGCTCCCCGAGCGAGAAGACGTCCACGCACGTCCATGGGAGCGCCCCCGAGCACCGGAGCGGGTCCTGGCGATCCGACTGCACGCCCTCGGCGACACCGTGCTGACCCTTCCCTATCTCAACGCCCTCGCACGGAGGCATCCCGGGATGCGGCTGGACCTTCTCACACGGGCCGAGGTCGCGGGCGTACCTCGGTCCATCCGCCTCTTCAACCGGGTCTACGCCATCGGCGGCGGCCGCAGCAGAACCGCGCAATGGATGTGGGCCACGATGCTCGTCCCGTGGCTCCGGACGCGTAGGTACCAGGTTGTGCTCGATCTGCAGCGGAACCGGCTGAGCCGCTTCGTGCGCAACTGTTTGGCACCAGGGGCCTGGTGCGAGTTCGACCGGTTCTCGCCGAACCATGCCGGAGAGCGTACTCGCGCGACCATCGAGGCGGTCGGTCTGGGCGGTCTGGAGGTGCGGGCCGACCTGGTCCTGCGGGAACCGAGCGCCGGCAGGACCAAGCTCCTCGACGCCGGATGGGACGGTAGGAGCGCCCTGGTCGTTCTGAATCCTGCGGGGGCGTTCGACGGGCGCCACTGGCCCATCGCCTCCTACACCCGGTTCGCCGAGCTCTGGCTGAAACGGATGATGCCGGCCACGCAGTTCCTCGTGCTTGGCCTCCCCAACATCGGAGAACGGGCGGCAAAGCTGCGCGGGCGGCTCGGCGAGCGCTGCATCGACCTGGCCGGCCGGACCACCCTCGAGGAGGCGTTTGCCCTGCTCGGCAAGGCCCGCCTGATGGTCTCCGAGGATTCGGGCCTCATGCACATGGCCTGGGTGTCCGGGGTCCCGACGCTCGCGCTCTTCGGCGCCAGTCGTGGGGGATGGGCCCGTCCGCTCGGAGACTACTCGGACTGGATCAAGGCCTGTCAGCGCGTCGACGGGACCTGCATTCAGGGACAGTGCCTGGAGGGATCGCCGTCCTGCCTGTTCCGCCTGGAGCCGGATGCCGTGTTCGTGCGGGCCCGGGCGTTGCTCGCCGCCAGCGACCGCGGGGCCGGTATCATCTACGCGGACGGACGCCTCCACACCCCGGATCTGGACGACTGAGCCCGCCCGAGCCGGGACGCGTGCCCCCGCCTACCGGAAAATGCGTCCCGCCTCGGGCCACTCCCGAACCACCCGCCGCGCGACCGACCCGAGAGGCGCCGCCACCAGTTTGGGCACGCCGCCGACCGTGAGCAGCTCGGTCGGCACGCCCGCCCCGTCGAACAGGGCCGCGCACTCGGGACCGCCGTACCGGGGCACGCCGCCGACCACGACCAGAGCGACGTCCGCGGGGGTCGCCTCCAGAGGATCCCGCGTGAAGTGCGCCAGATCCGCCTGAGCACCAACTGCGACCGTCGGGGCGGACAGTCCGAGACGCCGGGCAGCCACCTCGCCGACCGAGCCCCTCAGGGTCGCGTCGTCCACCAAGGCCAGGCGTCGAGCTGCTCGTAGCTCGTCCAGCAAGGTACCGTGCGCGGTGAGAAGCGAGTCCGACCCGACGAGCACGTCCACGCCGGAGCGAAGGAGCTCGGCCGAAGCGGTCCGCCGGAAGAGGAACTCGTTCGACGTTGGACACCACACGACGGCGGCTCCGGCCGCCGCGAGCCGCGCGGTACCGGCCTCGTCCACGCCGACCGCGTGAACGGCGAGCAGATCCCCGTCCAGCAGACCATGGCGGTCGAGACCCAAGACCTCTTCGGCCATGGCTCGGGTGACGCCCTCGGCGAGATGGATGCAGAACGGCAGATCCGGGTCACCGGCCCCGATGGGAGTCGGGCCGGGATCGGTCCCGAGCGCGTGCGCCATCCTGACACGCGCCACCCGGACCGGAAATCCCTCGTCGAACATGGGGTGCCAGGGGTCGTGATGAACCACGGTGGTCACGCCGGCGATCAGGTTCTTGAGTGCTCCGAACAGGAGCGCGTCACGGCGTGGGAGCGTGCGGGCACGCTCGATCTCGTCGCTCGCACGGCTGTGGATGTCGCGCCCCCACGCGTACGCGTCCGGGTACGGCGGCCGGCCCAGCCGCGGGTAGTGGTTGCGGTGAAGGTGGTCGTGGGGGTTGATGAGGCCGGCACGCAGGACGCCATCGGGGAGGCGAACCCGCACGTCCACCTGCTGGCCTGGCTCCCCGGTGCGGTCGCCGTGCACCTCGACCGCGGACGCGTCCGACGTCTCCAGCCGGTATCTCAGGCGCGGAAGCACATCATCAGGACGAGAGGAAGGGCGCGCTCGCGCTCGAACTGCTCACCCCTGCCGGCGCGGTCGTAGTAGGGCCGCTCTTGGAGACCCGGCACGCCGTCGATGCTCGCCTCGAGCGACCAGCCCGTGCCGCGGGCGGCCGCGGCGTGACGCTCACGCGCATGGACGTGATGCTCGACCTGATGGACGTGGCCCTCGGCGTCCCGGAACGTGCGCGAGTGCCCGGCCGCCGACGCCGCCGGATGGAAGTCTGTGACCACCAGCTCCGCGCCGTCTACGGCAACGCGACGGAGCTCCCGGTATGCGCCCTCGAGCTCCCGCAGGTGTCCCAGGACCAGACGGCACCAGAGCAGGTCGAACGTGCCGTCCGCGTAGGGCAACGCCCGCAGGTCCGAGACCACCAGCCCCGATCGCTCGGGGTCGAGCCGCCGGCCGGCGCGCGGCATCTCGGGCACCAGATCGACGCCCGTCGCCAGCGCGACCCGGCCCTTCACGGCGGCAAGCCGACGACCCGTTCCACAACCGGCGTCGAGAAGGGCGCGAGCCCCCCCGAGCGACCGCTCGCTCACCAGCCGGTCCTCGAGCGCGCTCACGGCCGTTTCGGACTCGTATTGGTCGGCCCAGAGCCGGTAAGCCTCTCTGGCGGGAAGGGGCATGGCGTCGTCCCGCCGGGCGGAGTCAACGCTGGAACTCGTTCCGTCAGGCACCGATGGCCGAGGGGTTACGGTGCCCGCCCGCGGTCGCCCACAGCGCGGCCCATTCGGCGTGGGCAGGCGTCTCACCGCCAGTGTAAGCGTCCACGTCCCGGTGCAGGATGTCCCGGGCCCTCCGATAGAAGTCGGTGGTGTAGGTACCGTGGAAGAGCATGTCCAGATCGTCGGTCTGCTCCCAGTTGCGCTTGCCGTCCAACTGCTCCCGCACCGCCTCGTAGAAGGGGGTTCCCGGCAGCGGATAGGAGACAGAAACGCCGATCTCGTCGGGACGCTCCTCCAGGATCAGCTCGCGGGTGCGCTGGAGGTCGTCCCGGTCTTCCCCCAGGTACCCGAGCTGGATGAACCACGCGGCTCGCACGCCCTGCGCCTTCAGCGTGCGGGTCGCCCGGCGCACCTGATCCACGGTCGTGCCCTTGTCCATCGCATCGAGGATCTTCTGCGAGCCCGACTCCACACCCATCCAGACCTCTTCGATACCGGCCTCCACCAGTGCTTCCACGGCCCGGGGCTGCATCAGATTGGCCCGCGACTGGATCATGAACGGGGTGCGGGCACCGCGGACCCTGACCTCCCGTCCGAATTCCTCGATCCATTGCGCGGTGATCCCGAAGATGTCGTCCGCGAACCAGACGTGGTCCACCCCCACCTCCGTTCGGAGCAGCGCCAGCTCTTCGGCTACGTTCGCGGGGCTCCGTTGCGTGTACCGGCGGCCGAACACCGGCTTGGCGCACCAATTACAGGCGTAGGGACAACCGCGCGACGTGACCATGCTCCACGAGAGTCGACCATGGGCCTCCGTCCAGGCGGATCGATACGCCTCGACGTCCACGAGGTCCCAGGCCGGGAACGGCAGCGAGTCCAGGTCGGCGAGCCGGGGCCGGACGGAGGTCCGGCGGACGGGGGAAGCCCCGTTGGTCGCCACTGGGAGCGGCGCCGTGGAGGCCGCCTCGGGAATTGCCAGCCCGCCGATGCGAGAGAGATCCAGACCAGGCTGGGCAATCCACCCGCGGACCAGCTCGAGCAGCGTCTCCTCGACCTCTCCCAGGATGACCGCGTCGGCGCCCGCCGCCAGGTAGATGTGCGGGTGATCCGCGGCGTCCGATCCGTTCGCCACCACCCGGCAGCCGCGCGCCCGGGCCGTTCGAATCATGTCCAGGGCGGCCCGACGCATCCGCAGGGTGCACATCTTGGTGAGGTAGTTGAAGTTGTCCTCGAGCACCGCCACGATCTGCGGCCGCACCCGGTCGAGCGCCGCGTCGAACGCCTGGACCCCGTCGGCGAGCATGGCATCGAAAAGCCGGATTTCGTGACCGTGTGAGCGGAGGAGACCGGCGGCGATGAGCGTGCCCAGTGGCGCATATGGACGCATCTTCCGCGTTTGTTTCTCGTCGTACCGCAGGAAATACGAGTGCGCGAGCAGGATCGGACGGGTCGAGTCGATCGACTCCCGTGGGCTGCGCACCTCGCTCACACTCCTTCCTCCATCGACGTCGAGCGTTGCGAGCCGGTCGCTGGTGGTGCCGGGGACGCCCGACGCGATCGGACCGATCGCCGGGCTCGGCCAGGTGTATGGAACTTAAATAATTGACGTGTGAAGCGTATGATCCGTAGGCTTCCGCCGATCTGCAAGCCGCCGACCTCGTCTCTCCCCATTGTTGGCTCCTCGATGCGACCGACGTTGCTCCGCATGGCCCTGGCGGCCGGGCTGTTGGCCTGGTCCTGCCCGGCGGCCGGACAGGCTCGTCAAGTGATGAGCGGAGTTCGCCTGGGGCCCGGTGACGCCATCAGGCTGGAGGTGTTCCCGGAACGTGGCGTTCTTCCGCTCGAGGGAATGGAGGGCCAGCAGCGCCTGGACTACGACGTGGATTCGAGCGGCCGGGTGTTGGTACCGGTCGCGGGCGTCGTTCAGGTCGCCGGTCGGGACTTCGAGGACGTTCGCGCGGAGATCGAGCGCGCGTTCGCGGCGGAGTTCACCGGAGCCCTGGTCCGGCTGATCCCGCTGCTCCGGATCAGCGTTCTTGGCGAGGTGCGCACTCCCGGGCTCTTTCCGGTCGATCCGACGATGTCGGTATCGGACGTGATCGCCGCCGCCGGGGGCCTTACCGACCTGGCCAACCAGAATGACATCCGCGTCATCCGGGGTGACCGGACGGTGTCCGTGTCTTCGGCGGACAACGTGGTGGAGCTGCGCGAGTCGCTGCTTTCGGGCGACCGCATCGTGGTGGGGCGACGGTCGTGGGCATCCCAGAATACGCCGTGGCTGATCGGAGCCGGCGCCTCGGTGTTGGCGTCCGTTCTCACGGCGATCCTGGTCCGATGACGGACCCGGCAGCCCGCGACCGCGTCGGCGAGGACACGCTCGCGAAGGCCGTCGCCTTCGTGCGGCGGCGTGCGCCATGGGGCATCGGGGTGGCGGCACTGGTGTTCGCGGCCACTGCGGCGATCGTGCTCCTCGCGAGGCCGGTCTATGTGGCGGACGCGCGGCTTCGACTCGGCGAGCCGCCGCCCACGACGGGCGTTTCCCCCACCGGCGGCCTACTCAGCTTCCTCCGGACCGGGGGCGATCCGTTCGCCAACGATCTGGAGCTCCTGTCCAGCCGCACTCTGGCCGAGGAGGTCGTTGGCGCTGCCCTGCTCAACGTCCAGCTCGTGGCGCCCGCCGGGTGGCACCGCGACTCGATCTTCGCCAGCCTCGCCCAAACGGACACCACCGCCAAAGCCACGTTCGAGGCCACCTGGCGGAGCGACGGGGCGATCCAGGTCGAGTCCCTCTCACCCCGCCGGGCCGACCTCGGCAGCGTGGGACCGGGGGAAGCCATCCGCTTCGGGGGATTGCAGGCCGCGTTTCTGCCGCTCAAAGACGGGGGGCCCCGTTCGGTCGAGATCAAGACCCTGCCCTTCGACGAAGCGGTCCGGGTCGAGCGGGGCCGAATCGACGTGGAGCGCACGCGGCGAGAGGCCAACGTCCTCGACCTCCGTTACCAGCATCACGACCCGGCTGTCGCCGAACGGGTCGTGGTCGCGGTCGTCGGCACGTTTCTGGACCTCCGCACCCGGCTCTTCCAGCGCGAGAGCGGGGAGACCGTCGACTCACTGCGCGCGGTGGCGGCGAACACACAGAAAGAGCTCCGGCACGCCGAGGACGCCCTGGAGGCGATTCAGCGCGAAACCGGGCTCGTGGCGCCGGACGCACAGAGCGAGGCGCTGGTCGAACGCTACGAGACCGCGTACGAAGCCCTGCTCGAGGCCCGCACCGAGCAGGAGGCGATCGCGGCCCAGCTCGGACGCGTGGCCACGGCCGGGAGCCGTATCGACGCCTGGTCGACCCTGGTGGCCCACCCACGCTTTCTGGAGAACGAGACCCTGAGCGGACTCCTCAACCGGCTAACGCTGCTCGAGGAGCTCAAGACCGCGGCGCTGTCGCTCCGTACGGCGGACTCGAGAGAGGTGCGTACGCTCGAGAGTCAGATCAGCCAGCTCGATGGAGCGCTCCGGCGGGTCATCGACGAATTCGCGGTCGGCCTCGATGCCAGGGTGGACGAGTTGGATGGACAGCTCCGCAACCTCGAGCGCCTGCTCGCCGGGCTGCCCACCCAGGTGGTCGAGCTCGGTCGGCGGCAGCGGGAGGTCCGCGTGCTCAGCGAAGTCGTGGTGGTGACCGAGCAGAGACTCCGCCAGGAGGAGCTGCGCCAAGCGCTCGCCTTCTCGAACATCCAGGTCGTCGATCCGCCCACCCTCCGGTTCCGACCGGTGTGGCCTCGGAAGAAACTCGGCCTCGCCGTCGGGATGCTGCTCGCCGGCTTCTCCGGCTTGGGCGCCATGGTCCTGGTCGAGCGTACCGATCCACGTATACGGGAGCGTTCGGTCCTTCGGGCCCTCACAGGCGCCCCGGTGCTCGCCGCGCCAGTCGCCAGGGGCGCGGGTCTGATGCTCCAGGCCGAGGAGCTCCGTGCTCTCCTTGGGGCCGCAGGGGAGCCGCGTTGGTTCATCATGGCGCCCGGGACGGAGGCCTGGGGCCCGTCGCTCGCCCGGGAGCTGGGCGTACCCGCCGAGCACATGCGCGTCCTCGCGGGCTACGGGGACGCGCTCGCCGCGGCGGGGGCCCCGGCAGTGCTCGTCGTCGCGGCCGGGCGCACGCCGGAGGCCGCGATCCGGCGAGTGGTCGACCTGCTCCACGAGGCGGGCGGCTCGGTGGCGGGGTCACTGGTGGTCTGCCGGACCAACCGGGAGGCGTCGTCATGGGCCTGACCCGAGCGGACGCGCCACCGGTGACCTACCGAGACGAGCTCGGCCGCCGGCTGTTCGACGTGTCCATGGCCCTCCTGCTCGCCATTCTGTCGGCGCCGGTCCTCCTGGCGGGCATGGCGGTGGTGCTCCTCGCCGGGGGTCGGCCCGTGTTCTTCGGGCATCGTCGACTCGGCAGAGGCGGACGGCAGTTTCGCTGTTGGAAGCTCCGCACGATGGCCGTGGGGGCTGAGGAGGTGCTCGAGCACGACGCGGCGCTCCGCGAGTCGCATCGGAAGAACGGGTTCAAGCTTCCCGCGTCCAGGGACCCGCGGGTGCCCGGCTGGGGACGGATCCTGAGGCTCACGTACGTGGACGAGATCCCCCAGCTCTTCAACGTCCTTGCCGGACACATGTCGCTGGTCGGGCCCCGACCGATCGTTCCGGAGGAGCTAGAGCTGTTCGGAGCGGAGCGGGACGTGCTGCTTTCGGTCAAGCCTGGCGTGTTCGGCGCCTGGAACTCTCGCGGGCGCGATCGCCCTCCCTATCCCGAGCGCGCGGACCTCGAGGTCGCGTACGTGCGGGGTCGGTCGTGGATCCGCGACATACGGATCCTCGCCCGTTCTATCCGGGCCGTGCTCCAGGGCCAAGACGACGCATGACCCCTCCGGATGGCGGCGCCGAAGGCGTCCGCCAGATCGCCAAGAACGCGTCGTATCTTCTGCTCGCCTACATCCTTCCCCGCCTCTTCACGGTGGTGTCCGTGGTGGTGGCGGCACGGTGGCTCGGCACGGAGGACTTCGGCGCGTACGGGGCGGCTGCGGCGCTGGCGGTGATCGCCAGCGTCATCGCCAGCATGGGCATGCTGCCCTTGATGGTGCGCGAGATCGCCCAGACGCCCCAACGAGCCCCGGCGATCATGAGCGGCGCCCACCGGGTGAAGGTCGTGTCCAGCATTGCCATGCTCGGGGCGACGTGGGTGGCCTCCGGGGTCCTCTTCGCGGACCTGCCCGATGCCCGCGCGGCGTCGATGGTTCTGGCCCTCGGCTGGACCGCGCATTCGTTCGCCGAGAACGTCGCCGCCTACTACCAGGCCATCGAGCGAATGGGGCGTTGGACCCAGGCGTCGGCGCTCTTCGGAATCGTCTCCGCCGTGGTCGGGGTGGCCCTTCTCCTCTCGACCGGGAGCCTCGTGTGGTACTGCGCGGGCTTCGGGACGGGATGGTGCGCCGCCCTGGTGTGGCTCATCGCCGGGCTACCGCCCGAGGCCCGGGGAGCGCCGGCGACTCCAAGCGAGGTTCCCCGGCTCCTGCGCGAGGTCGTTCCGTTCGCGGGCGCGTTCGTGGGCCTCACGGTCTACTGCAAAGTGGACGTGCTCCTCCTGGAGGCCTGGAGCACGCCGCACGAGGTCGGCCTGTATGCGGCGGCCTACAAGTCCATCGATATCTTCCAGGCTCTGGTGATCGTGGCCGCGGGTGCGGTCTATCCGCGGCTCTCGCGGGCAGCGATTCGTCCGCGGGGCGGGGAGCGCGCCAGCCGCACCTCGACCGAGATCCTCGTCCTCGGCGCGCTTCCACTCGGTCTGTCCCTCCACCTCGCTGCCGGCCCTGTCGTCCTGCTGCTCTTCGGACCCGAGTACGGGCCAGCCTCCGCCGTGCTCTCCCGCCTGGCCCTGCTGATGCCGATGCTCGCCGTGACGATCCTGGGCGGCTACGTGTTGGGCGCGGCCGGGCGAATGATGCCCGTCGTGGGCCTCTACACGATGGGCGTCAGCGTGAATGTGGCCCTCAACGCGGTCCTGGTGCCGGCCGCTGGTGCGACCGGGGCGGCACTCGCGCGCCTGGGATCGGAAGCGCTGCTCCTGGTGGGATTCCTATTGGTGCTCCGCGCGGAGCTAGGAGCAGTGCCGCGGATACGCGTAGCCTTCGTGGGCGCCGCCGCCGTGCTGGCCGCCGGCCTCCTCCGTCTCGCCCCCGATCCGACCAACGGCGTGCTCCGGGCCGCCGCCCTCCTACTGGCTGTGGCGGTGATCTACCGCTTGGGTCGCGTCGTGCGGGGGGCGGACCTGCTCTCGGTCGGGCGGGCCGTGCTGACCGAGCGGCCCGGTAGGGCTCGCCAGGGGGCGGGGTGAGCGTGACCCGGGTTGGGCCCCCCTCCCTGGCGCCCTGGGTGGCGGCTGCTGCCTGCGTCGCACTCGGTGTGTCGTTGGCCCTTGGGACGGCGGCCGGTTTCGTACGGGACCTCGAGCTCGCTGCCGTGGCGGGGGCCCTGGCCGGGGCCGCCATCATGGCCGTCGTAGCGCTCCGCTGGGTGGAGCCGCTCGGGCCGTTCGTGGCGTCACTGCCCCTTCCTGCACTCTACGCCACGGACCAGGTACGCCTGCCGGCGGCCCTGGTGGTTGCCGCCGTGGTGACCGCCGGGTGGGCAGTCGGCCGCGGCCTGGATCGCCGGCCTCTGCTCCCGCCCGCCCGAGACGTGCGCTCGCTGGCGCTGCTGTCCGCTGCTGTACTCCTGGCTGCGGCTTTCGCCGACGCCCGCGTGGCGGCTGCGAGGGAGTCGCTCAACTTCCTACTGCTGCTGGCCGTGTTCGTGTTCGCCGCGGACGTGGTGTCGCGCTCGCGTGAGCAAGCGCACCGATTCGTCCGGTGGGCGGCGCTCGGAGCCGCGCTCACGGGAGGGGCGGCGGCGCTAGAGACCGTCGGCATCGTCCCCGGCCGGTTCCCGCTCGCCGATAGCGGCCTCTTTCGCGCTGCCGGCGGGTTCGGGTGGCCCAACGAGCTGGCCATGTTCCTGGCCATTTCGCTTCCCCTGGCGCTCTACACGTTCAGGACCGCCAGGACCCGCCGCGCCCGCTTCTGGGGTTCGGCGGCCGTGGGCCTGGTGGTCGTCGGTCTGGCGACGACGTTCTCTCGCGGGAGCTGGCTGGCCGTCGCCACCGCGCCCGTGGTGCTCTTGTTGGCGCGCGAGTGGAGGCTCGCGCTCCGCTTCTGGGGCGTCGCAGTCGTCGCGGCACTGGCCATCGACGTGCTCTCGGGTGGAGCGATTTCCACGCGCGTTGCCGGGACCACGTCCGACGTGCTCGTGGCGCAGCGGCTCCTCCTCACCGGGGCCGGCCTGCTCATGTTTCAGTCGAGCCCGATCGTGGGGGTGGGCCCCGGTGGGTTCGGCGAAGCGCTGGAGGCCTTCGGCCCTCAGATCTCCGGGCTGTTCAACTTCGTGGGCTCCGCCCACAACGGATACGTGCACGTGGCCGCGGAAACCGGCGTGATCGGTCTGATCGCGCTGGTCTATTTCGTCGTGTCGACGTTGCTGGCCTTGTGGCGGGGCGCGGTTGCGCATCCGGGCGCGGATGACCGCGAGCGCGCCCTCCGGGTCGCCCTGCTGTGGTCTTTTGCCACCGCCTGCATCGTCACGCTCTTCGAGTGGCCCTTCGCCCACGGTATCGGCCAGCTCATCGTTCTGGTGGCCGCCGTCGGCCGGGTGTCGGCGCCGCGGTTCACACCTTCGCCATGAGGCTGGGGGTCAACGGACGCTTTCTGGCGGCCCGGCCCACCGGAGTGCAGCGCTTCGCTCGGGAGATCCTGCGGGCACTGTGCGACCGCGTCGACGTGGTCCTCCTCCTGCCGCGCGGTGTCCGCCCACCAGCCGAGCTCGCGGACAAGGTACGGGAGATCCCGGGACGTCTGGGCGGTCGAATCTGGGAGCAGCTCGAGCTCCCCGCGGCCGCACGCCGAGCCGGTGCCGACGTGGTGCTCCATCCCGCCAACGCGCTGCCGCGGTTCGGGGGACCGCACGTGGTGGTGCTCCACGACGTCCTTCCCCTGACCCGCCCCGCCGACTTCACGTTGGCCTATCGGCTCTGGGCCCGCTACGCGCACGTGGGTGCGGCCCGGCGCGCCGCCGCGGTCGCCACCGTATCCGCCTGGTCGGCCGACCATCTCGCGGAGAGCCTCCGGATCCCACGCGACCGGATCGTGGTCGTGTCCCAGGGCGCAGCCCCGCTCGATCACCCGGCGTCCCCGGAGGCGATCGAGGCGGCACGGGCCAGGTTCGGTCTGGAAAGGCCCTTCTTCCTGGCCGTCGGCGTGGAACCGAGGAAAGGCGCGTCCTTCCTGGAGGACACGTGGCGCGCGTTCGTCACCGACTCGGACCCGATCCTCGTGGTGGCGGGTCGCGCCCATGGCGCCGTGCACAGCGGCTCTTCCGAGCGACCCGACCGCTCCGGTGTCCTTTACCTCGGCCACCTGCCCGACGAAGACCTTCGTGCCCTCATGACCGGCTCGCTGGGTCTGCTCTACCCGTCGATGGACGAGGGATTCGGACGACCTCCGCTGGAGGCGCTCGCTTGCGGCACCCGGGTGGTGGCGGCGCCGTACGGCCCAGCGCGAGAGGTGCTGGGCGACGCGGCGGACATCGTGCCGGTCGAGCCAGCCGCCTGGGCGGCGGCGATTCGGGCCGTGGCGGCCGAAGAACCCGGCGTACGAGCGGACCGCATCCGCTCGGGGCGAAGCCACGCCGGAGGCTTCAACTGGGACGACGGGGCCGAGCAGCTCGTCGAAATCTGCCGCGCCGCGGCGACCGGGTCCCCATGAGGGTCGCGATCGTCCACGATTGGCTGACCGGCATGCGCGGGGGAGAGGCCGTTCTAGAGGCATTGCTGGACCTCCACCCCGACGCGGAGATATTCACGCTGCTGCACGTGCCCGGATCCGTTTCCTCGGCCATCGAGAGCCGGCCCATCCACACGTCGTTCCTCCAGCGGGTGCCCGGCGTCTCGTCCCGGTATCGGTACCTGCTCCCGTTCTTCCCCCGAGCCATCGAAGGGCTGGACCTCGCGGGCTTCGACCTCGTCCTGTCGTCCAGCCATTGCGTGGCCAAGGGCGTTCGCCTCCCCGCGGACAGCCGGCACATCTGCTACTGCCACACGCCCATGCGCTACGTATGGGACCAGTACGAAGCGTACTTCGGGCCGGGTCGGGCGCCCTGGGCCGTGCGGGCCGCCATGCGTCGGGTCGCGCCCCGGCTCCGCGCCTGGGACGTGCGCACCGCCGCGCGCGTCCACCGATTCGTGGCCAACTCGCGCCACGTGGCCGGGCGAATCGAGCGTTGCTTCGGTCGCGATGCCACCGTGGTCCACCCCCCGGTCGATCTCGACCGGTTCACCCCCGGCGCGGAGCGAGACGACTTCTATCTGGTCCTCGGCGCCCCGGCTCCATACAAGCGGACCGACCTGGCCATCGAGGCGTGCGCCCGCCTCGGGCGACCCCTCGCGCTGGCCGGCTACTCCACCGGAAAGGGCGCGGGATCCGCGCGGCACTTCCGTCGGCTTCCTGCGAACGTGCAACTGCTCGGGCACCTGTCCGACCTGGATGTGGCCCACACTCTGGGCCGCGCCCGCGCCCTCCTCCTCCCGGGTGTCGAGGACTTCGGGATCGCGGTGGTGGAGGCGCTCGCATCCGGGACGCCGGTGATCGCACTCGGGGACGGCGGCGTCCTCGATACCGTCCGGCCGCTGGGCGGCGATCCCTCCCTGGGACCTGCTACAGGTGTCTTTTTCACCGAGCCCACCCCGGAGGCGCTGATGAACGCCATCCTGCGGTTCGAAGCACACGCGTTCGACCGGGACGCGCTGGTCGCGTCGGCCCGGCCCTTCGGTCGGGATCGATTCCTGGCCGAGATGCGCGGTGTCGAACAGGAGGTGCTCCAGGCCGGATGAGCGGAGGGAAGATAGGCCGGGTGGTGTGACCGCGGGTTGATGGGCACGTGCCGGCCGGCACAAGTTGCCAGATGCGCAGCCTTCCGCTCCTCGTGCTGTTCCTCTGCTCTGCGGGGCCGCTCCTCGCACAGGACCGCCCGGTCGCGATCACCGGCGCGGCCCTGGTGGATCTGGACGGCGGTCCGGCCCTGGAGGACGCGGTGGTCGTCATGCAGGGTGGCCGCTTCACCGCGGTGGGCCCGGCGACCTCGACACCGATCCCCCAGGATGCGGAGCTGGTGGACGCTACGGGCATGTGGCTGGTCCCCGGACTCATGAACATGCACGTGCACTTCGGCCTGAAGCTCCCGGGGGCCGCCGGAGCCGCCCTGGCCGACGAGACGCCCGCCGAGTTGGCTCTGCGCATGGCCGCCAACGCCCGCGCCAGCCTTCACGCCGGAGTGACGACCGTTCGCCAGCCGGGCGACGAGGGTCATGTCGACCTCGCGCTGGCTCGGTCCATCGAGCGGGGTGAGGCGTCCGGGCCCCGGATCTTCTCGGCGGGGGAAGTCGTCCAGGTCACGGGCGGCCACGGGTCGGCGGTGGACCAGGTGGCAAACGACGGCCCCTACGAGTTCCGCGAGGCGGTCCGCCGCGAAATCCGCGCCGGGGCCACCTGGATCAAGATCGCAATCTCCGGTGGAATCGCGACGCCGGGCGGGGACATCGCCGCCTCGTTCATGACGCCCGACGAGCTCGAAGCCGTGACCGACGTCGCCCATCGGCACGGCGTCAAGGTGACCGCCCACTCGGGATCGCCCCAGGCCACCCGCGATGCCGTAGCGGCCGGCGTGGACGCCATCGAGCACGGGTACTTCCTGACCCGTGCGGAGTTCGACCTGATGCGGGACCGGGCCGTCTGGTACATCCCCACGATCGTCGTCAGCCAACCCGCCACCATGCCGTTCTTCGAGCGCATCGGCTCGCCGCCTTGGTATCTCGACCGCGTGCGGGCCGTGGGCGAGCGCCACTGGGCGGCGCTGGAATCCGCGATCGCGGCGGGGGTCGACATCGCGCTCGGGACCGACCAGCTCCCGCACGAGGAGAACGACGGGACCGTCGCTACCGTGCGGGAGGCGGAGTACTACGTCGAGGCGGGCATGACCGACCTCCAGGCACTGCGCGCCGCCACGGTCGAGCCGGCCCGGATGCTGGGGATCGACACCGAGGCGGGGTCCGTCGAGGTCGGGAAGCTCGCGGACCTGATCGCCGTCGCGGGGGACCCGAGTCGGGACATCTCGGCGCTGCGCCAGATCCGCATGGTCTTCAAGGATGGAGCCCGTGTCCGCTGAGCGAGAGGCGCGAATTGTCGCGCGCGCCGGGCCGCTCGGAGGCTTGACGGCATGATCGGTACGATGGTGGCCCAGTATCGGATCGTGAAGGAGCTGGGTGGGGGTGGGATGGGTGTGGTCTATCTGGCCGAGGACACCCGCCTGGGCCGACGGGCCGCGCTCAAGTTCCTGCCTCCGGACCTCACACGCGACAGCGCGGCCCGAGAGCGCTTCGAGCTCGAGGCCCGAGCGGCTTCGGCCGTCGATCACGGTGCCATCTGCACGATCTACGACATCGACGAGACCGACGACGGGCGGCTCTACATCGCAATGGCCTTCTACGACGGAGTCACGCTCGACGCACGGCTCGCCGATGCCCCGCTGCCCCTCGAAGAGGCCGTCGACATCGCCCGTCAGGTCGCCGACGGGCTGGCCCGCGCCCACGAGCGGAGCATCGTCCACCGCGACATCAAGCCGGCCAACCTGATGGTCACGGCGCACGGCGAGGCCAAGATCCTCGACTTCGGCGTGGCCAAGTTGACCGGGGAAGCCGGGATGACCAAGACCGGGACGCCGGTGGGCACGCTGGCCTACATGGCGCCGGAGCAGGCCAACGCGGGGGACGTCGGGCCGGAGGTGGACCTCTGGGCGCTCGGGGTCGTGCTCTACGAGATGATCGCCGGCCGCTCGCCCTTTGCCCGCGGGCGGGAAATGGAAACGCTGGCTGCCATCATGGCTCTGGATCCGGAGCCCATCGAGAGCCTCCGGCCAGAAACCCCCGCGGCGCTGGCCCTCTTGGTCGGCGAGCTCCTGACCAAGGACCCGGCCGGTCGCCCGGCCAGCGCGGACGAGGTCGCCCGTCGACTCGGCGTGGTGCTGGACCCAGGCGTGCATGGCGGGTCGGCGGCGCGCTCGGGAGTCGCCAGCCGGCGCCGTCGGGCGGCCGCGGTGGCCGCAGGCGCCCTGGCACTCATTGCACTGGTTGGCGCCGGCCTCTGGCAGTGGACGCGGCACCGCGCCCTCGAGCGCTGGGCCGAGGAGGAGGCCATCCCGGAGGTGTTGGCTCTCGTCGGGCAGAATCGTATGCAGGAGGCGGCGGAGCTCGCCGTACGCGCGGAAGCCGTATTGGGCGACCACCCCGTCCTCGCACCGGTCTGGCCGCACATGAGCACACCTCTCCGAATCGTCTCGGAGCCCCCGGGAGCCGATGTGCTCGTTCGCGCCTACGCATCGGACTCGGCCGTTTGGACGGAACTCGGCAGCACGCCGTACGAGACCGATCGCTTCCCGGTGGGTGTGTTTCGGTTCCGAATCCTGGCGGGGGGACACGAGCCCCTCGAGGTGGCGCGCTCGTTCATTCCGGAGAGCCACCTCACGGAAGTCGCGAGCGGTGGCTTCGACTACATGGTCGATCCCAGCTACGTCATCGACGCCAAGCTCACTGCGACGGGCGAGCGCTCATCGGAAATGATCCGGGTCGCGGGCGGTCCCTATGGCACGACACCCGTCTATGGCTTCGGACCCGTCGCGCCTCGCGTGATCCCGGAGTACGAGATCGACCGAACGGAGGTTACCGTCGCGGCGTACGCCGACTTCGTGGCCACGGATCCCTACGGGACCCCGGCCGCGTGGCCGGAGCCCTTCGCACGCGGGGGAGCGATCCTCCCGTTCACGGACGCGATGACCGTGTTGGTCGATTCGACGGGTCGCGCCGGCCCCTCGACGTGGCTGCTCGGACGCCCGCGCGAAGGGAGCGATTCGCTCCCGGTCTCCGGTGTGAGCTGGTTCGAGGCGGCGGCCTACTGCCACTGGCGGGGCAAGAGCCTCCCCACGCTGTTCCATTGGGCGCGTGCCGCGCTCCCCAGCACCGACGTCTGGATGCCGTTCAACACGGCGTTCGCTTTGGCGTCCAACTACGACGGCGCGGGCCCGGTGACGGTGGGCAGCCGCAACGCGGTCGGCGTGTCCGGAGCCCACGATCTCGGCGGCAACGTCCGGGAATGGGTGTCCACGCGGGGTGCCGGGGAGCGGCGCTATCTGGTGGGAGGCGGATGGGGCGACCCGGTCTATTTCCTGCACGATTCGCAGGCGGCCGACCCGTGGCAGCGGAGCGCCAAGGACGGATTCCGCTGTGCTCGCTACCTGTCGGGTGAAGCGCCCGCGGAGCTGCGCGCACCCATCCGCTTCCCGGTACAGGATTTCTCGGGTGCGGGCGTAGTTCTTTCCGACGACGTGTTCGAGGCCAACCGGGGATTCTACCGTTACGACCGAACCCTGCCGCTGGCCGACACGATCGAATCCACCGCCGAGCTCGACTGGGGCGCACGCCGGGAGTGGGTGTCGGTCAACGCCGTCTATGGGGGCGAGCGGCTCCCCATCCGACTCCACCTTCCGCACGGGGCCCAGCCGCCCTACGAGGCGATCATCGTCCTCGGCGGCGGTAACGTCATCCGCAGCCTTCGCATGGAGGAGCCCCGGCCGCCGCTCGACCACCTGGTTCGGTCGGGACGGGTGTTGGTGGAGCCGGTCTACGACGGGACCTATCAAAGGAACGACGGCCGCACGCTACAGCGTCTCGTCGGTGGTGGGCGCGCGGAGTTGGTTTCGCACTGGGTCCAGGACCTCGGGCGGACCCTGGATTATCTCACTGCGCGCGATGACATTGACGAAACCCGCGTATCGTATTTCGGGGTCAGCTTCGGTGCCGCGTCGGCGCCTTCGTTGCTCCCGTTCGAGGGCCGCATCCGGGCGGCGGTGTTCTACAGCGGTGGCTTCGGCGTCGCCCAGGGTCAGGAGTCCATCGACCGCACGATCGGCCTGCTTCGCCGCATCACGATTCCCGTGCTGCAAATGGGTGGCGAGCACGACTTCACCGAGCCCGTCGACCCCTATCAGGTGAAGTTCTTCGAGCACCTGGGAACCCCGCCGGAACGCAAGCGTCTGGTGGTGTTCGACTCGGGGCATCAGCCTCTTCCCCTGAACGGGGTAATGCGCGAGACGGTGGACTTCCTGGAGCGGCATGTCGGACCGGAGGGGGGCACGCCTTAGATCGACCGTGGAGTGCGGCGGTGGGCCGACTGCGGAGCGTCGATCGCGAGGCCTCGACCGCGGGGCCCTTTTGAACAACAGCGGGCCATTGGACTATCATGTCAGGATCGCCCACCCCATGCTCCGCGGGTCGGGCCCGAGTAGGACGCCGGACCGGAGGATCGGGATGAGGAGCCGAGCAACCACGTCCCTACTGCTCGCGCTGTGCACGGCACTCACGGGCTGCACGCGGGGGACTCCCACGTCGGTCGCGGAGGTCCCCAACGAGCCGCCTCCCCTCCCCCCGATCGAATCGCTCACGATCGACCTCTCGTTCTTCGACGATGCGGGCGGGGACGCGGGGGTGGTCTCGGGCACGGACCAGACCCGCCAGAACTGGTCCAATGCCGCGGTCCGGGTCGGAATCGCCAACCTCGCGGTCGTGGCCGCGCTCGCGGTACCGGTCGCCACCTGGGCGGCGGCCATGCAGGAGACGCCTGTCTTCGACGCGAACGACTTCCGGTGGCACTGGTACTTCTCGGCCACGCACGGGGGACTCACGTTCGAAGGCGACCTCTCGGGAATCATCGCCGGGGCCCAGGCGGCGTTCGACATGCGCCTCACGCAGGCATCCTTGGGTCTCGAGGGGTTCCTCTGGTACACCGGCGTCGCTCCACTCACGGGTGACGAGGGCGTCTGGCAGTTCTTCCATCCGGAGTTTCCCGGCGAATCGGTGGGCCGAATCGACTGGGCGCACCCGTCTCCGGAGGAATGGACGCTGTCATTCTCCGCGACGGGGAACGCGGAGAATGCGGGCGACCGGCTCACCTACGACGTGAAGGGCGCAGGCCGACTGGTGATGCATGTGGAGGCGTCCACCGGAAACGTGGTCGAGATCTCTTGGGACGCGGCGTCGGGTGAGGGCTACATCCAGGCGGACGGATACAAGGCGGGGGCAAAATCCTGCTGGGACGGGAGCCAGAACGACGTCGCTTGCGTGCCCTGAGTGCGAGCGTGGCCGTCGTGATGCGTGAGCGGATACCGAGCGTCATCATGGTGCGCGAGTCCGAGGAGCAGCTCTCGGGGAGCGGCTGCTGCGGGCGTCTCGAGGGGGAGTTCCTGGTCTGTCGCGAGGGGCCGGTGTTTGCCGAGCGACGAGCACAAATCGAGGCGATGGGGCCCCTGTACCGCGGGCTGCGCACCCGTTTTGGGGACGACCTGGAGATCCAGGTGGTGGACCCCCGCAACCTCCTCAGCCTGATCTTCCTTCTGGTCCGTGACTTCTTGCGGTACCGGGTGGGCGTGGTCGAGGCCATCAGGACGGTCACTCGGCTGCCGGTCCAGGCCGTCCTCGTGAACGGTCGACTCGTGTCCCGAGGGCCGTGGCCCGACCCCAGATCGCTCAGCCATCGGATCGATCAGATCAGGAGCGTCGCTGGGGGCAGCTCCCCCAACCGGCTCCGCGAGCTCAGTCGCCGAAGCTGATCCTCGGGGCCCGGCCAGGGACGGGATCGGAACGGGAGCGCCCCGTGATGGGCGGCCCGTGATCGCGCGTCCCGCTGAATCGGGCGCCTCACCAAGCGGGGACGGTGTGTCTACCCATACCGGACGTGCGGACCTGCTCGCCGTCCTTCGTCACCACGAGCCCCTCGATCTCCGGCAGCGATTCGAGCAGGCCAATCCCCTCCCGCGGCCCCAGTACGAGCACGGTGGTCGAAAGGGCATCCGCGTCCATGGCGGTCGCCGCGACCACGCTGGCGGAGCGCGTATGATCCGGCGAGTAGCCGCCCCGCGGATCCACGATGTGGTGGAAGCGCCGGTCGAGGCTGAACGTGCGCATGTAATCGCCCGACGTGGCGATGCACTCACCCGCCAGGTGCACCAGCTCGACGAACCGGCTTTCGTCGTCCGGATCCTGGACGCCGACCATCCAGGGGTCATCCCTGGAGCCGGCGCCGGCAGTGGCCATGTCACCACCCGCGTCCACGAGGACCCGCTGGGCCCCGGCGGCAACGAGGACGTCGGTGGCGCGGTCGACCACGTACCCTTTCCCGATTCCATCCAGCGTGATCGACATGCCAGGGGCGAGCTCGACGGTCCGGCCGGCGACCCGTACGGCTCGATAGTCGACTAATCGGAGCACCTCCCGCACGCGGCTCGCGGTGGGTGGGCCGCGCTCGACGGCGAACGAGCGCTCGAAGAGGTCCAGGAGCGGGGTGACCGTGATGTCGAACGCCCCGCCAGACGACTCCGAGTACCGCTCGGCGGCGCCCACCACCTCGATCAGCTCGACCGGCGCGTCCCGGAGCCTTCCGACCGAGTTCAGCCGATGGACGGGCGTACCCGGTCGATGGCGGCTGAGAATCGCTTCCAACCGCTCCATCTCGGCGAAGGCCGCGGACACCATGCCGCGCGCCCGTTCCGCATCTGGATGAACCACGGTGATCGTGACGACCGTGCCCATCCGCGTGCGGGTTTCGCTCACTCGATGAAGGCGGGCGCGGCGGATCAGCTCGCGCAGCAGTCCTCCGCCGATGCCGACCGAAAGCCCGGCAACCGCAGTTATCCGTAGGGCTTCGCGCCGACCGAGGCGGCGGTCGCCACCCCGCACCTCTCCGAGGTCAGACACGGTCGGCCATCCCGGTCGCGCCGCCCACGCGCAGTTGGATCAACCTGGAGCGGACGTCCTCCATGTCGTGGCGGCAGACGCCGGCCTTTCTGCGGAGCAGGACCTCGCATTCGTTGCAGCGCACACACTCCTTGAAGTCTATGTGCGGACCATGAATGGCCCCGGTGGGACAGGCCTGCTCGCACACCTTGCAGTGGTTGCATTGCTCCACCCGCTCGATGCGCTTGAGCGAGACCAGCGAGCCGATCGCCAGAGCCGCGCCCAGGGGGCAGGCATAGCGGCAGTAGAACCGGGGAACGACAGCCGAGGCCAGGAGGAAGAGGACGGCGATCGACCAGAAGAACAGGGACGGGCTCAGGAAGAACACGGTCCCGAACGGCTCGAAGTACTGGTAGAGGCTCGTGTGGCTCCCGGCGAGCGCCGGCAGGATGATGAGGGCCAGTATCCCGTACTTGATGTAGAGGGCGCGCACGTGAATCTGCCGCGGCAGCGCTCGCTGGAAGCGGCGGGGCACGACGCGCTCGATCACGTCCTGGAGGGCCCCGAACGGACAGAGGAATCCGCAAAACACCCTCCCCCAGACCAAAGTGGTCACCACCGTGAAGATGGTGATCAACAGAAGCGGGAGATCCATCAGGAAGATGTCCACTCCCGTCCAGATCCCGCTGGTGATATGCGAGACGGACAGGAAGCTCCCGTCGGCGAACCCCAGGATCAGCAACGTGGCGCCCACGGACAGCCAGCGGGTGGCGGACGTCTTGGCGAAGAATGCCCAAAGCGCCAGCGCGAGCACGAAAAGCATCCTCGCGACCCGCCACCACGACGTGTCCGCCAGGGTGCTCTGAAGGAGCGTCTCCTCCACGGTCACCGTGAAATCCAACGTCTGGAGAACGTCCGGGACCGGTGCGGAGGCCGGGCCGGGTTCTTCTTCCGGGGTAGCGAGCTCCGGGAGTGGAGCCTCCGGTGTCGCCGCCGTCGCCGCTCGTGCAGTCACCGCTGGTGCAGTCACCGCTCCGGCCGTCGCACCCTCGCCGAGGGAGTCCCAGTCCGGTGCATCGGCAGCGGATGTCGACTCGGGCACCGAGAGCCCGGCGGGGGTAGCTCTCGCCGGAGCCTCGGCCGCCGCTACGGCCGCAGTCGAGTCCGAGGGCCCAGCGGGCCTGCTACCCCGCCCCACGGAATCGCCTGCCGCGTCCGCGCTCGGAATCGGCGAGTCGGGATCCTCCGTCCGGTCGGGTGCGAGGGTCTCGGGCCGGTCGGCCGCGATTACTGGAACCGCACTGGTCGGGAGACCGGAGGCTGGGACCGCGTACTCGATGTCGTGGACACCCAGTCGAGAGCCCAGGTCGTAGATGAGCCGAAACGGTCTCCGCAGGTCGAGCTCCCGCTCGATCATCATGACACCCACCATCGAGGCCTCGGTGGCCACGATGCCCTCGTCCGGCTGAAGCGCCAGGGACACAATGTCCCCTGGATCGATCTCCGTGGTGTCCCCGTCCTGCTCAATCGACCATCCCTCGGGAACGAACAGGCGCAGCCTGGGACCCTCGACCGCATAGAGGAGGAGGTACTTGGTGTCGTCTCGCATGCGCATGGTGCGGGTCGCACGCTCGTATAGGCGCCGGCCGAGGAAGTACTCCCCGGTCGGATCGCTGTCGAGAAACGCGATCGAGATGGCGGCGGAGCCCTCGCCCGGATCCTCGAGCTCCAGGCGCTCGAGCACGCCCATCTGGTTGAGCTCGAACCAGGTGCGGCCAACGACTTCGGCCCCGTCGGCACCGGCGTCGGGCTCGTCGGCCAGGCCCACGTGTGTGGCGAGGACCCGCCGGGAGGAGTCACGGATGCCCCGCGACAGCGCGCGCACGCTGATGGTGACCCGGGACATGCCGTCGACGTCACCCCAGACCCGGAAGGGGTCTCCCACGTACTTGCCGGCGAACTGCTGCTGGAAGCCGGCCCGGCGCAGGAAGTCGCCCATCTGCTGGCGGTAGGACTCCACGTAGCGGATTACGCGCACCCCGCTGAGGGTGCCGTCGAGCCTCATGCCGACCAGGGCCTCGATCGGACCGCTGTATCCGATCTGCTCGGGGGGGTGGTCGGAGGTCAGGAAGACGTACCCGATCAGAGCCTCGGAGCCGTCCGCCGCCAACGCGTACGCGGGCACGACGGCCGGATCGGCGGTCGGTTCTCCGAAACGCTCCGCCTCCGGCATGACCTCCGACATCCGCGCCGGCTCGATGCCGGCGATGCGCTGGCCCGCCAGGTCGGCCGGGACCGCAAGCGCCACACAGGTCGCACCGCCACCGAGCGCAGCCCCGAGCACCCGTCGGAACCGGGCGGGGGAACGCCTCGGTCGGGCGTGGCAGCGGGATCGAGGACGGGCTGGCGTCATGAACCGGCGTCCGGGCGGATGGGCGACGAGCGGGGCCGCGCCAAGATCCGCCTCCGAGCGCCCGC
>JAHEKN010000012.1:0-13510 GCA_024638305.1 Gemmatimonadota bacterium | reverse complement strand
CGACGCCGCCGCCGAACACACCCACCCGGCGACCGGCGATCGCCTGGTCTTCGCGTTCGGAAGCCGAGAGGGGGAGGTCATCGCGCCGGAAGACGTCCGATTGGGCGGCCCTCAGGTCTTTGCCTATTCCATGGACAGCGATTCATCGCACGTGGCCGCGGAGTCGAGGCTCGGTCAGATCATGCTCGTCCGCCTGGACCCGGCGGCACTGAGTGAGCAGACGGCTGCCAACGCGGCCGACGGCATCGTGGCCTATTCTGCGGTCTGCACCCATACGGGGTGCGAGATCAGCGATTGGGCCAGCGAGACCAAGCGGTTCAAGTGCCCGTGTCACGATTCGGAGTTCGATCCGGGCGACAACGGGCGGGTGCGGGGCGGGCCCGCGCCGCGTCGGCTGGCCGCGCTACCGCTCGCGATATCAGACGGCAGCTTGATCATAGCGGGGGGGTTCACCGGAAGGGTCGGCGCCCAGCGACGCTGACCGTTCGACGCCCAGCACTGGAGGAGCCATCGATGAGCGCGTGCGCGAGACCCTTCGTGAACGAAACCCGGGCCGCATGCGCGCTCGCCCTTCTCACTGCGCTTGCCGTGGTGGTTCCGGCGGATGTCGGAGGCCAGGAGTACCGCCCCGTGTCCGACGCGCGACTGGAAAACCCCGAGCCCGGGAACTGGCTATCGTACCGCGGCAATCACGCCGGTTGGGGGTACAGTCCGCTCGACCAAGTCGACGTGTCCAACGTGGCCGACCTCCGCCCGGTCTGGACGTTTTCGACGGGGTCCGGCGGCGGTCACGAGTCGCCGCCGATCGTCAACGACGGCGTGATGTTCATCACCACTCCCGGCAATCAAGTGCTGGCCCTGGACGCGCGGGCGGGGGACCTGCTCTGGCTCTACCAACACGAGCTGCCGGACGACCTGGTCGCCTATCACGACACCAACCGCGGCGTCGCCCTCTACGGCGACAAGGTCTACACGGCCACGCTCGACGCACGCGTGGTCGCTCTCGACGCCGCCACCGGAGAGGTCGTGTGGGACCGCTCGGTGGCCGAGAACTCGAGCGGCTATTACATGACGCTGGCTCCGCTCGCGGCCCGTGGCCGGATCATGGTCGGCGTCTCGGGCGGCGAGCTCGGAATTCGCGGATTCGTGGTCGCCCTCGACTCGGAGACCGGCGACGAGATCTGGCGCACCCATACCGTGCCCGCCCCCGGTGAGCCCGGGAACGACACGTGGCCGGGGGAGTCCTGGCGCACTGGGGGAGCCGCCGTGTGGCTCACGGGGCACTTCGATCCCGAGCTCGGGCTCACCTACTGGGGGACCGGCAATCCGGGCCCTTGGATCGGAGACCAGCGGCCTGGCGACAACCTCTACACCAACTCAGTGATAGCCCTCGACGTCGAGTCCGGCGATCTCGTGGCATACCACCAATACCACTGGAACGGGTCGTGGGATTGGGACGAGGTCTCGACTCCGCTTCTCATGGACGTCGAGCGGGACGGGCGCACGTTCCGCGCCCTCGTCCACCCCGGCCGCAACGGCTACCTCTGGCTCCTCGAGCGGACCGAGGACGCCATCCGATTCGTGGACGCGCAGCCGTTCGTACACCAGGACGTGTTCACCAACCTCGATCCCGAGACCGGGCGGCCCACCTACGACGAGTCCAAGAAACCGGGTACCGGACGTCCCGCTTCTTTCTGCCCGTCGCTATGGGGAGGGAAGGACTGGCCCCCGGCCGCCTACAATCCCATGACGGGCCTCGTCTACATCCCTGCCAACGAGAACCTGTGTGGCACCATCGTCGGCGAGGAGGTCGAGTACCGACCGGGTGCATCGTACACCGGGGCCGACTCCGAGATGAATGTGCGGCCCGGGGCCGACCACATTGGCGAGCTCCAGGCCTGGGACATGAACTCCGGGCAGGAGGTCTGGACCCAGGAGTTTGCCTCTCACAATTGGGGGCCGGTCCTGACCACCGGAGGCGGGCTCGTGTTCATGGGTGGCACCCACGATCGCTACTTCCGCGCGTTCGACGCCCGCACGGGTGAGGTTCTCTGGCAGCATCGCACCAACTCCGGGATCATCGGCGTCCCCTCCACGTTCGAGATCGACGGGGTTCAGTATGTGGCCATCCAGTCGGGATGGGGCGTGGACGCGCGGAGCATGGGACGCCGCATCGATTCCGACCGGGGCAGCCGGACGTTCGTGCCGGAAGGGGGCGTTCTGTGGGTGTTCGCGGTGGATCGTGAGCGCGGGGGGAACGAATGAGTCGGCTCGGTGGATGGTGGGGTGTTCCACGCGGGGTGACGGACCCAAGGGAGATCGTGCCGTGACCAACCCGAACCGATGGATCGCGCTCGTGGTCGCCGCCCTGCTCCTGCCCATCGGCGGACAGGCCCAGGAGCCGGTTGCATGGGATGGGGCCCTGGAGTTCCACACCTTCTCCATCATCGCAATCGATCCCGGAACCGGTGAGTCCGGCGTGGCCGTGACAACGAGACGACCCTGTGTGGGGAACGCCGTCCCTTGGGTGCGGCCCGGCGTCGGCGCCGTGGCCACCCAGGGAGGGACGCGGATCGAATACGGGGGCGATCTTCTGGACCTGCTCGAGCAGGGAGTCGCACCGCAGGCGGCCCTGGGCCGGGTGGTCGCAGCGGACGAGGGACGGGAGCGCCGGCAGGTCGCGGTGATCGACATGCAGGGGCGAACCGCACAGTGGACGGGATCGGGACAATACGGGGCGGAAGAGCGGGGAGATTGGGTGGCCGAGCGGACGGGGCCCACCTTCGCGGTACAGGGGAACTCGCTGGTGAGCACCGAGGTGGTCGATCGTGTCGCGGAGTCCTTCCGGGCGAGCGAGGGGTCGCGCCGCCACCTGGCGGACCGGTTGATCGAGGCGCTCCAAGCGGGACAGCGTCTAGGCGGCGATGGCCGGCACGGAGATTCGCAGTCCGCCGCCGTGCTCGTTGCCGACCCGCGGCCCGGGATGTCTCGCCGACCAGACGGCGTCACCGTAGACATCAACGTGTGTGAGCACGCTGAGCCGGTGGCCGAGGTGCGCCGGATCTACGACGCCGTGTCCGAGACTTTGGGCTTCAGGGTGCTTCGCCAATTCGCCGGCCAGGACGTCGTCCAACTCAAGGTGATGCTGCACGCGCTGGGTTACTTCCAGCCGGAAGCGTCCGAGCTCTCGCTCGAGGAGCCGGGCAGTGACGTCTACGGGCCGGAGGCGATGGACGCCGTGGACCGGTTTCGCGCAGACCAGGGATGGCAGACCGCGGTTGCGGGCTTCGTGGACGACCGCACCGTCGAACGCTTGTGGGCCCGGTTGGACGAGCTCGGAAAGGCGGCCGAGGTGCGCACTCTGCTGCTGGAGCTCGCGCGCGTCCGCCGATGAGCCTGCCCCTCGTCGGGAATGACCGTCTCTCAGGCCACCAACGCGATCGGGATCGAGCGCCCCAGCGCCCCTAACGCTGGGGAACGAGCCTCAGCCTGTACGCCGCATTGCGCTCCACCGCTTCCCTGGTGAACGAGAGCGGGAAGTACTCCTGGTCGGCCCAGCCCTCGGTCAGGTTGCCGTAGAAGGGGCTCCCAGGTCGGCCCGACTGGCCCGGCGCGTTGGTCGCGAGTGAGCCGTCGAGGTCCGCGAAGTCGATGATCTCGCGGAAGGTGGCACCCGTCGCGGCCACCGTGCCGGCACCGCCCCTTCTCTCGGCGGCCGGCAGGTCCTACGCGGACACCAGGGAGTGCGGAAACTCGCTCCGGTGCGTCCGCCCCCAACGCCACTCGGCCGGATCGTCGCCCTGCTCCTGGCGGAGCGCCGCGATCGCCGCGACCAGCGCGGCCGAGAGCTCCTGTGCGGACTCTGCGGCCCCGGCGGCTTCGGCGCCGTCGTCGTCCAGGTCAGGAAGAACACGTCGAAGGTGGCCCCAGATCGCCCCGGCCCGGCTGTCCCGGTCGAGGTCGGCGTCCCAGTTCGCCAACTCCTGGCGGTAGCGCTCGACCTCGGGATCGTCCGCCACCCATCCGCGGAAGCGCTCGATCGTCCGCGCCGCCGGGATCGAGTAGGCGTCGTGCTGGAGCTCGCGCGAATCCTCGACCGTGAAGCCGCGCCCGTTTCCCAGCACCTCTGCCACGCGCGCGAAGCGCTCGTACGGACCCTGACGCTTGAAGAACAGGGGCGGGTCGTAGCCATCGGGGTGGATGTCGTGGTTCGCGGTGGCGATCCACCCCCGCTCGGGATTGAGCTCGCGCGGAAGATCGCGCCTGAAGCCCTGCCACTCGTACGCCCCCGTGCCGGGCACGGGGAGTCGGCCGTCCCAGCCCTCACGACGGGGCGAGAGCGCCGCAGCCTGCCAGGCGATGTTCCCGTCCGCGTCACCGCACACCATGTTCTCCGTTGGCGCGTGCCAGTAGTCCAGCGCATCCAGGAACTCGACGCAGTCGCCGGCCACGTTCAACCGGAGTCCGGCCAGGTAGCCCGTCGACCCGGGCTCGTGCATCGTCGAGCGCATCGCGTATGCCGTGTGGTCCCCGTCGTCCCGGTAGAAGATGGGCCCGTGCCGCGAGAACTCGAGCTCGACCACCACGGGTTCGGCGCCCTTGACCCGGATCGTGTCGTGCTCTACGCGGAGCGGCTCCCACGCCCCGTTCCACCGCACCTGGTTCGGGTTGTCCGGGTTGACCTCTTCGAGGTACACATCCGATTGGTCGGTACCGACGATCGTGAGCCCCCAAGCGATCCGTCCATTGTGTCCGATCGCCACCCCGGGGAGCACGGGCTCGGTGGAGCCGATCGCCGTCCAGCCGGGAGCGTCCAGATGCACCATGTAGCGAAGGGAGGGGTTGGTGACGCCCCGATGGGGATCGTTGGCCACGATGACCCGACCGCTCTCGGTCAGGCCCCCACTGATCACCCAGTTGTTGCTTCCGGGCGAGCTCTCGCGGGCGCCGAGATTCGCGGTGCGCCGCGCGTCGGCCCAGGCGTCGTACGGCGCCACGAGCGGCGGACGTACGATGGTGCCCTCGAACCCGTCCCCGGCGGGCGTGAGCCCGTCGTCCATCTCCGAGTAGTCGACCGCCCGCGGAACCACGAGATCCCGGTACGGCGTGGGCTGGGCCCGGCGATTGGCTTCCGCGGCCCCGTAGCGGTCGACGTCGCGGGCCAGGGCAAGCTCCCGCCGGACGTCCGCGGTGGGCATGGCGGTGGCGATCCGGAGGAGTGGAGTCTCGGCTGACCACGGCTCCGGCGCGAGTCCCGTGAGCGCGTACTCCACGGGAAGCTCGCCCGCGCCGGTCGCATGTCGGATATAGGCGTTCACGCCAGAGGCGAACGCCTCCAGGATGCGGCGGCCCTCGGGGTGATAGCTGCTGAACTCCTCGTCGGTCCAGGGGCCGCGGTACTTGAGCAGGCGCGCCGAGCGGTCGTGCTCAATCGCCTCGGGCCCCAAGATCTCGGCCAGGCGGCCCTCGCCGGCCCTCCGGTACATGTCCATCTGCCAGAGACGGTCCTGAGCCTGCACGAACCCCTGAGCAAAGAACAGGTCGTCTAGGTTCTGCGCATAGATATGGGGCACACCCCAGGGGTCCCGGATCACTTCTACCTCGGCCGCCAGGCCGGGCACCTCGACGGTGCCGTCGATCTGGGGGAGGCGGGTCTCCGCTAGCTCCGAGAAGGTGGACGGCGGCTCCTCCGGTCCAGCACAGGCCGCGAGCAGGGCGAGCGCGAACACTCCGGGCATTCTAGACATGGCCAAGGCGGGTAGTGGGGCGCGATGGGGTGCGGTGGCGGCGCGAATCGACCGTTCGCGCATGAGTCCCTCCGAACGGTTGGCGATCTGCGGGAATGTGGTGATCGAGCCGGCGGAGGAAAAGATCGAGGCGGCGACACCCCGGACCTGGTCGGACGTCGGTGGTCGGCAGCCCCCGGCGCGGGATGGTGGCTGCCGCTTCCGATTGGAGCCGACCGCGGACGCCTCGTCGGCGCGGACCCAGGGGAAGATCCCTGGAACATTGCCGAGCCAAGCGATGCGATCATGCCACAGCCGGTCCGCCGCTGGCATCCGGTTTGCTTCGTATCACACACAGGCCGAGGAGCCCCCAGGGTCCGCAGGACGGACCGGAGCTCTCGGTCGACCCAAGGACAACGTGTTCGTTGACAACGAGTTGGCAGATCCGCTCGATGACGTACCGCGAGTGGTTCCCGCTTCGCACTTGGAGGGTCGTTCTGAGTCGGAGGCGTTCCAGAATGAATCGATACCCCACGACCTCGATCCCCCGAGGTCGGTCGCCGGTCCGGCGACCCTGATCGGTCGTCCGGGTTCGGAGTAGCCCGGAGGCCGTACGCCGTGAGCACCGGGCAGTAGCGCGGGCAGCCCGCCCGAGCGTCCACCCCAGGACCAAGGTCCGCCGACCCGTATGTCGGCACACATCGCGGCGTCCCGAGGGACATCGCACGCTGTATCTGTACGTGGAATTCGTAGACCACCACCGTCGCTGGAGGGTTGAACAATGAGGAAGGAATTGACTCAGGGACTGATGAACAGTCGGGGCCTCTCCCGAATCGCCTCCCATGGTATCGCTGTCGGGACCATCGCACTCTTCGCCGGCGGGCTGGTCGCCTGTGACGGCGACGACGACGGCATGGGGCCGGACACCGAGCGCGCCACGGTAGGTGCCGCCATGACCGACGCTCCCAGCGGGGGGGGCAGCGAGGCCGCCGGCGGTGCGAGCTCGTACCAGGGCTCGTTCACCGGCTCGGTCACCGCCGAGATCTACGCAGAGGCTGAAGGATGGATCTCGCTCGGCGGCCCGGCCGACGTGAACCTCACCCTGCAGTCCTCGGACGAAACCCAGGTCGCCGCTGCGGTAAGCGTGCCGGCGTCCACATACTCCCGTGTGCGCTTCACGCTGAGTGGCGCGAGAGCGGCGATTCAGGCGGGCGCGAGCCTTGGCGGACTTCTACTCACCGCAGACGTGAGCATCATGGTCGGAGGCTCGGATAACATGGTTGTGATCGAGAAGACGGTGCCGCCGTTCGAGCTCGAGGCCAACGCGAGTACGACCGTGGTCTTCGATCTGAACTCCGAGGTGTGGGTCAACTCGAACAACGCCCAGAGCGAGACGACCACGGACGCCGAGGTCGAGGCGGCCACCGCAGTGTTCCTGCGGGCGTCGTAAGGGCTATCCGGCGTCGCCGGCGAGCAACGGGTCGTGGGCGGTCATGCCCGCGGCCCGTTTGTTCGTCCGGGCCGCAACGCTCTCGGTCTCGCCAGCCCCCGCTATGCCATGTCTCGGCCGCGACGTCGGTCCGCCTTCAGCGGTGAATGCCGAGACGAACGGAGTGCTGGCCGGCATCAAGTGAAGCGCGAGGATCGGGCGGCGCCCCGAGCCCGCGCGATTGTGTACGCCCGCCAGCGGCGACGGCGCGGACACCGGTGTGGGGCGCCCCCTCATGCCGCTCCGCGGCGGCTACCTTGGGAGGTTCCGCCATTCCTGCTCGACGCGCACCATCAAGGCGGAAAAGCGCGGATCCCCCCGGACGCTCGCCAGAAGAGGATCGATCCGCGAGACGAACGGATAGTTGGCCAGACCGAAATCAACGGCCTTCTCCAGCCATCGAAGCGCACCGTCCCGATCACCGGCCAGCGCATGACATTGGGCCAGGAAGCGCGCAAACATCTCGGAATGCAGCGCGGCCTCCTGGACCGAGGAGGAAATCGCCTCCAGCGCCTCCTCGCGCTCCCCCCTCCAGCCGCGGTAGAGCGAAAGCGCCACCGAGGCGAACGGGGTCTGTCCGTGACGCTCGACGAGCTTGGCGACTGTGGCATCCGCCTCCTCGATGCGGCGGTTCAGGCCCAGAACCCACACCCAATTCATCATCGAGAACGGGCCCCCGTCGTCCATCTCGAGGAACCTGCGGTAGGGCTCCACGGCGTCGGCGAAGCGACCCTGGAGGACCGCCGCGAAGCCCGGCATTCCGTGATTCAGCGGCGTGAGAGGATCGATCGCGAGCAGCCGCTCGAAGAGTGTAATGCCCTCGTCCTCGCGTCCCGCAAGACATGAGATGTAGCCGAGAGCCGCGAGCGCGTCGACGTCGTCGGGACTCTGTTCGAGGCACGCTTGGAGCAGCGGCCTCGATGCGCGAAAGTCTCCGCGGTGAAACTCGATCAAACCCCGCAGTCGAGTCCCATGCCTCGAGTCGGGTGCGAGCTCGAAGATCTTCTCGGCGCAGGTCGAGGCGTGCTCCACATGGCTCGGATCCGGCTCCGATCCAGTTTGGAGAAACCAGATGTGGATGTGCCCGAGCGTGGCGAGCAGCAGCTCGTTGTCGCCCACGATCGCGAGTGCGTTCTCCACGTGCCGGCGGGCCTTTTCGAGCCCGTCCCAGGAGAAACTCCACATCTCGTGCCGCGCCCTGAGATAAGACTCGTGGGCGACCGGGTCCTCGATTCGACCTCGGCGCAGCTCGCGCGCCTCCGCCGGGCTCAATTGGATCCTCAGGGTGCTGGCGATCGACGATGCCACTCGGGCCTGAATGTCGAACACGTCGGCGATCGTGCCGCCGAAGGTCTCGCCCCAGAGATGCTGGTCGGTCCCTGCGTCGATGAGCTTCGCCGAGATCCGCACGTCCTCGCCGCTCTTCCGGACACTGCCCTCGAGCACGTATTGGACTCCGAGCTCCCGTCCGATCGTGCGCACGTCCTGGTCCGTACCCTTGAGGCGCATGGCCGACGTACGCGAGATGACGCCGAGGGCCCGGATGTGCGACAGGTCGGCGATGATCTCGTCAGTAAGGCCGTCGCTGAAGTACTCGTTCTCGGGGTCCGGGCTGATGTTGACGAAGGGCAGAACGAGCAACCGTCGGCGCGAGTCGCCAACGGGTTTTGCCGGTGCAACCGGGGGCCGGGCCATGGCCTCGGGCGGCACCGCCGAGGGCCCAATCGTCGCCGAGGCCTCGGCCGGACCGGAATCCAACGCGAGTCCCTCGGGGGTCAACTCGAGGGCCCAGGACAGCAACAGCGCGATCGGGAAACCCACGATCATGAGACCGAGCACCAACTGGACAGTCCAGTTGGGCAGGCCAAGCCTCGGAAACAGAAGATCCGCGGCCTCGACGACGGCGATTCCGGCGATCCCGTAGAAGACCGCCACCCTGAAGACCCGGCGACGTTGGATCTCCCTGATAAAAGTCCGAACCCGCCCCACGAAGGTCACATCCCGCCCACCCCCGGCAGCCCCTTGGGCTCGTCGTCCCACCACCAAAGGGGCGGGAGCTCACGCGCTCTGGGGTAGCGCTCGGCCAACGTATCGCCGTCGTACAGCCGACCGTTCATCATCACCGCGTCGATGTCCGCGGTGTTGCGGATGTCATCGAGCGGATTCGAGTTCAGGACGACCAGGTCGGCCAGCTTGCCCGATTCGATCGAGCCGACGTCACTCGATAGCCCAATCGCCTCGGCCCCTAGGACGGTCGCCACCCGCAGCGCGTCGTGCGGCTTCATCCCACCGGACGCCACGCTCCAGAGCTCCCAGTGATATCCGAGCCCCTGGAGTTGGCCGTGGCTACCGACGCCCGCCCGCCCGCCGGCCTCGACCAGATCCTTCACGAAGCGGGCATGATCCTCGAACACGTGCTCGTCGTCCATGAACCACTGGCCGCGCCGCCGCGTGGCGCCGTCCACGACCGAGTGCGGCATGAAACGCCGCAGCTTGGCGTCGTCGTGCGGGTTCTCGCGGCTGTAGTAGTAGTTCTCCGCCCAGGGGCCGCCGTACGAGACCAGCAGGGTGGGCGTATACGCGCGTCCCTGCTCCACGAACAGCCGCACGTAGTCCTCGTAGACCGGGTAGATGGGGATCGAGTGCTCCAGTCCGGGATAGCCGTCGATGGTCTCCGACAGGTTCTGGCGGATGTTGAGCGACCCCTCGGTCGTGGGCATCAGGCCGAGCTCCTTGGCGGCCATGATGATCCACTGCCGCACCTGCCGGTTTCCAGCCACGTACATCTTGATGGTCTTGGTGTCGTAGTACTCGGAGTAGTTCATGAGGAAGTCCCTCGCTTCTTCCTCCGAACCGATGTTGTGCTGCCAAAAGACGCCCGGACCGGTCGAGTAGACCCGCGGCCCGACCAGGTCGCCGCTCCGGACCCGGTCGGCGTAGCTCAATACGTCCGTGCTGCCGGTCTGGGGATCGCGGGTGGTCGTCACCCCGAACGCCAGGTTGGCCAGATAGGGCCACACGTCGGACCGGTGTACCACGCCGGCTGGGCGCATGTGCGCGTGCGTGTCCACGAAGCCCGGCACGATGGTCTTGCCCGTCACGTCGATCACGGTCGCGTCGGCCGGCACCGTCAGCGATCCGGACACGCCCACGCCGGCGATCCGGTTGTTGCGCACCAGGACCTCGCCGTTCTCGATCACCTCCTGACCACGCATCGTGACGATGCGGGCCCCGCGGAGCACCGCCGTGCCGCTCGGGATGTCCCGCGCGACCTGGATCTCGACATTCACCTCGGCGGCCTCGTAGGCCGGATCGTCGTCCTCCTCTTCCGGGCCTTGCTCGGCGGCCTCCTCGGCTGCGGCCGCGGCCACCAGGTCGTACGTGAACAGCGTGCGCCCCAGCGACCAGTGAACGGTCTGGCCGTCGGCCGACCACGCCGGGAACTCACCTCCGATCCGGGTGAGGCGACGGCTCGGGAACGATGCCCGTTCCGGGTTGCCCACGCTGATGGTCCGGGCCTCGCCGCCCACGAGCGGTAGGGTGGTCGTGTAGATCTGCCGCTCGATGAGGGCCAGCACCTTGTCGCCCCTGGGGGCCAGCAGGATGGTCGACGGCGTGCTGGCGTTGTCGCTCCCGGGCGGCGTCTCCCCGCGGATCTTGATGTGCTCCCGCTCGTCGGTTCCGTCCCAGCGGATCGAGACCAGCGCGTCGGGGCGGCGGTGCATGTATATCCGGTCGCGAGACGCCCCGAAGTGTGGGCCTGAGCGCCCGTCGACGGGTGCGATCACGTTGGCCGCGCTCGGCGCCGATCCGTCCGCGAACCAGACGATTTCCGTGGGCGACGGCGAGCCGCCTCCAAACCCGCCGGCCGACTCGCGAAACTCGCTCGCGTAGCCCCGGAGCGTCACGACCCGGGTGCCGTCAGGCGACCACACGGGGGAGACGTAGGCGGAGGAACGCTGAGACAACCGCACGGGCGAGCCCGACCCGTCCGAGCGCACCTTCTGCAGGTGCCCGTCGCGGTCGTCCCATGTGACATACGCCAGCCAGCGGCCGTCTGGCGACCAGGCGGGCTGGTGCTCGGACACAACAGCGTTGGTCACGCGCCTCGGGTTCGACCCGTCGGCGCCGGCCACCCAGAGACGGTCGAGCGCGGTGAAGGCGATGCGGGATCCGTCCGGCGACGGCACCGCGTCACGGATCTGACGCACCGCGAACGTGGGCGTGTCCTCGATGGGGTACTGGAACTCGACCTTGGGACCGACCGCCAGGTCGTACTGGACCCGGAACGGGATCTCTTCCGCCGCGCCCCCGGCGATCGGGAGCCTCCAGATCTTGCCGCCGTAGCTGGCCACGAGATGTCGCGAGTCCGGAGTGAACGACATGCCGGGGAGCACGTCCAGGGTGGCGCGCGACTCCTGGTCGTCGTGCTGGACCGGGTAGGCCAGCCAGCGCTCTTCACCGGACTCGAGATCGCGCAGGCGCAGGCCCGTCTGGTCCTCGTGCCGCGTGCCGTAGACCAGCCAGCGGCCGTCGGGGGACACGGTGGGCCGCACCCCCGAGCCGTAGCGGGAGCTCCGCGTGTACGTCTCGCCCGTCTCCCGGTCGTACACGGCAAGCTGGTACTGGGGGAGCTGTGCGTTGTAGGTCCAGTCGCCCGTCCTGCGCGCGTGCCAGATGTAGCGGCCGTCCGGGCTGAAGGCGGCCCCGATGGTCTTCAGGTTGTCCGGCTCGCTGATGAGCGCGACGCCGGCACCCCCGTCGACGTGGTTCAGCCAGAGCTTGGGCAGGCTGCCACCGCGGAAGCCGCCCTTGGACGACACGATGTAGTTGCCGTCCGGAGTCCAGTCCGGCGACTCCGTCCGGTTGGTGGCGCCGGTCGTGATCTGCGTCGTGTCGGACCCGTCGAGCGACATCACCCAGACGTTCTGCCCGCCGCTCCTGTCCGACGTGAACACGATGCGCGTGCCGTCGGGTGAGAATCGGGGCTGCCCGTCGAAGGCCATGTCGGACGTGAGGCGCGTGGCGTCCCCACCCCCGATCGGAACGGTGAATAGGTCGCCCAGGTGATCGAAGACGATCATGCGACCGTCCGGACTTACGTCCAGGGAGATCCAGGATCCCACGGTCATGTCGATCGGGATGGTGCGATCGACGGGGAGCGGGAGGTCGGCCTCCCGGGTGCTCGCGGTGTCGGATTCCTGGGCGCCGGCCGGGCCGGCCAGCAGCACAGTGGGAATCACGAGCGCGAGGAGTGCTGCGCGTTCGAGCATCTTCGTCCTGCCCTGAGCGATGGAGAGCATGTCGACCCGCTCCTGCGACGGCGAAGGGTGCCCCCGCGCTCGCGGGGGATCGTTCCGATCGGTGAGGGAGAACTTGTGGGGAGTCGGCGCGCGGCGCACGTGTCGCGGCTTCGACCTGGATGGTCCGACCCAGAACGTTTCCGTGCCGCGGTAGCGGCCTCAACACGTACGCTCCACCTTCGACCATGCCGACCCCACTCGCCAACCCCCGAGCCCTCGCCGTAGGGGCTCGGTTCCTCGCCCGCGTCCCGGCATTCCTGCGGCGGCCCCTTTCACTCGCCGAGGCGGGCATCGCGCAGCGTACGCGGCTCGGGAATCGTCGAGCCAATTTCCTGCGGATCGCGGCCTCCGGGATCTACGCCCACCCGGAGCGGCCGCTCGCCCGACTCCTGGCCGCCGCCGGCTGCGAGTACGGCGACCTGGAAGAGAAGGTGCGCCAAGACGGGATCGAGGCCACACTCCACGCGCTGCTGGCGGCGGGGGTCTACGTCACCGTCGACGAGTTCAAGGGCCGTAGCGACATCGTCCGGGGATCGACTCGCATTGCAGCCGGACCGGACCGGCTGACCAATCCCCTCGCGCGCTACCACGTCCCGGCCCGCAGCGGCGGCAGCCGAAGCACGGGTACGCCTCTTCTGTTCGACCTGGACTTCATCCGCGCGTGCGGGAGCGTGGCCGCCCTCCATCTCCAGGCCCGAGGGGGCGAGTCCTGGCTGAAAGCCACTTGGGAGACACCGGGTGCCGGCGCCCGCTTCAGGCTCCTCAAGTGGGCGAGCGTGGGCGCACCGCCCGTCGCGTGGTTCACCCAGGTCGACCCCGCCGCGCCCGGACTCGATCCGGTGTTCCGTTGGAGCGACCGTGCGCTGAGGCTGGGGGGCCTGCTGGCCGGCGTGGCCATGCCGCGGCCCACGTTGGCCACGCTCGACGACCCGCTGCCGGTGGCCCGCTGGATGAGGCGGACCCTGGACGCCGGTCACGTGCCGTTCACGCTC
>JAHEKN010000118.1 GCA_024638305.1 Gemmatimonadota bacterium | reverse complement strand
GCGGTGAGCCAGGTCACCAACCTGGCGGAGGGCTCGCCAGCGAACGTGCGCTGGTCCCCCGACGCGGCCCGGCTGGCCTTCGACATGCGCGTTCCGCCAGATAGACCCACCGCCGCCCTCTGGCAGGTGGACCTCCCCCGCCCCGAGGGAGCGGAATGGACCCCGGAGCCTCGCGTCATCGAGAGCCTGGTGTATCGGCAGGACCGGGTGGGATGGGTGGACGAGGGGTTCGAGCACCTGTTCGTGGTCAGCGCCGATGGCGGCACACCGAGACAGGTCACCAGCGGCGACTTCGATCACGCAGACGCGGTCTGGACCAGGGATGGCCGTGGGCTCCTCTTCAGCGGCCTCCGGATTCCCGACGCAGGCTACCGCTGGCAGGAATCTGAGATCTACCGCGTAGACGTGGCCACTCGTGAAGTGCGTCAGCTCACGCGACGCCGCGGCCCCGACGGGTCACCGGTCCCGTCCCCAGACGGTCGCTTCGTCGCCTACATCGGGCACGACACCACGGGCACGGACTACATCGAGTCTTCCCTGTACGTGATGGACGCAGACGGCTCGAACCCAAGAGACCTCACATCGTCCCTGGACCGGCGCCCGACGGGACACTTCTGGGCACCGGACGGGCGGGGCGTCTACTTCAACCTCGTGGCAGACGGGCGCGCCAACCTCCACTTCGTTTCCCTGAGCGGTGAAATCCGGGCGGTGACCGACGGTGCCCACATGCTCACCGTGAGCGACGTCAGCCCGAGCGGTCTCGCGGTCGGCCTCCTCGAGGGACCCCAGACGCCGAGCGACGTGATCGCGTTCCGGCTCTCCCGGCCCGCCGACCGACGGCGACTCACACGCGTGAACGACGACGTCCTGGAGGGCAAGAGGCTCGGCGAGGTCGAGGAGATCGTGTACCCCTCCTTCGACGGCCTCGAGATCATGGGCTGGATCATCAAGCCCCCCGACTTCGATCCCTCTCGACGGTACCCGATGATGTTGATCATCCACGGCGGGCCGCACGGGATGTACGACATCGGGTTCAACTTCGGCTGGCAGGAGCACGCCGCTCGCGACTACGTGGTGCTGTACACCAATCCCCGCGGCAGCTCGGGCTACGGAAGCGCGTTCGGCAACGCGATCCAGTATGCGTATCCGGGAGACGACTTCCACGACCTGATGGCCGGCGTGGACGAGGTGGTGGGGCGCGGATACGTGGACGAGAGCAACATGTTCGTGCACGGCTGCTCGGGTGGCGGCGTCCTGACGGCCTGGGTGGTGGGGCACACGGACCGCTTCGCGGCGGCGGCGTCCCTCTGCCCGGTAATCGACTGGGTGAGCTTCGTCGGCCAGGTGGACGGCAACCCACTGCGCTGGTACGCCGATTTCGAGCGGTTCCCCTGGGAAGACCCCAGCGAGCACATCAGGCGGTCGCCCCTCTCGTACGTGGGCAACGTCACCACCCCGACACTCCTCATGACGGGCGTGCTCGACCTCCGCACACCCATCTCCCAGGCCGAGGAGTTCTACCAGGCGCTCAAGGCCCAGAACAAGCCGACCGCCCTCATCCGCATGAACGGCGAGTGGCACGGCACCTCGAGCAAGCCGTCGAATTTCCTGAGGACCCAACTGTACCTGCGGAAGTGGTTCGAGCGCTGGGGCACGCACCGGACCGTGACCCAGGAGGACGGCGCTGGAACGCGGTAGGGCTGGGCTGGGCGGCGGGCAATCCTGGGTACCGGAGCGCCATGTCGTCAGCCCTTCTCGACCGCCCTCCCATTGCCTACTGTGACGCGCGCCGGGAGCCGGAGTCGGCCCGGAGAGCCGGGCCGCGGGTCCGGGTCGATCGAGAAGAACGAACTCGGACGGAGGTGATTCGCCGCCATGACGGTCGACCGGGACGACCCCACTCATCCGCCCCTCGATAGCGACTCCGCCGGCGCCATGGGCGGCTCCGAGCGCGGCTCGGCCGTGAGCGGCCCCACCTCTCAGAGCCCGACGGGTGAGCTCGAGCTTCCCGACATGAGGCTCCGGAGCCTGCTGGGGCACTTCGGGCCGGGCGTCATACTGGCCATGACCGGGATCGGGACCAGCCACTTGGTCACGGCCCCGACGGCCGGCGGCCGATTCGCCTATGCGCTCCTGTGGTGCATCCCCGTCGCCTACGTGTTCAAATACTACGGCTTCGAGATGGCTTTCCGGTTCACCAACGCCACCGGGAAGAGCCTGATGGAGGCATACGGCACGGCCTGGAAGAAGTGGCCGCTCTGGTACGTCCTGATCACGACCGTGATCCAGTCAGCGCTAGGCCAGGCCGGGCGCTTGATCGCCGCCGCCGCCGTGCTCTACTACGTGTTCACCACGTGGCTGGGGTTACCCGAAAGCTACAGACTCCCCGTCGTCGGCTACGAGCTCTCGGCGCTCACGGGGTACGCCACCGTTCTCGGCCTCACCTCCGTGGTTGTCCTCCTGTACGGTCGTTACGCGACCCTCGAGCGGTTCGCGAAGATCGCGGGCGGTATTCTGGCCCTGACGACCCTCATCGTGTACTTCGTGCGCCCGGCACCGCTGGCCTCCTTTTCGAACTTCGTCTCCTTCGAGACCCCCGAAGGCTCATGGCTCATCATCGCCGCGTTCCTCGGGTTGCTGCCTACCGGCATCGACGTGTCGCTGCAGGCGTCCGAGTGGGGCAAAGCCAAGAAGAAGGGGATGAGCCTGATCCGGGAGCGGCTCGAGTCGGAGGGGCACGCCGGTCGCTTCGACCCGTTCCAGCCCCGTAAGGAAGATCTGTCCGTGCGCACGGCCGGGATGGACGCGCACTCGCGAGAGTACTGCCGACGCTGGTTCCAGATCGGCCTCTGGGACTTCCGCATCGGTCACGTGGGGTCCTTCATCCTGGCCTGCATCTTCCTGCTGCTGGCCGCGGTCTGGCTGTACCCCAATCCCGTGGAAGGTCAAGCGGTCATGGGTGAGATCGCCAGGATCTTCACGGAGAGCGTGGGGCCCTGGATGATGATCGTCTTCATGATCGGAGCGTTCGCCGCGACCTACTCGACGGCCTTCAACTACTTCGACGGCTGGCCACGGATCGTGGCGGCCTGCAGCCGCAACCTCTTCCGCGGCACGGCGCGCGTGCCCGGAGTGGCCCGCGAGGACTTGGGAGAAGAGCACCGGAGCACTTGGTTTTCGGAGTACAACATCTACCGTGCGACGATGTTCTACTCGCTCGTCACCTCCGTCCTGATCATCGGCGGGCTGCCACGCCCGGTATATCTGGTCCTCGTGGCCTCGGCTCTCGCCTACTTCGTCGCGCCGGTGATCTTCTTTCTGAATTTCTACTACTGCCTCACCATCATTCCCAAGGAAGACACCGCGTTTTATCCGTCGACGTTCGCCCGCTGGTTCGGGTGGCTCAGCTTGATCGTATTCACCGGGCTGAGCGCGATCCTCGTCCTGGCGCGCTTGTTCGACATTCCTCTGTTCGGCGCGTAGCAGCCGCCGGCCTTCGAGTGGCGGGACGAGGCGTCACTCTCCGGGTTCGCCCGGCACGCGCGTCCACTCGCTCGGGTGACCTGGGATCGGACATCGCGCGGGACTCGGAGGGAAGGGCCGGCTTCAGCCCCTCCCAAGTGCCCCTGGCACGATGGAACCAGCAACGAAAGAAGCGTATTGTGACTCGTACGCCCGTCCGAGACGCGCAGAGTCAATCGGTTCCTTGCATGCCATGAATCAACAGAGTCCACCGACCTGGTGCCCCGACCGGGCGATGCACCTCTTTCGCGCGTCCTGTTGTCGTATACGGAACCGCAGCCCGGGAGGCGTCGAACCGTAAGCAGCTCCGACACGCGAACATCGGAATGACCGTCCCGGCCCAGGATCTCTCGGCCGGGATTCGGATTTCATGGAGGGCACACCATGATCGACGACTTCATCGGGAACACGCCCATGCTCCGCCTCGAGCGCGTCCCGGAGGAGGGGATGGCCCAGGTGTGGCTCAAGCTCGAGGGGATGAACCCGGCGGGCTCGATCAAGGACCGGCCGGCGCTTGCGATGATCGACGATGCGGAGCGCCGCGGCTTGCTCCAGCCTGGCGGCACCATCGTCGAGCCTACGTCGGGCAACACGGGAATCGGTCTGGCCCAGATCGCGGCCGCGCGTGGCTATCCGTTGATTCTCTGCCTCCCGGCGTCCATGAGCATCGAGCGCAAGCGCACACTCGAGGCCTACGGGGCGACGTTCGTGCTCACGGACCCGGAGCGGCGCATGCTCGCCGCCCGCGAGGAGGCCGACCGCATCTCCAAAGAGACCGGCGCCTTCTATCCGGACCAGTTCTCCAATCCCGCCAACCCGCGCGTCCACTACGAAACCACCGGTCCCGAGCTCTGGAAGGCGATGGAGGGACGGATCGACGTGTTCGTGTACGGGTCCGGAACGGGTGGGACCATCAGTGGTGTGGGCCGGTTCCTGAAGGAGCGCGACCCCAACATCGAGGTGGTGGCGGTTGAGCCCGCTCGATCCCCCGTGATCTCCGGTGGCGAGCGTGGAGCTCATCAGTTTCAGGGGATGGGCCCAGGGTTCATCCCCGAGAACCTGGATCGGTCGGTAATCGATCGCGTGATCATCGTGTACGAGGAGGATGCTTTCCCGCTCGCACGGCGACTCGCCGCCGAGGAGGGGCTCTTCCTGGGCATGAGCAGTGGCGGGATCGCATGGGCCGCGCTTCAGGTCGCTCGGGAGATCGGCACCGGGCACCGGGTCGCGGCCATCGCGCCGGACTCGGGAGCGCGTTACCTGAGCACCGTGCTCTACAGCCCGGACGAGTCGGAATCCGAGTCGGCGGAGCCCGGCGGAACCCGCCCGCGCGAGGCCGTCGAGGGCTAGGGTCGCGGGGGGCGGATCTACCTCACTCCAGCGCCACCCATATATGGCCGTCGTGAACCCGGGCTGGGAGCGGACGTAGGGGCGTGCGGTTCTTGCTCACGTCTCCGAGGTGGGCCATGCCTTTCGGGGACCCGTCCGACTCCAGGGCGGGGCACCACTCGACGATGTCGCCCGAGCTGAGGTCGAAACAGCTCTCGTGCCAGCGGCAAATGATGCGGTCCCGCTCCGTCACCGTGCTCTCCACCAGCGGAAGCCGCAGGTGTGGGCACGCGTTGTTTATCGCGTGGATGCGCCAATCCGTTCGAATGAGCAGAACGTCCAGTTGGTCCAGCCCGACGACCTTCTGACCGCCCACGGGCAGCTCGGCCTCCGGCAGCACTCGGACCCACTCGCGACCCGCGAATCGCTCCCTGGTCTCGTCCCCTTCCCCCTTCGGCGCCACCAGCGCCAGGCCGGCGGGATTCATGGCCACGATCTCGTAGAGGCTCCGACGCTCGGTCGTGCCCCGGAGCGAGACCCGCAGGAAGTCCCCGACCTCGACATAGTCCTCCACTTCCTCGTGGAGCGTGTCGGAGATGAGCATGTGCGTCCCGGACTCCTTGTTGGCCGCCTCGACCCTGTTCGCGACGTTCACCGTCTCCCCGATGGCCGTCAGCTTCTCGTGGCGGGCCGATCCGACCGTGCCGATCACGGCGGGCCCATAGTGGAGTCCAACCCCCACGTCGAACCCCATCCCGTACATCGACCGCATGTAGGGCCGAAACCGGTCCACCTCGGCCAGGATGTCGAGTCCGGCTTTCACGCTCCGGAGCGGGGCCAGCGGGTCGTCGTCGACGCCGAACAAGGCCATGACTCCGTCGCCGTAGAAGTCGACGATGTAGCCGCCGTTGACCTCGATCGCCTCTCCGACCTGGTAGAAATAGCGGCTGAGCACGAAGACCACGTCGTAGGGCGAGAGCGCCGTCGTGAGCTGCGTGAACCCGCGAATGTCGCAGAAGAGGACCGAGACGTTCTTACTCTCTCCCGCCAGGCCCAGCCGATGACGCGAGAGCTGGCTCGTGATCTCGAGGTCCGTCTCGTCGAGCACCAGGCGGCGGAGCTTCACGTCTCCCTGGACGCGGGTCTGGCAAGCGAGCCGCACCTCCGGTCCGAACCCGAGAGGCTCGGCGAGGCGGCGCTCGTCGTCCTCCAGCGGGCTGACGTTCTCCATCCCCTCGAGAATCCAGACCCGGCAGGTGGAGCACTTGGCCTGGCCCCCACAGGCGTGGGCGTGCGCGATGTGGGCGCGGAGCGTCGCGTCGAGGATCGTGTCCCCTTCTTCCACTGGGACGGACCTGTTGTCCGGAAGGCAGCGGATGGTGGGCATCTAGCGTGGCACTCCGGACTCCGCGCGGGCGCTCGCCGCTCGCTGGCGGATGAGGGCCAACACGGTATCGACCGTAGGGGTCGAGACTTCGACCAGGCGTCCCATCTCCTGAACGGCCGCCACCAACGCGTCGATCTCCATGGGGCGGCCCTTCTCGAGATCCTGGAGCATCGAGGTGCGGTGGGCGCCCACGGCCGCGGCCCCGTCGATCCGGCGCTCCACGTTGACAGCGAAGCGCACGCCGAGCTTCTCGCCGATCTCCTGTGCCTCCACCATCATCGACTTCGCGACCGCTCGTGTGCCCGGATCGGTCGCGACCACGTCGAGCGTGGCGAGCGTGAGCGCGCTGATCGGGTTGAACGAGAGGTTGCCCCAGAGCTTGAGCCAGATCTCATCGCGCACACGCCGGATCGGGGCCCGGAGCCCCGCTCCGATCAGCGCCTGCGAGAGCCGCTGCACCCGCTCGGTCTTCTCCCCCGACGGCTCACCGAGCGTGAAGCGGTTTCCCTCGATGTGCTCGATCACTCCCGGCTCTGGCACGTCGACCGCCGGATAGACCACCACGCCGATTACGCGCTCGGGGCCGATCCGCTCCCACTGACGACCGTCGGGATCGACGGTGTGGAGCCTGCGGTTCTCCCACTCTCCCTCGAGCCGGTAGAAGTACCACCAGGGAACGCCGTTCACGGCCCACACCACGGCAGTGTCGGGACCGAGGAGGGGCTGCATGGGCTCCACGATGTTGGGCACCGAGTGGGCCTTGAGCGTGACGACCACGTAGTCCTGCGGCCCCACGGTGGCCGGGTCGTCCGTGCAGCGCGGGCGCGCGATCCGCTCCTCTCCGTCGATCCGGAGCCGGACTCCGTGGGCTTTCATGGCGGCGAGGTGCGGCCCGCGCGCGATCAACGTGACGTCCTCGCCGGCCAAGCTGAGCAGCGCCCCTACGTAGCCGCCGATGGCGCCCGCCCCGTAGACGCAGATCCTCATCGGGGTGCCCCGGCCGCCTCGGACGCTCGGCGCACCGCAGCCGCGGCCGCCCCTCGGCGGGCGCCGCTCACCCCAGTCCCAGTTGCTCGGCGAGCCCGATGCGGCGGAGCTTCCCCGTGGGTCCCTTCGGAATCTCGTCCAGGATCACGACCCTCTTGGGGACCTTGAAGTCGGCGATACGCTCCGCCGCGAACGCTCGAATCTCGGACTCGTCCGCCTGCTGGCCTTCTCGGAGCACCACCGCCGCCGCCACCTCCTCGCCGAGCTTGTCGTGCGGCAGGGCGAACGTGACCACCTGCTGCACGGCGGGATGCTCCATCAGGACGTCGTCCACCTCGCGAGGCGAGATCTTCTCTCCGCCCCGGTTGATGATCTCCTTGAGGCGCCCCGTGACCGTCACGTAGCCGTCCTCGTCCATGACGCCCTGGTCTCCCGTGCGGAACCACCCGTTCGTGAACGCGCTGGCGTTGGCTTCCGGGTTGTTCTCGTATCCGGAGGTGACGTTCGGGCCGCGAATGACGATCTCCCCGGTCTCGCCCGTGCGGAGGAGGTCTCCTCCGTCGTCCATGATTGCCACCTCCGGACCCGCCGCGGGCCCCACCGTGCCCGGCTTCCGCACGCCGGGCGGCAAGGGGTTGCAGGTCATCTGATGCGATGCCTCAGTCATGGCGTATGCCTCGACCACGGGCGCTCCGAACGTCTCTTCCAACTCCGCCATGACCGGCGCCGGCAAGGACGCCGAGGACGAGCGGATGAACCTGAGCTCGCTGGCCGCTACCACGTCGGCGTTGCGGGCCGCGCGCGCCAGGATCGCCTGGTGCATCGTGGGGACGGCGGAGTACCAGCTGGGCTTGGCCTCGTCCAGCCAGGAGAAGAACCTGAGCGCGTTGAACCCGGGCGTGCAGAACACGGCGCTTCCTGAGCGCAGCGGAGCCAATACGCAGGCCATCAGGCCATGGATGTGGAAGAGCGGCATGACGTTCATGCAGCAATCCGCCGGCATGAGCCGCAGCGTGGCCCGGATGTTCCTCGCGGTCGCACAGATGTTCCGGTGCCGTAGCGGCACGATCTTCGGTCGCGACGTCGTTCCCGATGTGTGGAGCACCAGCGCCACGTCGTCGGCCTGGGCGAGCCCGGGCGACTCGGCCCGCGAGCGGTCGCCGTTCTCGCCGGCCATTAGCGAAAAGCGTCCCGCTCCAGCGTCCGGGTCCGGGCGCAGCCTCAGAACCTCCACGCCCAGGGCCTCGGCGGCGGCCACCGCCGGGGAGTCGTCGCCCTCGAGCGCCACCAGAGCGCGGGCGTTCAAGTCCGACAGATAGAAGTCGAACTCCTTCTGCCGGTAGCCCGGATTCAACGGAGCGGTGGTAGCGCCGGCCGCGATCGAAACGAACGCCACCGCCATCTCGGGACCATTGGGGAGCACGATGCCGACGCGGTCCTCACGGCCGATCCCCAGCGCATTGAGCTCCGCGACGGTCGCGACCACCTGGTCCCTCAGGCCGGCGAACGTGATGGCGCTCCGCCCCGGGGCACGTATCGCCGGCGCGTCATCGGCCCCTATCATGAGCGCTTCGAAAACGGTCCTGGGTTCGTCCATCGGGGTTCGGGGCCTCACTCGGGGCTGGGTCGCAGGGCTCGGACGAAAGGTCCGGCGCCCAACCTACCCCCGCAACCGGAGTCGAACCACGCCTTGACCGGAGCCGATGAGCGGGCGCATCCCGGCAAGATGGGACCCTGGATGGCCGTGTCGCTCGTGATGGGCAACATGGTGGGATCGGGGATCTTCCTGCTGCCGGCCTCCTTGGCCGCGTTCGGCGGAATCAGCGTGATCGGCTGGCTGGCGTCCACCGTAGGCGCCCTCCTGCTCGCGCTGGTCTTCGCACGACTCAGCGCCGTGGTGCCGGCTGCCGGAGGCCCCTACGCCTACTCTCGACGCGGATTCGGCGACTTTGCGGGCTTCCTGGTGGCGTGGGGCTATTGGATCTCGATTCTGGCCGCCAACGCCGCCATCGCCGTCGCATTCGTCGGCTACCTCGGCACATTCGTCCCGGGACTCACGGATCGCCCGGCCGCCGCGGCGGTCACCGCCCTCGTCGCCATCTGGGTCTTCACCTGGATCAACCTGCGCGGGGCGCAGGCGGTGGGGCGCGTCCAGGTCGTCACTACCGCGCTCAAGCTGTTGCCACTGGCGGCGATCGGCACGGTCGGCCTGCTCTACCTCGACCCCAGCCACTTCACGCCCTTCAACACGAGTGGCGACTCTGCCTTCGGCGCCATCACGGCAACAGGGGCGCTCACTCTTTGGGCCTTCCTGGGCTTCGAGTCCGCCACCGTTCCCGCGGCGCACATCGAGGCTCCCGAGCGCACCATCCCGCGCGCCACGGTCGTCGGAACGCTGGTCACCGGCGCGATCTACATCCTGGCCACGGTCGGGGTGATGGGGATCATGTCGCCTGGAGCACTCGGAGTCTCCACCGCCCCGTTCGCCGATGCCGCGTCCTCCGTCTGGGGCACGTGGGCTGGTCGGCTGGTGGCCGCTGGCGCGGTGGTCTCGTGCCTGGGCGCCCTCAACGGCTGGATACTCCTCCAAGGGCAGATTCCCTTTGCCGCCGCCCGCGACGGGCTCTTCCCGCAGCTCTTTGGTCGGCAGTCCAAGGCCGGGATGCCCGCCGCTGGGCTCATCGTGTCCAGCGTCCTGATCACGGCGTTGATGGCGACGAACTACTCGCAGAGCCTGGTGTCCCTGTTCACCTTCATGATCCTCTTGGCGACGCTGACCGCACTCGTGCCGTACGCGTTCACCGCCATGGCGGAGATCATGATCCGGATCCGTGAGCCGGCGCTGTTCCGGGGGGCTCGCCTGGCCCGCGCGTCGGTGCTGGCAGGGGTCGCGTTCGCCTACGCCCTGTGGGCCATCGCCGGATCGGGGCAGGCCACCGTCTTCTGGGGCTTCATCCTCCTGATGTGCGGCATCCCCGTGTACGTCTGGATCGCGTGGCGCGCCCGGCCCTCCCCCACTCCACCGTCCGACCGAGGGTGAGTTCGACCCTGCAGTCCGAGGTAGGGCCGCTCCAGCGGGTCCTCCTCAAGCATCCGCGCGACGCGTGGACGTCCGACGACTCGATCGAGGCACAGTGGCGGGTGCTCGGTTATCGCGATCGGCCCGATCTCGCCCGGGGGGCCGAGGAGTTCGACGCGCTCGCCGACCTCCTGCGCGGCCGGGAGATCGAGGTCGCACTCGCGCCGCGGAGTGCGGATACGGGGCTCGACTCGATCTACGTGCGCGACGCCGCCGTGGTGTGCGACCGCGGTGCCATCCTCTGCCGCATGGGCAAGCCCGCGCGGGAAGGCGAGCCAGCCGCGCTCGAGGCCCCGCTGGCAAGCGCCGGCCTCCAGGTGATCGGGCGCATCGAAGCGCCCGGCACGATCGAGGGCGGAGACGTGCTATGGCTCGACCGGCGGACGGTGGCGGTCGGGCGGGGGTACCGCACCAATGCCGAGGGTATATGGCAGCTCCGCTCGCTGCTCGGTGGTGGGATCGACGTCCTGGAGGTCCCCCTTCCGCACTGGCGAGGTCCCACGGACGTCTTCCACCTGATGTCCATCGTGAGCCCCCTCGACCACGACCTGGCACTCGTCTACTCGCCGCTGATGCCGGTGCCCTTCCGCGAGACGCTCGCGGATCGAGGGATCCAGCTCGTGGAGGTGCCGGAGGAGGAGTTCGACGACATGGCCGGGAACGTTCTGGCCCTGGCGCCGCGCGTCTGCCTCCAGCTTTCCGGATGCGAGCGCACTCGGCGGCGACTCGAGGATGCCGGGGTCGAGGTCCTCACCTACGTGGGGGCCGAGATCAGCGGGAAGGGGTGCGGCGGCCCCACGTGTCTGACTCGCACGCTGGAACGGGGGTCGTAGGAGCCGCGACGCCAATGGCGAGGTGCGTCTCCACCACGCTTGCTGGCCATCAGCGGCGCCACGAAATTCCTTCACCTATTCTCCTTTCGGCAGGATTTCGATGTCGACCAAGCGCCTGATCATGTTGATGGCGGGAGTTTCCACGCTCGCGTGCGCGGACGCCGCACCGAACGGCACGGACTACTCGGCGATTCTCACGGACGGTGGCCGCCTTCAGGTTGAGGGCGGAAGCATGTGGTACCGAGTCACCGGCACCGGGACCGGAACGCCGGTGATTCTGCTTCACGGGGGTCCGGGGTTCTCGAGCTTCTACTTGAAGGCGATGGAAGCTCTGGGCAGCGACCGCCCGGTGGTTCGCTACGACCAACTGGGCAGCGGGAAGTCGGACATCACGACCGATACGACCCAGTTCACCATCCGGCACTTCGTCGAGCAACTGGACTCACTACGGCGCCACCTGGGCCTCGAGCGGTTTCATCTGTATGGCCACTCGTGGGGGACGATGCTCGGCGTCGAGTACTATCGGGCCCATCCCGACGCGGTGGAGAGTCTCGTGCTGGCCAGCGCGGCGCTCGATGCGCGCGCCTGGGAGCGCCACGCGCGCGAGCTGCTCACTACTCTGCCGGACTCCATGGTTCAGGCCGTTCACCTCCGTGAGGCGGAGGGAGCGTACGACGCCCCTGATTATCAGGCGGCGCTCGAAGAG
>JAHEKN010000117.1 GCA_024638305.1 Gemmatimonadota bacterium | reverse complement strand
CACGCCGCCGCTAACCAGAGCGTGCGGCAGCTCCTGCTTGATCCGGCGCGTGGCCTCGATGAAGGCGACGCCGTAGCTGTTGTGCTCTTCGATGCCGGTGGCCACCGCGAAGATGTTGGGGTCGAAGATGACGTCCTCGGGCGGAAAGCCGACCCTGTCCACCAACAGGCGATAGGAGCGCTCGCAGATCTCGAACTTGCGCTCCATGGTGTCCGCCTGGCCGTCCTCGTCGAATGCCATGACGATCACGGCCGCCCCGTAGCGCCGGACCAGACGGGCCTTGTCGAGGAAGGCCTCCTCGCCGTCCTTGAGCGAGATGGAGTTCACGACGCCCTTGCCCTGAACGCAGCGCAGCCCGGCCTCGATCACCTCCCACTTGGAGGAGTCCACCATGATCGGCACGCGGCTGATGTCGGGCTCCGAGGCCACCAGGTTCAGGAACCTGACCATGGCCGCTTTGGAGTCGAGTAGCCCCTCGTCCATGTTGACGTCGATCATCTGGGCGCCGTTCTCGACCTGCTGGCGGGCCACCTCGAGCGCCGTCTCGTAGTCGTCCTCGAGGATGAGGCGCGCGAAGCGCTTGGAGCCGGTGACGTTGGTGCGCTCGCCCACGTTCAAGAACAGCGACTCCGGGCCGATCGTCAGCGGCTCGAGCCCCGAGAGCCGCGTGCGTCGCGGACGTCTGGGCAGGCGGCGAGGTGCGAGGTCACGCACGGCGGCGGCGATGGCCGCCACGTGCTCGGGCGTGGTGCCGCAGCAGCCTCCCACCACGTTGACGAACCCCGACTCCGCGAAGTCGCGCACCACCGCGGCCATCGCCTCCGCAGTCTCGTCGTACTCGCCGAACTCGTTGGGGAGTCCCGCGTTGGGATGGCAGCTCACGAACGTCTCCGAGACGTCCGAGATCTCCTCGATGTACGGGCGGAGCTGCGTCGCACCCAGCGCGCAGTTGAGTCCCACGGCCAGGGGGTGCGCGTGCCGGATCGAGTTGTAGAACGCTTCCGGGGTCTGGCCGGTGAGCGTGCGGCCGCTCTGATCGGTGATGGTGCCGGACACGAAGATCGGCACGTCGACCCCGCGCTCGTCGAGCAGCCCCGTGATCGCGAACAGAGCGGCCTTGGCGTTCAGCGTGTCGAAGACGGTCTCGACCATGAGGACGTCGACGCCGCCGTCCAGCAGGGCCTCGGCCTGCTCCGTGTAGGCGGCCTCCATATCGGCGAACGTGGTGTTGCGGAAGCCCGGGTCGTTCACGTCGGGCGATATGGACGCCGTGCGATTCAGCGGACCCAGGACGCCGACCACGAACCGGGGACGATCCGGGTCGCGGGCGGTGACCTCGTCCGCCGCCGCCCGGGCCAGGCGGGCAGCCGCCACGTTGATGTCCCGGACCGCGTCCTCCAGGGCGTAATCGGCCATGGAGATGCGCGTCGAATTGAACGTGTTGGTCTCGATCAGGTCGGCGCCGGCGTGCAGATACTGCCGGTGGATGTCCGCGATGACATCGGGGCGGGTGAGCGAGAGGAGGTCGTTGGCGCCTTGGAGTGACACGGGATGGTCACGGAACCGCTCTCCGCGAAACGCGTCCTCGTCCAGTCGATGGCGCTGGATCATGGTGCCCATGGCACCATCCAGCACCAGGATGCGCCGGTCGAGCAACGTCCGCAGTCGCTCGGATCCATGTCGATGGCCTTCGCTCAACTGGCCGCTCCCTGTCGGCTGGGGTTCCGCCGCCGCCCGTTGCAGCATCCGGGCCAGGGCGTCGCCGCAAACCCAAGTACCATAAGCGTTTGCCGGATGTAGGGCGCTGCGGAGGATCGGGCCGGTAAAGAATCGCCTCGAAGATCGCCTCCGGACAGGGCCGAACGCGGGCTTTTTAGCGGTTTCTTTAACGTGGCCGCAATACGCCGCAACTCACCACGGAACGCTGTGAATCGGAAGATAACCCCCGCGGTGGGGGCCGTTCCAGGGGCGAGCGGCGTCGAGCGAGGTGCGTCGCCCCTGGCGGTCGGGCGCCCGGCGGTTCGAGGGCGTCAGCGAATCGGCATCGACACCCCGACGGACAGGGCGCTCGCCCGACTCGGGCGGAGTGGATCGGACGGGGCGCGCATTCGGCGGACCTCTGCCTCCAGGCGAACACGCCCGGTGGGGACGGCGAGCGCGACACCGTACGTGAGCGCGAGCGAATGGTCGACGGCCTTCCCCGTAGCGAGCGAGAACGTCCCCGACCCGTCCGGATCCCAGTGGAACGCGTAGCGCAGCCAGCCGATTCCGACGAGCGGCCGCACGAGCACGTCACCGATGCCCACGTCCAAACCGGCGTCCGCAGTCAGTCGCGTGGCGGAGACGTCGGTCGGGACCAGGATCAGCACAGAGGGGCAGAACACGGGTTCGCCGTCGCGGTCGGGGGCGCACCCCCACTGTCCGGTCTCCTCCCGGGCCAACCCGTGTGCCGCCGACACGCGCCAGGTTAGCGGGAGGGAGCCGTGGTGCGCCTCCAGGGCGATCCCCAGGGTCGAGAGCGTCCCGATCCCGCCGTAGGACACCACCATTCCCGCCTCCCGGAGGATCGGCGCGTTCGGGAGGGCTCCCTGAGGGCTCGTCGACCCGGCGAAGACCGCGACTCGTAGGGAACTGGAGGTTTGCCCCGCGGCGTTTCGGGCCGAGGCGAGCGCCAGGGCGAGCGCCAGGGCGAGCGCCGCCGCCAGCGCCAGAACGACCCGAGCGCCGAGTGCCACGGTGTGCGGCACGCACCGGACCGCGGCCGAGCGAGGTGTCGAAACAGGCGCCTGGAGGGTGGGGGCCGTGCGAATAGCGTGCATCGGATGCATGAGTTGTCTGGAGGTGAGTCCCGGTTTCCGGCGAGCCCGTCCCGGGCGGAATGGTGATCGTCGATTCCTGCCTATAGAACGAATGAGGGGGGTGCCGAATGACGCCCCCCGACCCTTGGCATCCCGGAGCCGCGGCCGCAGACTGGGGCGATGCGTATCTCATGGATTGCCGCGCTCGCTCTGTCCGTTTCCACCGGGTCCACCGGGTCCCCGCTCCAGGCCCAGCAGGCGGAGCCGCCTCCGTCTCCGCCCCGCGCGGAAGCTCGTCCGGTGGCGGACCCGCCGGTCATCGACGGCAGGCTGGACGAGGCCGTCTGGTCCGAGGGTCCGGCGCTCATGGGCTTCGTGCAGCGCGAGCCGTCGGAGGGCCGACCCGTCTCCCAACGCACCGAAGTCCGTGTGGCGTACGACGCGGAGGCGCTCTACGTGGCCGGCTGGATGTTCGACGGCAATCCGGGCGGCGTGGTGTTCGGGCAGACGCTCCGGGACGCGTCCCTCAACGACGCCGACGCCTTCGTCCTCGTGCTCGATACCTATCTCGATCGGCAGAACGGATTCGTGTTCGGGACCACGCCGGCCGGCATCGAGTTCGACGGCCAGGTGTCCGGCGAAGGGCGGGGTGGGGGACCGGGCGGAGGGCGCCAGCAGCAGGGGTCGGCCGGCGGGTTCAACCTCAACTGGGACGGGAGCTGGGAGGTCGCCACCACCACGGACGGGGAGGGGTGGTACGCGGAGATGCGCATCCCCTTCGCGACGCTCCGGTATGGAGCGGGCGGTCCGCAGAGCTGGGGGCTCAACTTCGAGCGCCGCATCCGGAGGAACAACGAGCAGTCGGTGTGGGCCCCCGTGCCGAGGCAATTCGATCTGTACCGGGTGTCGATGGCGGGCACACTCGAGCTCGACGCCCCGACCCGGCGCGTCGCTACCGTGAGCCCGTACGTGCTCGCGGACGCGTTCAAGGACTACACGGTCGCATCCCCGGAGGCGGAGTACGGCCGCCGGATCGGGGGAGACGCCAAGATCGGACTGAGTCAGAGCCTCACGCTCGACCTGACCGTGAACACCGACTTTGCCCAGGCCGAGGTGGACGACCAGCAGGTCAATCTCACGCGCTTCTCACTCTTCTTCCCGGAGAAGCGCGCGTTCTTCCTGGAGAACGCGGCCACGTTCTCGGTCGGCGCGGGCCGTTCTGCCGAGCTGTTCTTCAGTCGCCGAATCGGACTGGCCAGCGGGCGCGAGGTGCCGATCCAGGCCGGCGCCCGCCTGACCGGGAAGATGGGCGATTTCCAGGTCGGCGTCCTCAACATCCAGACGGACGACCTGCGGTTGCTCGATGAGACCACCGGCGTCCACGAGGAGGTGGCGCCGTCCAACAACTTCGGCGTGGTCCGGGCGTACCGGGAATTCGGGAACCGCACGCAGATTGGTGGAATCTTCGTATCCCGCGTCAACACCGGGGACACGGACGACTACAACCTGACGTTCGGGGTGGACGGGCGGCTCGGGATCGGTCAGGACCTGACCTTCGAGGGTTGGCTCGGGCTCACGCGCACCCCGGAGCCCGCCGCGACGGACGGGACGCACACGGGGCCCAACGACGGGGAGTACGGGTTCGAAGGCAGCGCGGCCTACGTCACGCGCGACTGGCAGGTCTCCGCGGGCTATCGCCAGATCGGGAGCCAGTTCAACCCCGAGGTCGGCTTCCTCAATCGGCGCGCCTACCGGCACCTGAACGGGCGCATCCTGCGCCACGTTCGCACCGAGCGCGTTCCGTGGTTCCGCGAGTTCCGGCCGCACCTGTCCTGGAACCAGTACTGGACGCTGGGCGGGTTCAGCGAGGAGTACGTCGTCCACGTGGACAATCACTTCCAGTTCGAGAACGGCGCGTTCTTCCAGTTGCCCGGGTTCAACTTCACGGGCGAGGGCCTCGAGCGTCCTTTCGAGATCCGGGAAGGGATCGTCATCCCGCCAGGGACGTACGCCAACCACGATTGGGAATTCCGCGCCTACACGAACCGGGGAGCGCCGCTGTCGGTCTCGGGCGGCTGGAGCTGGGGAGGCTTCTACTCCGGGACCCGCTTCGGGCCCAACGCCACGCTGGCGTACCGGTTCCAGGACCGGTTCACGGCCTCGTTGCGGCTGGACTACTTCGACGTGGATCTGGCAGAGGGGAGCTTCACCACGTCGGTGTTTCGCTTCAACGGCTCGTACGCCTTCACGCCCCGCCTGTATCTACAGGCCAACGTCCAGTACAACGACGACACCGAGGATCTGGGGACCAACATCCGGCTCGGATGGCTGGACACCGCCGGCACCGGCCTCTTCATCGTCTACAACGACACGGACCACCGGGGCCTGTTCCAGCGCACGGGAATCGCGCGAGGGCCACAGCAGCGACAGCTCGTGATCAAGTACACGAAGCTGTTCGAGTTCACTCGCTGAGCGGCCGCGCGCCGAGAGGGTCACCGGGACGAAGCGGCTAGGGCGAACGGTGGCCAGCTCGGGATCCTCAGCCTAGGCTCCGGCCATACCTCGCATGTACGACCACAGGAAGCCGGCCTGGCGCATGCGACCCAGGACCTGGTTGACGTACCGCGTATACGCGGTCGTCGCGACGCCGGGGTGCCATCGCGAGGGTCGGGGGAGCCCCGCGGCCAGTTGGGCCGCTTCCCATTCTCCCAGCGATGCCGCGCTCTTTCCGTAGTAGTGCCGAGCGGCCGCCTCGACTCCGTAGATCCCGGGACCGAACTCGGCCACGTTGAGATAGATCTCCAGGATCCGTCGCTTCCCCAGGGTCCGCTCCAACTGACGGGTGAGCAGCAGCTCCTTGAGCTTGCGGGTAGGGCTGCGCGAGGGAGAGAGCCACAGGTTCTTGGCCGTCTGCTGCGTGATCGTGGACGCGCCCCGGGGGGGGCGCCGCTCACGGATCGCGTCGCGAATGGCGGCGCGGATCTCGGCCTCGGAGAACCCTTCGTGCCAGAAGAACTCCATGTCCTCGGCCGCGACCGCGGCCCGGCCCAGGTGCACGGAGATCCTGCTCCAGGGAACCCACTGCCAACGGAGGGGCGGCAGGTCTGGATTCTCGGCACGCCGGGCGGCGTAGCGGTCGATGAACGCGGTGGTTTCCGGGTTCCGGTCGGCCAGCTCCGACACGGCCGGCCAGCGAGCCACGGTGAGGCCGGTTCCGACCAGCACGCCCACGAATCCCGCGACCAGGACCGACGACGCCACCCTAGCCGGGCGGGAACTCGGAATTTCCATGCAGCAAGACTAGCGATTCGGGCGCCGGATGGAATGGCCGTGCGCGGTCCGGCGGCCGTGCGGAAGGTCCGCCCGCCGCGGGCCTGGCCAGCCGCCCCCACACCGTCCGCCCGTCAGGGCGAGAGCCACCCGCCCGTCAAGGCGAGAGCCAATAGCTCGCCTTGATAAGGAGCGTGTTCGACGGGCGCGTGTCGAACACCCGATCGAAGCTGCCCCGGAGATCGAAGCTCCCGTCGCGCGCGCACTGAGAGAAGTCGAGCGAGCAGGGGTCCCGCCCCTGGGACCAGACCAGGAAGAGGGCCGACCCCGGCCTGTACTCCCAGCGGAGCACCACGTTCGATCGGAACTGGCCGAAGTTGAAGTTGGGATTGCGGAAGGACTCGACCGCACCGTCTCCGTCGAGATCGGCCGAGTAGCGATCCGTCCGGGCGTCGTACGTGGGCAGGAAGCGTCGGATGCGATCCTCGTAGCTGGCGCCGCGCGGGTCCGCCACCGTCTTGAAGTCCGTGTAGTCGCCGGAGGCCACGAACGGCTGGGCATAGAGCTGGAGCGACAGGTCCGGGGTGAAGGAGTAGTCGAACCGCGCGGTGAGGCCCGCCGTCGTCTGGTCGAGGTGGCCGAGCACGTACTCGGGCTGGGCGACTCCGGTCCCCACCGCCGTGATCCACTGGCGATCCTCCTGCTGGAAGCTCACGGACGGGCTCACCGATAGGCGGAAGTTCCCGCCTGCCCGCACGTTGACGTCCGTCGAGAAGCCGGCGTTCCAGGAGCCCGACTCCGGACGCGCCCCCCACCAGCCGTTGAGCCCCACCCGCAGCGGCTGTCGCGAGTCCGAGGACACGCCGTACCAGCCGCTCCATCCGGCCTCGCGCACGAACGCGGGGCCTCCCCGCAGTATGCCGGTGGAGAGCGCCTCGACGTTGTGACCGATTCCCGTGTACCCGTTCCAGAAGCTCCGGAGCGTGAACGACCCGTTCACGTTGCCGCCCGCGCCCGTGTGCTCGCCGCCGAACGTGTAGCTGCTCCAGCCGTTGACGTTGACGTTCCAGCGGAGGAGATGCGCGCCCGGAGTGCTCTTGTGGTAGCCGCCCCAAACCCACGGATTGAACATGTCCGTCTGGCGCATGAAGCCCACGTCGTTGGCCTCGAAGCCGGGTGAGCGTGCCTGGAACCCGGTGCCGACCCGCCAGAAGCCGCCCGCGATCTTGGCTACGCTGAAGTTGCTGGTCCATCCGCTGAGCGACGTCCGCGAGGGGTCCACGCGGACGTGGTCCGCGTCGGGGCGCTGGAAGTAGCGCGCGGACGACCGCTGGGTGCGCTCGATGGTCTCCGGGCTGCCACGCACGTGCGACGCCACGAAGGAGAGGTCGGTCGACCAGTCGTCGCCGGCAAAGCGGTGGCGCAGATCGAACCCGCCCGTGTACCCGCCGGTTCTGAGACCCAGGTCGTCCGCCACCCCCTGGCCGCGGTTGGTGGCTGTGGCCACCAATCCGATCGCGCTCCGGCCCTCCCGGAAGTCCTTGATGATCCGGGCGACCCCATAGTTGGTGAGCGGCTCGATCGGCGATTCACGCCGGAGGCCGCTCCCCGTGACCACGTCCGCCACCTCCTCCGCCGTCACCGCGTGCATGAGCCCGATCGACCATCCCGAGGCGGTCTTGCCGGAGAGCTTCCATGCGCCCCCGATCGTGGTCTGCGCGTCCTGGTCCAGATATCCCCCCTCCGGGTCCACGAAGCCCTGCGGGGCCCGCCCGATGCGGCGGGTGTAGAAGAGGAGCTCGTTGGCTTCGTGGCCGTCGCCCTGCGAGAGCCGCAGGTTGAAGATCCCGCTTCCCTCCACGAAGAAGGGCCGCCGCTCCTGGAAGAACGTCTCGAAGGCGGTCAGGTTGACCTGGCCGGGGTCGGCCTCCACCTGCCCGAAATCGGGGTTGATGGTGAGGTCGAGGGTCAGGTTGGACGTGACGCCGAACTTCACGTCGGCGCCCACCGACGTGTAGGTGTCGTTCTCGCGGTAGAAGGGGTCGGCGAGGTTTCCAGGCCCCCGGGTCACCCGAGCCACCGAATAGGGCAGGATCTCCATGCGGCGACTGTGGGTCACGCCCCGCAGCCCGCGCAGCTCTCCGAACCTGGACACGAGCGCGCCGTCCTGGCGGCTGATGGGCGCCCAGAGGGACGTCTCGTCGCGGCGCGCGATCTCACGGCCGAACTCGATGCCCCAGGTCATCGCGTCGGACGCGTCGAACCGCAGCTGTGAGTAGGGGATCTCGAACTCCGCCGTCCAGCCGTGCTCGTCGATCTGCGCGGCCGCGTCCCACACCGCGTCCCAGGAGTCGTCCTCCTGCGTGTCGTCGAAGCGGTAGGTGTCGACCCGGACCCCGCGCGGGTTCACCCGGAACTGGAAGGCCGTGCGCCGGTCGAAATAGCTGTCGACGGCCACCACGACCCAGTCGGAGTAGACCTTCTGATCGCGCCTCGCGAGTTGGGCGACGATCTCTTCCGGATTCCGGTCGAACGCGCGGAATCCCACATACAGGGCGTCTTCTCCGTACACAACGCGCGCTTCCGTCCGCTCGGTGGCCGGCTGACCCTCGTCCGGCTCCATCTGGATGAAGTCGGTCGCTACCGCCGCGCGGCTCCAGACGTCCTCGTCCAGGATCCCGTCGATCGTGGGGGCCGCGCCGTCCAACCGGTAGGCCTCGAGGACCGGGGGAGCGGCTCGCCGGCCCGCCTCGGCGCCGGGCGGAGGTCCCCCCGACATTCCATCCTGAGCCGCAAGGGAAACCGTCCACGGGAAAGCGAAGGCCGCGACGCACCAGGCCGCGGCCAGGGAGATGACCGTCTTCATCGATCCCGCACTCTCGTCTGGAACCGCACGCTGATACCTTCCGCCGGGGTCAACCGGATTAGTTGACGAAACCAGGCGGAAGGTTGCGTCGGGGACTACCTACGAGGGATCGAGGCATGCGGTTTCGGGGCGCCGGAGCGGGATGAGTGAAGGGGCGCCGTCCGGAGCGGCGGGGGACGGTACGGCGGGCTCGGCGTCCCACGGATCGGGGCCGCCCACCGCATCGGCCCGGTTCTTCAAGGGTCACGGGCTCGGCAACGACTACCTGGTCTTCCTCCCCGGCCGGGCCTGGATGGTGACCGCAGGCGCCGTTCGAACGGTCTGCCATCCCCACCTCGGCGTAGGCGGGGACGGCGTGGTCGTGGTGGCGGCCAGGGCAAAGCCGACAGCCGCGGCCCAGGCCGCGGAGCGTGAAGGGCGCGCGGAGCCCGGGATCGAGCTCAGGATGTTCAACCCGGACGGCGGCGAGTTCGAGCGCAGCGGAAACGGACTCAGGGTGACGGCCGCGGCTCTCTACGACGAGGGTCTGGTGGGTCTGGACCCCTTCACGGCGAGCACGCGCGGCGGGGCAGCCACGCTCGCGATCCACGCTGCGCCCCTGGCCGGCGCGTTCGACGTGTCGGCCGAGCTGGGGGTCGCACGCGTGGGGCCCGAGGCCGTCGGCCTCGATCCGCGCGCGCTCGCCGCCGACGGCCTCGCGCACCCCCAGCGGGGCACGCTCGACGTGGTCCCGGTGTCGATCGGCAACCCCCACCTGGTCGTGTTCGGCGAGGACCTGACCGATGCGGCGCTACACGAGCTCGGCCCCCATCTGGCCACCCACCCGGCACTCGAGCAGGGAGCCAACGTCCAACTGGTGCGCTGGGGCTCCACCGGACCCCGCATCCGCATCTGGGAGCGCGGCGTGGGGCGCACGTCGGCCTCGGGTACGAGCGCCTGCGCCGTGGTGGTCGCGGCGGTCGCGAGCGGCCGCAGGGCCGCGGGGCGGTACGCGGTCGAGATGGACGGCGGCTCGTTCGACGTCCACGTGACGGAGGGCCTGGCCGTGACGCTCCGGGGGCCGGTCCAGGCGGTCTGCACGGGCGAGCTGACCTCGGGCTATCTGGAGAACCTCGCAGGCGGTTGACCCCGCACTGGGCGGCGCGGCCCCCGCCGCGGGTACGGCCACGCCGCCGTGCCGGCTTGGCGTGCGCCTGGTAGGTTGGGAACCGTCGCCTCCAGGAACGCCCGCTGACGAGGCCACCATGCGGAGCCTCATGCTGTCGCTCGCAGCGGCCCTCGGGCTCTCGGCCTGCTTGATCGCCTCCGGGAGCACCGTACACCACGCCGAGGACCCCCAGGGGGACCTGAGCGCCGATCCCCGCGCGCCCGCGTTCGACCTGGTCCCGGGCGTCAACGAGTGGCGGGGCGTGATCGAGCCCACGCCTCCCAGCCAGCACGACCGCTGGATCGCACGCCTCCCGGCCGGGCACGAGATCACGGAGGTCGCGTACACGCGGGGGCCCACCGGGGGAGACGGATCGGCTGTTCGCTTCCTGTTCGGCGACTTCACCCAGGACTTCGTGGACGAGTCGGGAGAGTCGATCACGTTCGTCCCCCCGTCGGCGAGCGGTGCGGGGGCCGACTACGGGGTTCAGATCATCACGGACTTCAACATCGCGGGGCGCGACTGGACGGTGACGATCACGGTGGAGGGGCCGGGGGTTCCGGGGCCGGTCTAGTTGCAGTCTGCGGAGGGAGGGTGAAATGAGCACCAGGAACGTAGCCCTGACACTCGGGCTGCTGATGGCCGCCCTCGCGATCCCGCCGTCCGCGGGAGCGCAGGAGTCGTCCGCCGGGGAAGGCAACGTGTTCGCCGGCGTCACGTTCCCATCTGTGGTGGACACCTTCCAGGTCATGCGGGTAGCGCGTTGGCCGGACCCGGCGCTCGGCGTGGCGCTGACCTACATGGCCCCCGGAATCCCCTCCGAGCTCTCGGTCTACGTCTATCCGGCGAGCCAGGATCTGAAGGCCGAGTTCGACCAGGCCATGCAAGGCATCTCGGTCTATGCCGAGCAGAACCGCGACGGTGTCACGGTGACGATCGATGGAGAGGAGCCCGTGGAGCTGACGGCCGCCGACCAGGAGGTCTACAGCGGATGGAAGGGGACCACGACCATGCGGCGGGGCAGCAGGGCCCAGCAGTCCCTGCTCTACGTGTTCGAAAAGGACGGGGGCTTCGTGAAGTACCGCGTGTCGTATGGCCGCGAGCTACGGGCTCTGATGGAGGAGCGGGTCGAGACGTTCCTTGAGGAGACGCTGGAGTCCGTTGGGGCGGCGGGCGGCTAGGACGTGTGCTTCAACAGGAGTCGGGGGGCGGGCGCCCCGGCCCGAACCGAGCGCCCTCGCTCGAGCGCCGCGGCCGAACACGCCCGCCCCCGTCCTCCGGCTAGATGACCGCCATCCCGAGCAGGCAGGGGTTGGGCGGGAGCGACGAGCTCCCCGTGGGGGAGCCAGGCGGGGCAGGGTTGGCGCCGACCAGCGATCCGGCGCTCGTCTTGATCTCCGTGGTCAGGGCGGCGATGTCACCCACCGCGCCTCCGCCCGCGAGCTGGAGCGCGCCCTGGATGCGGGCGGTCGTGCACGGGTTGGGCGGGACGGTGAACCGTCCGGACGCGGTCCCCAGGAAGTCCCCGGCGCCGGAGTAGGTCACCCGGAAGTCGATCGACTGCAAGGCCTCCCCGTCGGGGTTGTGGATCACCCCACAGAACGTGACCACCTGCAGGCCGCCCAGGGCGTCGTCCGGACCGCACGGGTTCGGGGGCACCCGGGTGCCGATACGGACGACCATCTCCCCCCACGCGGTGGTGGCGCCGCCGTCGGCGGCCCTGAGCTGAATGGGGACCACGGCGAATCCGCTCCTCGCCGCGTCGCGGGCGACGGCCAAGGCGGGTGCCTCGGACGGGGTGACCGCGGTGGGGGGGTGCTCGCAGGCGCCGACGACC
>JAHEKN010000275.1 GCA_024638305.1 Gemmatimonadota bacterium | reverse complement strand
CCGATGTGGCGCCCTCCGTACACCAGCAGGCGTGCGTCCGGGTTCCTGAGGGCGTGCTCTACACGGTCGGTCTCCTCACTGCGCCCCGCGAAGTATGCGCCGCGGACGGGCCGACCGATTCGAAACGGGCTTTTGGTCTTCACATCATCAATCGCTTACGTGAACGTTCATTCCCAGATTACTTGGTTATTTGCCGCGCGGCCAGCGGCGACAAACCGAGTGCGCCTCCAACCATGGGACCGCCTTCGTCATAAAGTAACGCACACATTACTCGGGTCGAGGTGTCTGGGCGCGCCCTGACCCCGCGCGTCACCAAGCCGGTTGGCCCATGCGACCACATCCAGGGTTGACGATGGGGTAGGGGCCATCCGATTGTCCCGACTCGCCCGACCCGCCAGCTCCTCGACGCTCGAGTCGACTGTCCGGCCCCTCGGGGGGCGGGTCACGCCCAACAGCGCTCACGCCGGCACGGCCGGCCCACGGTGGATTGTGGATCGTCTTCTCGTCGGCAACGACATCATCGACCTCCGGGACCCGCGCTGTGCCGGCAAGTCTCGGCACCTGCGCTTCGTATCCAGGGTCTTCCACTCGGCGGAAGCGTCCAGGATCCTGTCGGCGGCGGACGCGGACGGAGCGCTGTGGCTGCACTGGGCCGCCAAGGAAGCGGCGTACAAGGTGGTCTCGAAGCTGCTGGGCGAGCCGCCGGTCTTCGAGCACCGGGCGTTCGTCGTCAACGCGGGCCCGGCACCGGCTCCGGCGTCCCACCCAACCGGCCCGACCGGCCTCGGCGCCGGGTTCGACGCCTCCGGCAGCGTGAGCTACCGCAACGTCAAGATTCCCTATCGGGCCGCCATCGACGCGGGCCGCATTCACGCCTTGGCCTGGAGCGGGGAGGATCCGGACGGCCCCGTCCCGGACATCGGGATCTCGACCGGCGAAGCCCGCGTGCGCGGGCCGGGATCCGACAAGCCGGGGCCCGAGGACGCCTCGGACGCGTTCCGGGTCTTCCTGAAGGAGCGGTTCACCGTCCGTGAGCGCCGATCGATCCACAGTCCCCAATCCGCGCACGTCCGGCTGATGGCCCGGGCTGCGATCGCGGACACGTTGCGAATGGACGAGCGGCGGCTGGAAGTGATCTGCGGGAACGCCCCGACGGGCCGCACGCCGCCCAGGGTCCTTCTGGACGGCCTGCCGGGTCCCGTGGACGTGAGCCTGTCACACCACGGACAGCGGGTGGCGTGGGCCTACGCGCTGGCGCCGAGAGAGGTTTAGGCGGCCATTCCAGTCGCGTTCGCCCGCCGCGGTCGCCCGCCGCGGTCGCCCTCGCCGAGCTCGTGAGGCTACGGCCGGTAGTGCAGGAATACTCCCAGCCCGTATCGGCGGAAGTAGGAATCGCCGAAGTCGGTCTCGGCACGGGTCCAACCGACGCGCACGGAGGCATCCAGATTGGGCGCCACGGGCCGACGGAGTGAAAGGTACACCACGGAGGCGTTGTCCGCCTCCTCGCCGGGCACGAGCCGCGCAAACTCCGTCCTGGTGAGATAGCGCTTGCCGGTCACGACGCCGAACAGGTTGGCGTTGAGGTCCCAGAACAGGGGTGCGGCGAAGAGGGCCCGCACACTAACGGCGTCGTATTCCGGCCGCTTCGAGTTGGAGCGATTGAACGTGCCCTCGACCGCAACCTGCGCCAGGACCGCACGGCTGAGCTCCCATTCGGCCCCGAGGCGCACGGTTTGGTCGCGACGGAACGGGTCCGCGGGATCGTTGGTGCCCTGCCTCTGGTAGCTGGTGCCGCGGAATCCGGTGAAAAAGCGAATCTGCCAGGCCGTTCCCCAGGCCGCTCCCACCTCCCCTCCGACGGCACGCCGGTCGAGGAGGTTGAGAAGGGGCGCGAATTCGCTCGACCGGTAGTCCGCGGTCTCGGCGGTCAACTCGGCGTCGAAGCGGACGCTGCGGATGGGTGCCAGCCGGAGCGCGAGGGCGCCCGCGACCGCTCCGAACGAGGGCTGTATGTAGAGCGGGATCGGCGGACGGTCCGTGACGTTCCGGCCCTGGACCCGCAGAGCGCTGCTCACGGTTCCGAAGCTCAGGCTCTCCCTGAATCCCAGATCGACCGTCCCGACCCACTCCCGCGGGGCGTAGTCCCTGACCTCGAAGCCGGTGGCGGCGAACTGCCGCAGTCCCGCGTCGAGCGTGAGCCCCAGCGAGCGATCGGCGCCCTCGATGAACCACAACTGCCCGTGCCCGGCAAACTCCCCGGCCGCCGCAGCGGCGCTCTCCGTGGAGTCCACGAGCGGGACGGTCACGGCGGCCAGGTTCCCCCGATACCCTTCGACCGAAACACCACCTGTGAACGACACGTTTCGCCACACGATCTGGGCCTGAACGGGTCCGGACGGTACCGCGCCGCACCCGAGCGCGATGAGCCCCACCCCGAGCCAGCGCCCGCCCCACGCTCGCGCGGTCACGTGACGTCCCCGGCCAGTTGGCGGAACTCCCGAGCGCGCCGGCGGGCCTCGTCGCGGTAGGACTCGTATCGTCCCCTGAGGAGCTGAAGCGCGCGGAGGCGCTCCTCCAGTTGCTCGCCGGTGAGCAGCTCGTTCTCCGCTCCTTCGGTGTCGGTGCGGGCGCCCGCGACCGGCACGTTGATGTCGCCGAAACGATCGAGTCCCGTGATGAGCTCGCGCAGACCCCGATCCCGTTGGGCACGCCGCTCCAGCTCCGAGACCTCGATGTCGAGGTCCCGGATCAGCGAATCGGCCTGCGTGGCCCGTCGCTCCAGCAGCTCCGCCTTGACCCGCAGCTCGAAGGGGCCGTCCCGAGTGTCGGCGGTCACGTCGGGCATCAGCACGGGCACCAGGGCCATCTGGCCACGCCCGTCACGGTCCACCTGAGCGTACTGGTTGCGCACGTCGCGGTAGATTGCCCCGAGCTCGGTGGAGTCACGGGCGGTACGCGCGAACGTTATCTGCTCCGCGAGCAGGTCGAGGTGTGCG
>JAHEKN010000116.1 GCA_024638305.1 Gemmatimonadota bacterium | reverse complement strand
CGCCGGCCAGCGCGCGGCTTCCGGTCTTGCCGCCTTCCTCGTTCGGGAAGATCACCACTTCGAGCGGGTGCCGGGTCCGGGCGCCCGCGTCTTCCAGTGCCCACGCCACTTCGACCGCCCCCATGGAGCCCACCTGCCCGTCGTAGTTGCCGCCTCCCGGAACGGAGTCGATGTGCGAGCCGATCATGAGGGGTGGCAGCGACGCCGTGCCGCCCCGTCGGCCGATCAGGTTGCCCGCCACGTCGACCGAAACGTCCAGCCCAGCCTGCCCCATGAGCTCCCGCACGTACTCCCGAGCGGCCAGGTCGGGGTCGCCGTCGGCGACCCGGTCGATCCCCCCATCCGCATTCCGCCCGAATCGGGCGAGCCCGTGAAAATTGGCCAGCAGCCGCTCGCGATCGATCGCCGAACTGGCCGGGCCCGGGTGCGGCGACACCCTGGACCAGCCGGTCAGCCCCACGACACCGAGGGAGGAGAGCGCGTGGCGGGTGAACGAGCGGCGGTTCACGGCCCGTCCTCCCGGCCTCGAGCCAACTGCCGCTCCAGGGCCGCGCGGCTCTTGTGGAACGCCAGGACGAACACCGTCCCGGAGAGGAGGGCGTTCATGATGGTCCAGCTCGTGAGTACGCCGGCGCCGCCGGCGCTCGCGGCCCCTCCGGTCCCTCCGGCCCCGCCGAGCACCTGGTCGGCCATCCCCCAGACGGGGAGCAGGATCGACAGCAGCACCAGCAAGAAATTGACGGAGCTCTCGACCAGGCCGATCGCCGGCGCCGCGCCCGGCCGCCAGCGACAGAGGGCCCCGAGACCGAGCAGACCCAGGTAATACGCGACCCGCCACGTGGGACGCCCGAGAAAGGACGCACGGATGGGGGCGGACAGCACGATATCGAGCCCCCAGAAGATCAGCGTTCCGGGACCGTAGTACGCGGCCAGGAGCCGTCGGGCGTCCAGGGTCATCGAGCGAACCCCCTCCGGCGGCTGGGCCGCCGGAACCCGTCCCACGCAGCCAACGGCCGCTACAGGTCCCGGGGGCGAATGAAACGCTCGAGGCGACCGAGCCCCCAGTCGATTTCACCCCAGACGTCGCCCTCGAACTCGATCTCGGCCAGCGCTCCGGTGGGGTACTTGGTTGCCATCGCGCGCAACAGCTCCCTCGGCCCCGACCCCGCCAACTCGATCGCCGTCTCCTCCATGCCGGGATTGTGGCCCACCACCATGACGGTCTCGTGCTCGACCGGCTGCGACTGGACGAGGCGGAGGATCGCAGTGGGAGAAGCGCCATAAAGGTCCGGCTCGAAATCCACCGGCACGTCGCCGCCGAGCTCTGGCGCGATGTGCTCCCACGTCTCAGCGGCTCGGCGCGCCGGTGAGCAGATCACCTGGTCCGGCACCAGGCCCTGCTCGAGCAGGTACTTCCCCATGGCGGGGGCGGCCCGGCGGCCACGCGGGGCGAGCGGCCGCTCGAAGTCGTCGAGCCGGGGGTAGTGTTCCCAACTGGACTTGGCGTGCCGGATCAGCAGGAGGCGGCGCATGCGATAGCGTCGCGCCTGGCGGCCGGGCGTGCAAGTCGTCTCAGGGACCCTCGTTGCCACGCACCGGGAGGAACGGAACGGAGTCGCCGGGTGCGAACATCCAGCCCTCGAACCGCTCGTACCGCTGCAGGTAGCGATCAGGGGCGACCTTGCGCCAGAAAAGGCCCTCGGTCGGGAGGAGGAATGGTCGCGAGCCCCCGCCTTCGGTGGGAGTGAACACGGCCCGACCACCGGCGTCCTCGTCGGGCTCGTCGGTCCGGAACGACCACTCGGCCACGACGAGGAAGGAGTCCGGGCTGATCTTGAGGTACCCGTCGATTCCCGGACGATCGTCGTCCCGGGGGCAGAAGCGGAGCGACCACCCTTCCTCCGCGGAGTCGGCGAACCTGAAGCGGTGGAGCTTCCCGAAGACCTCGTCCACGAAATGGGTGGAGAACTCCGCCTCGAGCGGTGCGTACCCCCAGGCCTCGTACATGCCGTCGGGCGAGGGTGCGCTGAGTTGCCGCGCGTATCCGCTCCTTTCGACGCGACGGCGCCACGAGGCCCGGAACAGTGGAGCCGAGCCGCGCTGCCCCGATCCGCCACTCGCCACGGGCACGGGCCCGACCTCCGAGAGCGGAACGGCACGGATGCCGGTGCCCAAGTAGGTCGCGGCGCCCAGGCTGTCGATTCCGGGATCGTAACGTCGGCGCACCGCGCTCCAGAGGTCGCGGGCCTCCCGGTCCTCCCCTCCCTCGCAGCGGTCCGGCTCCACCGAGACGACCAGGCCCTCGATCTCGAAGGGGTCCGCGGCCATCCGGATCACGTAGTGGGTCACACCTTCGCTGACGCTCACTCGACTGGCCCGGTACCCGAGGCGGTGCGCGTAGAGGCTCCTCAGCTCGCTCGTGACGGCTTCGGGAAACTCGAAGAGGCCGTCGGCCGTGGTGGACGTCACGGAGAGGCGGGTGTCGGGACCCCAGGCCTCGACCACGACCTGGTCGAGGTTCCGACCCTGCATGTCCTGCACGCGCCCGGTGATCTGGGCATCGAGCCTCGAGCCCGTAGTGGCCAGCGCCACCCCCATGGCCACCAGGGCCACCGTCGCTCTCAGGCCCCCCGCGACTCCCGATCCCCACGACGTTCGCGTCATGAGGGATTCTATCGTGGCATGAGGCTCCGGGTTCCCGTCCGGCCGACTTCGCGAGCCCGTCTGCTCAGAAGGGCACGCTCAGCGCGTCGCATATGAACTCGACAAAGGGAGACACGCCCCGGCACTTCGCCGCGAACGGCTTCATGAAGTCGGAGGAGGTCGCCGACTTCTGGGTGAGCTTGGCGACCGCGATGAAGTCCTTGCGCTTCAGGTCCTCGATCAAGGGGTGGTCGGGGGTCACGCCCCGGGGCGGACGCTTGAGGGAGTCGCCCGCCAGCTCGAACTCCTCCCGAAAAGCCTTGCGCTTCATGATCTTCTTCCATCGATCCGGATCCTGGACGATGGCTTCACGGATGCTCCCCGCCACCTTGGACTCGGGCCGCCAGATGCCGGCGCCCAGGAATACGCTGCCGGGCTCCAGGTGCAGATAGAACCCGGGGGCGTGCGCCGACTTGGCCGCCTCGTGCCGGAAATGGATGCCGACGTGGGTCTTGTAGGGCGTCTTGTCCTTGGAGAAGCGGGTGTCGCGATAGATGCGGAACAGCGAGCCTCCCACCGGCCGTGGGTCCGCCCGGAAGTGGGCGCTGATCTTGGCCAGGTGAGGCGCGAAGTCGCTGATGAACCGGACCGAGGCATCCTTGATGTCGCGCTCGTACCGGTGCTTGTTGGCGTTGAACCAATCCCTGTCGTTGTTGGCCTTGAGCTCCTTCAGGAACGTGAAGAGCTGAGGCCGGAAGTACGGCGTCGTCGACATGTGCGCGGCTCTCCGGGCGGTTGTGGGTCGTTGGGCCCCGGACGGTAGTGCCGGGGCGTTCGAATTACCGACGGTTTCTCAGAAACACATTGTCTGACTACATTTAGGATTCTCTCACACAGGACGGCATGGCAAAAGACGCGATCGAGATGGAAGGGACCGTTCGGTAGGTCCTACCGAACGCCAACTTCCGGGTGGAGTTGGAGAACGGGCACGAGATCCTGGCCTATCTCTCCGGGAAGATGCGGAAGTTTTACATCCGGGTCCTCGAAGGGGACCGGGTGAAAGTCGAGATGTCTCCCTACGACCTCACGCGCGGTCGCGTAACCTACCGCTACAAGTAGCTCGGAGCCGGCGCGGCGCCATGCCCCGGCGGGCCCACCCGAGCATGAGAATCACGCCTCGGGCGGTTCCCACTCGGCCGCGTCACCGACCCGGATGGCACCCCCGTCCAGCACCTGGGCGAATGCCCCACCTCTCCAGTCCGGGCTCATGGTCTCCCGCAGGCCGGGATGCGCCTCCTCCATGCGCTCACAGGGTCGGGTCTCGCCCGCGATCCGTACCTTGGCCCCGCCGAGCCGTAGGACACGCCCCCTGGACTCCACCAGCGAAACACCGCTGACGAGCACGTTGGCCCGGCGGGCGGCCGGGTCCAGGTCGGCTCCGAGCTCCGCCATCATGGTCTCCCAGGCTTCCCGCTCGATGAGCGTGATCTGGCGCCACCCGCCCTGATTGGCGTTCCCCTCCAGCCCCCCACCCTCAACGGCACGGGCCTCCTCGACGGGGTCCATGGGTCCCCGCCGCGCTCGCTTGATCCAGATCGACTCCACCTTCCCCATCGGTCACTCCACCTCCGGTTTGCGGTCGGGACCACCCGGTTCCCGCATTCGCAGCGGACGCTCCGGCAATCTCGTGCGGGCCTTTTCCGCGAGCTCGCGCAGCCGCTCGCGGTACGTCTCCGGCAACTCCTGCTCCTTGAGCATCACCTCGATCTTGGCAATCAGTTGGTCGGCGCTGGTCAGGCCGGCCGCGGCGAGCGTGTCCTTGGTCGGCCCTGCCCGACTCGACGGACGATACAGCCGGACCCAGTTCTCCAGCCGCCGTCCGATGCGGAGCAACCGTTGGAAGCGCCGGCCGGACCGGTCCCCCGTCACCACGTCGATCGCGAACGCCACGGCCGCCAGGGGCGCCATCACGAGGTCGACGAGCCCGTCGAGGAGCAACTTGGCCTCGAAGACCAGAAAGTCTTTGGTCAGGGGCGCCCAGGAGTCGGGGGCCGCCACGAGCGCCATCGGCTGATCGTCGCCGTCGGCCTCGACGTCCCCGTAGGGAAGCTCCTCGGGCGCTCCTGGCCCTCCGCTCGGCGGCACGGCCGCGCTCACGTCACTCCCGGCATCATCGACCCGCCGCTTCGCGGCCAAGCTGCTCGTAGACGGCGCGGGCCTCGTCGAACTGGGCGAACACGTGGGCGCGCTCGGCCTCGGAGCGCCAGCCCGGCCACTCCTCGGCCATCTCTCGCAGCGCGTCCACCCAGCGAATCCCGTACTCGGCCGCTCGTACGCTCCGTATTGGTGCCCCGCCCACGAAGACCCAAACGGGGTTGGAGAAGGCGAGCGGCGTCCCGGCGTCCAGTGGGAACGACTCCGACGCGTCCCCGAACACGCGCACATGGATCCAGCCGCTCCCCTCGACCGCCACGTCGACGCTCAGGTCCATGGCCGTACGGTCGCCGGTGAAGGCCGCGGTGTGCACGACTTCGCCGTCTTGGACGACCTCCAGCCGCCTGAGGGGGACGATCGAGCGGACGCGGGCGCGCACGGGGAGCGCCACGCCGTCCGGAAGATCAATGGACTCGCCCGGCCGAGCGTCCTCGACGCGGACTTCGAGTAGCGGCCCGGACGTCACGTATCCCCGGCCCTGCCGGAGCCCCCGCATCCAGCCATCCATGTCGAGGTCGCCGCTCTCCGTGCAGACGTACGAACGGAGTGCCCCCAGCACACGCCAGCGGTGCAGGTTGGTGATGGAATCCTCACCGCCGGACGCCGACACCCGCCGACCGTTGTTCCAGGCCGCATAGAGGGGGAAGAACCCCGCTGTCCCCGGGGTCGACCACTCCAGCACGTCGACCGTCCCGAGCGCCACGTCGACCATGAAGCCCTTCCCACCGCCGAGATTGCCCTCGAGCGGGTCCCCGGCGCCCGAGAACGGGTGGACGTAGCCGACCGTGGCGCCTTGGGCCTTGGCCTTCCGCAGCATGTCGGTGTTGCTCGGGTAGAGGCTCTCCACGGCCGTGCCTTCGTAGCCGGTCAGGAACGGCGAGATCAGGTGGTCACGCAGCCCGAGCATGAACACGTGCCCGTAGAAGGGCGGGCGGTACTCCTGGCCAACGACCACGACGTGCCCGGGCGTCGAAAGCGGGTGCGCCCCCCCACCCGGGACAAAGAACTGATGATCGAGAACGCGGTTGTCCTTGTTGGCGATCTGTTCGTTCAGGACGTCCTGGTCCTCGGCTCGAGACATGAGGATCATGTTCTCGAGCGTGTTGTGGAGATTGCCGGCGTAGTTCATGTGCGTGTGCGTGGACCCGCTGTAGCAGCCCTCGGCGTCCAGGTCCCAGAGCGTCTCCAGCCGAAGGGTCGTCTCCGCCACGGCTCCCTCGGCCACGTCCAGCGTCACCGTGCGCGGCAGGGTCTCGAATCCGTGGACCGCCGTGAGGGTGACGCGGCCGATCGGCACCTCGACCTCGAAGGACCCCGGGGTGTGGAAGAAGTGCAGCCCCGTGCCCCCGACGCGCCCGTAGGTGTTGGGCGGCGCATACGCCCTCCCGTCCGAGGCCGTCAGGAGGATCCGCGCCGGGATCGGCGCCCCGCTCTCGGCCGTCACCACGCGGGCACGCACTCTGCCCGTGGGCCGCCGCCACTTCCGCGCCGTGATCTCCACGACGCGCCGGGCCCCTCCATAGGTCTCCAGCAACTCCAGCCGCGGGACGCCTCCCTCGTTCGAGACGTAGGCGATCCACTCTCCGTCCGGGGACCAGCGAGGGTGGAAGGCGTCGTGCATGTAGAACGTGAGCTTATAAGGCTCACCTCCCACCGTGGGCTGTACATAGAGGTTGTTGAACTGGTCGGCGCTGCCTGCGGTCGACGAGTAGATGAAGCGCTTGCCATCCAGAGAGACGTCCGGGCGGGTACGGTACAGCGTCTGCTCGGCCAGCACCGTCGTGGCCCGCTCGATCCCGGCGGCCTCGGCAGGCACCCTCAGGACGTTGCCCGAGCCGAGCGGCACGTCGCGATTGGACACCAGCAGCAGCTCGTCCCCGCCCGGCAGCCAGGCGGGCGTGATGTGCATGTCCTGGGGTCCGAAGTAGAGCCGGTTGCTGGGGTAGGCGTGGTCCATCGTGACGGCCACGGGCGGACCCGCCCACGCGCCGTCGCGGAACGCACGCACGTAGACGTTGAAGTACCCGCTCGGCTCCGTCGACACGTAGGCCAGCCGAGAGCCGTCCGGAGAGAATGTGGCGTCCAGGTAGATGTGGTCGCCCGTGGTGAGGCGGCGCGCGACGCCCGTCTCGACGTTCAGAGCCTCGAGCCCAATGCGGGCGCCGTCGTCGTCGGCCGAATAGACCAGCCAACGCCCGTCCGGCGACCAGGTCGGGGCGGAGTGGTAGGCCGCCCCGGCCGTGAGCTCCTCGGCCATCCCGGACTCGGGATCCACGGACCAGATGGAGCCGGCCATGGACACGGCGATCCGCGAGCCGTCCGCTGACCATTCCGGCGCCCACGGGGACGAGCTCGGCGCGGGCGGAATGTAGAAGTTGTGCATGTAGCCCCCGCCGTGCCGGGCAGCGGGGTAGTCGTCGGCCTGGGGATGGGTCTGGGCGTCGAGGGCCCCGTGGTTTCCGGCGCTCAGAAGCAGAGCGGCGGTGAGGGTCATCGGAGTGGGTCGTCGCATGCGCGCCTCTCATGGGTGCCGGTTCCACGAGCGGATCGGACGCGGTGGTCGGCCGTCGAGGCGTTCCGTGACCGGTCCCTCAGAGCGTGGGTTCGCCCTCCAGGCGGCTCGTGACGGCCTCGACGGTAACGCCCGAATGCGACGCGTGCCAGACGGCTCGTCCCCCCCGGACCAGGATCACCTGGGGGCTCTCGTGACGGATGCCGAACCGCTGGCTGATGTCCTGGGAAAGGGCCCGCTGGTGGATCACATCCACCATCAGGATGGGCAGATCCGGGCGCAGGGACTCCAGCTCTTCCAGGCGGCCGAGCGCGCGCGTGGCGCCGAAACAGCGGGGACTGTGCTTGTAGACGAGGAGCTCCGCGGCTCCCTCGAGCGTGTGCCAGAACCCGTCCCAGGGATCCGGTCCGGCAGTCGGCTCCACGGGGCGCGGAGTCACGAGGAGCCCGCGCGAGCGCTTGGCGACGGCCAGGGATACTCGATGTAGCGGGCGGTTTCGCGCGCCAGCTCCTCACCCAGCTCGCTGGCGATCAGGTGGAGCGAGGCGTCGATCCCCGCCGCGACCCCGGCCGCCGTTACGATTGGTCCGGCGTCGACCCAGCGGCAGCCCTCGACCACGCGGGCTCCCGGGGCGGCCCGGCGGAGCTCGTCCATGGCCTGGAAGTGCGTGGTGGCCTCGATTCCGTCCAGCAGCCCCGCCGCGCCCAGCACCAGGGCCCCGGTGCACACCGACAGAGTGCGCTCGGCCGTGGCGGCGCGCTTGCGCACCCAATCCAGGTGGGCGTCGCTGGCCATGAGCCCTCGGGTGCCGAACCCGCCGGGAACGACCAGGTAATCGACCATGGCGGGGGCGGACGCGAACCCGTGGGTAGGGTGCACCACCAGGTCGTTGCGGCACCTGATGGGCGCGCCGTCCTCCGAGACCGTATGGACGGAAAACGGCTCCAGTCCGCTCCGTCGCCCCGCGACGGACAGCACCTCGAGGGGCCCGGCGAAATCCAGGACCTCGACGTCGTCGAACAACAGGATCTCGACAACTCGTGTCACGGACTCGCCCCTGGGCGCGAGGCCGAGCCCACGCGACCATCGCCGTCAAGGTCCTCGCCGAAGTGCTGCTCCAGCCTCTCGATCAAGCGGATGAGCAGGTCCTGCGTGGCTCGCAGGTCGTCTTCGAGCAGGACGATTCGCTTCTCGAGCGAGAGCGTGCGCCGCTCCACGTCCTTGGTGCGATCGCGACCCTGCTCTATCTGGCTGTGCTGTACGAGGTCCCAGAACATTCTCGTTCTCTCCGTTGTGGGGACCCGGGCAGCGGGTGCGCTCGAGATCCCCTTCGTCTTGGCCTACGACCCCGGGCGCGTCCGCGTGTCCGGGGCCATCCGCGGCCCGCGGCCGCCCGTCGGCTCACGGCCGATCGAGCACTCCGCCGATCCAGCTCCGCATGCGATCCGCCAGCTCGCCGCGGACCTGCGCGTCGGTCTTCCCCGCTCTCTTGGGAACACGAAAAGAGTGGTCGGCGTCGTCCAGGATCTCCAGTCGAACGTCCGTCGCGAGCGCCGCCAGCAGCGGCTCGAGCAACGTCAGGTCCGCGAGCCGATCACGGGTCCCCTGCAGAAACAGCAATGGGACGGCAACCTGGGCCAGGTGCGCCCCGCGGTCGGCGGACGGACGCCCGGACGCGTGCAGCGGGAACCCGAAGAAAGCGAGTCCGCGCACACCGGGAATCGCCTCGGCCGACTGCGCGATCGAGGTCATGCGGCCCCCCATCGACTTTCCGCCCGCGAAGACGGGTAGCCCCGGCGCGGCCTCCAGGGCGGCGGCGACCGCCGAACGCACGGTCTTGAGGAGGATGGGCTGCGGATTGGGCCCCCGCCTGCCCTGCTCCATGTACGGGAAGTTGTATCGGAACACCGCGATCCCACGCTCGACCAGCTCCCGCGCCTGGGCCTCCATGAAGGCGTGCCGCATGCCTGCGCCGGCGCCGTGGGCGAACACGTAGAGGGCCACCGGATCGGTCGGCAGGTCCAGGACCGCGGATACGTCCCCCGAAGAGCGGGTGGCCTCGAAGCTCAGCTCTGAGCTCATCCGATCACCCCGCGGTCCGGACGCTCACGTCGTCATCCCCAGAAAGCGCTCCGCCATGCGGGGGCCAGCCCCGGCGTCCTCGTGCTTGAAGAACACGTAGAGTTCCTCCACCGGGAGCGCGGTGAGCTGGGCGGCCCAGGCCTCGAGCTCCGCCTCCGAGTAGTCCTCGCGGCGTAGACGCGCGTATGCGAACGGGGCGGTGGCCCGCACCGACAGGAGCTCGTCCTTCCCGGAGTCGGCGATGACGAGCGCCTGCCCGTGCTCGGCCAGGGCGGCGTACACATCGGCGTCGAACCAGGACGCGTTCCGGAACTCGAAGGCGGCCTGGAAGCCGTCCGGCAGGAGCGCCAGAAACGACGTCAGGCGCTCCAGATCGATCTTGAGAAAGGGCGGAAGCTGCACCAGGGTCGGCCCCAGCTTGGCGCCGAGCTCCCCCATGGTGGGAATCAGGTACTCGAGCTCCTCCCCGACGTCCTTGAGCCGCTTGCGGTGCGTGATCTTCTGGGAGGCCTTGAGCACGAAGCGGAACGCATCGGGGGTCTGGTCGGACCATCCGGCGAGCGTGGTCCGGTTGGGCATCCGGTAGAACGTGTTGTTGATCTCCACGCTGGGCAGTCGCCCGGAGTAGTATTCCAGCATCTTGGTCTGCGGCAGATCCTCGGGATAGAACGGCCCCTTCCACTCCTTGTAGGAGAACCCGCTGGTCCCGGTGAGCACTCTCATCCGCCGGCCTCTGCGTCGCGGATCCGCACGGAGAAATCGGGCTGGTCCGCGTGACGCACGGCCCGCTCGTTGACGAGAAAGCGCCGCCGCGCGTCCTCCAGCGACAGTTCGGTGTCGATCATTCCGCGCCGGAACGCGATGGCGTCGCTGTACCCGGGCAGAAGAACGCGGGGGCCATACCGAATGGGTGGGTCCACGAGAGTGTTCACGTGGCGCAAGATATTGGTCATGCAGTTGTTCGTCAGCGTGTTGTAGAACTCGGGGCGGGCACGGAGCTCGTTGGCCCTCTCGAGCATGCCTACGAAGAGGGCCCGGATGCTCGCGCGGTCGGCCCGGACCGGGTAGAGCCGCACGCTGTTTCCGCGGTGGATGGCCCGGACGCCGATCAGATCCCGCTCGTCACCCACCACGTAGATCACCTCGTAGCGCCGCAGCAATCCCGCCCAGAGCGAGTAGGACTCGTCCGGCTCCCGCCTCGCTTCCACCGAGATCGACACGAAGGTCGAGTCGTCGAACCCGAACGACAGGAATGTGTGGGCGGCACCGCCCCCCTCCCGGAAGGGGGTCACCACGTACCAGACCGAGCTCAGCGCCGACAGGTCGTAGGTGCGCTCCTCGTACCTCGGCGTGAAGTCGTCCGGGGAGCGGAACTCGAAGGCTCGCACGCCGGATACGGTCACGAGACCGCCGTCGAAGACGGCCGACGGGAGCACGGAGTGGTCCGTGGCCCAGTCGCGCGAGAGCTCGGGCGACGCCCCCAACCACCCGCTGACCCAGAGGACTGCCAGGGCCAGCGCCGCAGCCCCCCCTCCGATGGCCGCTACCCTGAGCATGTCACTGCATGCTGTGCAGGCCGACCCGGTTCCCGTCGGGGTCGATGAACTGTGCCAGGAACCCGAACGGGTGCACCGCCGTCTTGGGCAGCACGACAGAGCCGCCAGCCGCCTCCACGCGCGCCAGGACCGGCTCCAGATCCGGCTGCGCGTTCAGGTAGACCACGGTCCCGTCCCCGCTGGGAACGTTGTCGGCGTCGAACACGAGCGCGCCACCGATTCCGGCCGTGATGGGAAACATGGACATGGGCTTCTCGGGAAATGTCTTCTGAATGGCCATCTCGACCTGGAAGATCTCGCCATAGAAGCGGGCCGCCCGACGCAGATCCGCCACCGGGATCTCGAACCAGTTCAGGGCGTTCGTCCGACCCTCCTCGCTCATATCCCCTCCGATGACGTGGGAAACCCGTCCGTTTTGGTCACCCGCTCGGCCTGCCCGAGGTGTCGCTCCTGGTGGTTGGCCAGCAGCACCAGGATGTCGCCCAGACGAAACCGGATCAACCGCGACGCGGGACTAGCCACCCTGGTCCGGGTCAGATCGACCGCCAGCGCTTGCCCGTACACGTCCTCGAGTTCCAGTTGCTGCTCCGTGAAGTCGTCGACGATTCCGCTCGGGAGCGCGCTCGCGCTCGGGGCGAACCGGCGGACCGTTTTCATACGGCGGGGCGCGCCGGGGCCCAGGGCCTCCGCGAACCGCCGACCCAGCGGTCCCGGGCGGAAGGGGCGGCCCGGATCCGCCGGCCGGGCCTCCGGAAGCGCCTCTCGCATTCGATCCAGGTACAGCCGATTGACCGTGATCACGTGGTCCAGACATTGAGCCACGCCCCACCGCTGGGGCGCCGGCTTCCAGTTCAACTGCTCAGACGTGAGGGGACCGGCCAGGGTGTGGGCACGCGTCCCCGCCGCTCGCAGCCGGTCGATCAGGCCTTCCACGTAAGCTCGGTCGCCCGTGGCGGCGGTCGGATCCCCGTCGCGGGGAGGGATCATATCGGTCTCTCCCGCCGGCGATCGACACCGGCCCAGAGGTTCTCGCGTAGGGGGGGAAGGT
>JAHEKN010000274.1 GCA_024638305.1 Gemmatimonadota bacterium | reverse complement strand
TTCACGACGGCACGACCGAGTTCCTGTTCGAACCGCTCGACTTCCTCGCGCGCCTGGCGGCGCTGGTGCCGCGCCCGCGAAGCCATCTGCTGCGCTACCACGGCGTCCTCGCCCCCAACGCTCGCCATCGCCGCCTCGTCGTGCCGGCGCCAGGGCCCACACCCGCAGCCCGCGACGACGAGGACGCGCCGGCGCCGATGCGAAAACCGATGAGCTGGTTACAGCGCTCAGCGCTTACGTGTTTGACGTCGAGCCTTGCGCCGGTGCCCTCAGCTAGCGGCGCAGCGATGCGCGTGCTGATGTGTGCTGTACAGGGTCGTACGAATGCCGCGGGAGGCAGGATGCCGAGAGCGGCATCATCGACCCGCGGGTGATGGCCGCCATCCTCGAGCACATCGACACTCGCGCCGCACGCGCCCCGCCCATCGCGTCATCTTGACTCTTTCGCGCAGCGCTCCCCCGAGCCCCGCACCCGCGTCAATCGCACCGCCGTCGTATCGCGGCCAGGGATGCGCTCGGGTCTCGCCCACCCCGATCGGCGTGCATCCTGGCGAGCTGTCGGTCCCATCCCCGCTCGATGTCAGCCATCGCCGACACCACACCGACCGCCGGCCACCCTCGTTGACTCTCAACCCTCATCCCGAGGTTCGAGATACTCCGCCCCAGGGCGAATTTGCGCGTTCGGAACTCCGATCCGCTATCCGCCGATTTCGACCGGCACACGCCCGGGCGGATCACGGAAACAGCTGCCGGTTGGACCATCCAGAGTGGTCGCGCAGGTACTCGAGCCGCTCGTGCAGGCGAAACGTTCCGTCGTCCCAGAACTCGATGCGCTCGGGGCGAATCCGGTAGCCGGACCAGAAGTCCGGACGCGGGATCTGCCCGACATGGAAGCGGGCGGCAAACTTCGCAACCCGCGTCTCCAGCGCAAAGCGTCCCTCCAGCGGCTGCGACTGCTTCGAAGCCCAGGCACCGATCTGGCTGCCGCGGTCCCGGCTCGCGAAGTAGGTGTCGGCCTCGGCGTCACTGACGGGCTCGATGTCGCCCTCGACCCGGACCTGGCGCGCAAGACTCTTCCAGTGGAAGCACAGGGCGCCCCGCGGGTTGTCGCGGATCTGGCGCCCCTTGCGGCTTTCGAGATTCGTGTAGAAAACGAACCCTCTCTCATCATGTCCCTTCAGCAGGACCATGCGCACCGACGGCGCACCGTTGGCATCGGCGGTGGCCAGGGCAACCGCGTTGGGGAGATCGGGTTCGCCTGCCTCGGCAGCGGCAAACCATTCGGCAAACAGGTCGTTGGGATTGTCAGGGCCTTTCATGAACGGCAGCTGCTCCGGTGTCAGCGTTGTGACGACGTGAAGATAGCAGGGAAACGGTCTTCCTCACGGCGGTCGTGAGGACCGGGGGCGCGCAGGGGAGAATGAATTGCGCTTACGCACTCATCGCTTTCACGCCAGCCCGGCACTCGACGCAGGAGGATCAGGGTGAAGCCGCATCGCCCACCCGTCATGGCCATCCGGCACCCGGTGGTCTCCGGCCACTATCTCGCCTCCCAGGCGGGCTTCCAGATCCTTGAGGCGGGCGGCAATTCGATGGATCTCGGCGTGGCCTTCGGGCTTGCCGTCAACGTGCTCGAGCCGGAGATGACCGGGTTCGGCGGTGTGGGGTCGGCGATGCTCTACCACGCCGGGGACGGCGCGGTGACCAACTTCGTCGGAGTGGGGCCGTGGCCGCTCGGCCTCACCCGGGAGTTTCTCGTCGAACAGCACGGTGGACGGTTACCCGAAGGCATACTCAAGATGGTAGTCCCTGCCGCCCCGGATATCTGGCTCACCGCGCTGGAGCGCTACCGAACGCTCTCGTTCGGGGAGGTTGCGGCAGCCGCGATCCGCTTCGCCGGCGACGGCAACCGGTTCTCGGCCACCCCGAGCGACCCGGCGATCTCCGCAGCGGTGGTCCCGGGCACGGGGATCACCACCTCCCGCTGGGGCTCCCGGACCCATACGGGGCCCCACCATTCCGTAAGGCTCGAGCCAGGCTGGCGCCCGCGCATGTCCGCCAACCCGATGCTGGCGATCCAGCCGGGGAAGCTCCTGATGCCGATCGGCTCTCCCGGCAGCGAGGTGCTCGGCCACGCGCAGCTGCAGGTGCTGCTCAGCCAGGTCTTGTTCGGCATGGATCCACAGTCGGCGGTCGAGGCGCCACGCTTCGCGAGCGAGAGCTGGCCGGCATCGGCTATCCCCCACACCTACCGGCCGGGGAGCCTGAAGCTGGAGGCGCCGATCGGAGAGGCCTCTGGGGAGCCGCTGTCCGCACTCGGGCACGACGTTTCCTGGCGGCCCGAGCGCGCCTGGCGTGCGGGCTCGGTGTGCACCATTCATTCAGACCTGGGCAGCGGCGTGATGACCGGCGGTGCGGGTTCGAGGCGTATCGCCTACGCGATTGGCTGGTGATGTCCGCCAACGGAGTTTGCTCCACCGCCCAGAGTGGTCTCCTGGGCGGCGAGTCCACCGTCTATGGTGCCCTGTGTTCGCCTGGCTCGATGGCCTCGCGAGCCGGTGTTCCAGCTTTGAGCGCAGTGTTTCCCGGTTAGCCACCGGACGCCAGGAGTCCGCTGCGCGCGAGGTTGCCGATGGTCTCCTGCACAAGATCGCGGATCAGCCGGTCGAGCTGCTCCGGGTCGATGCTCTTGGTGCGCATTCCCCACGCGATGCGTCCCGACGGCGCCTGGTAGAGGCTGGTCTCCAGGCTCACCGTCGTGTAGGTCGCCACGTAGCCCGGCCGGTAAATGCGGTCGTAGGTGTGCACGTAGTAGCGGTAGTAGTGGTCGTACACCGGCCGGCGGTAGTACTCGTAATACCCGGGGTGGTAGACGCTTTCCTCGTCGACGCCCACCACGTGGGTGACCAGAACCGCCTGGAACCCTCCGCGCCGGATCGCGTCGTCGACGTCCTCCTGCGAAGGCTTGCCCTCACCGGGCAGCCCGGAATAGCTTGGCGCGGCGCGCACGCCGCGGTCCTTCAGGG
>JAHEKN010000273.1 GCA_024638305.1 Gemmatimonadota bacterium | reverse complement strand
CGGCCGGCGGACCCACACACCTGACTAGCGGTTGCTGATCGGGAGCGGCGGCCGGCATGTTCTCCTCCATGAGCAACTTCCTGGGCGAACTCAAGCGGCGGAAGGTCCTCCGCGCCGGACTCCTCTACGGCGCGGCATGCTTCGCGGTACTCGAGGGGGCGGACATCGTCCTGTCGAACCTCGGTATGCCCAGCTCGGTCATGCGGTTTCTGGTCGTGTTGGCGATCCTGGGCTTCCCCGTTGCGCTCACGCTGTCCTGGGCCTACGAGCTTACGCCCGACGGTCTCAAGCGCTCGGGCGACGGTCAGATCGAGTCGACGCCGTGGCTCTCACCCAGTGCGGGGATGTTCACCGTGGTCCTGCTGGCACTGGGTGGGGTCGCATGGTGGGTCTCCGCCAACCTGGGCGAGGGGTCAGGCGACGCGGCAGGCGTGGCGCTTCCGGCCACGGAGGTCCCGCGAGAGTCGGTCGCGGTCCTCCCCTTCGCCAACCTCTCGACCGACCCGGAGAACGAGTACTTCAGCGACGGCCTGTCCGAGGAGCTGCTGAACGTCCTCTCTCGGGTCCCCGGCCTCAAGGTGGCGGCGAGAACCTCGTCGTTCTCATTCAAGGACAAGAACGCGGACGCGCGTGAGATCGGACGTTCATTGGCGGTGGCCAACGTGCTCGAAGGAAGCGTGCGCAAGGCCGAGGAAAGGGTGCGCATCACGGCTCAGCTCGTCGAGGCCGAGACGGGATTCCAGCTCTGGTCGAGCAGTTTCGATCGGCAGCTCGACGACATCTTCGCGGTCCAGGACGAGATCGCCACCGCCATTGTGCAGGCCCTCGAGATGGAGCTCGTGGGCGGCGTCGAAAACCCCGTGCTCCAGCCGGTCACCACCAACCAGATGGCGTACGACAAGTACTTGTGGGGGCGGTTCAACCTGGCCAAGCGTACCGAGGCAGGCATCTACGAGGCGATCGAGAACTTCAACGGCTCGATCATGATGGATTCGGCCTACGCGCCTGCTTACGCGGGGCTGGCAGACGCGTACTTGGTGCTTCACAACCATTCCGCAGAAGTCGCAGCTGACCCCACCGAGGCCTTCGCCACCAGCCGAGCCATGGCTGAGCGGGCCGTCGAGCTCGATCCAACACTGGCGGAAGCGCACGCTTCGCTCGGCGGAGCGCTGGCCATCCAGTCGATGGATTGGGAGGGGGCGACCGCCGCCTTCGAGCGCGCCATCGCGCTCAACCCGCAGTACGCCCTAGCCCACCAGTGGCTCTCGGTGCCGCTCGCCATCCTCGGCCGCTATGTCGAAGCCATCGCCGCCGCCCGCACCGCGGTGTCGCTGGATCCACTCTCCGTCCCCGCCAACTCGCAGCTCGGGCAACTCCTCTACATCGTCGGTCGTTCGCGCGACGCGATCGAACAGTTCGATCGGGCGCTGGCCCTCGAGCGTGATGCCCCGTTCAACTACGAGTTGTCCGCTCTCGCATACGCGCAACTGGGCTCCTGGACCGAGGCGCGGGACATGGCCCGGGAGTTCGCGATCGGATTCGGCTTCGATCCGGACCCGTTCACCGACCTCATCGAGTAGGCGTCGGGGTTCGCAGAAGGTGGGGTGGTCGGCGACGCCTCGGCGGCGGTCGCAGCGGACCCCCGCGGTCACACCAACGCGGCACAGTGGTACGCCCTCGTGGGCCAGGACGAGCTCGCGATACGGGAGATCCAGCGCGCCTACGACGCGCGTGAGGTGCGGCTCCTGAGCCTCCCAGCCCCGGTATTCAGTCGCCTGCGCTCCGACCCGCGCGTCCAGGCCGTGGCCCGGGAGTTCGGAATCCGCTGGTAGAGCACCGTGGGGCGGGCTCGGCCGGCGGGCGCCAGACCGCGTCGGCCGTTAACTCCGCGTCGGCCTTTAACTCCGCGCCGGCCGTTAGCCCCGCGCCCGCCGCTCCAGATAGAAGATCAGCCCGTTCCAGTCGGTCTGCGCGCTGAACGAGTCGAAGTAGCGGTCCACCTCGGAGCGGTCCCGATAGGTCGCCACCTGGTCGCGCACCTCTAGCGCGTAGCGCTCGCCCTCCTCCTCCACCGTGCCCTCGGACAACGCGACCTTGGCGCGGCGGGTGACCTCTCTAAGCCGCGCGAGCAGTTGGACGGCCCGGCCCGTGGGGTCATCGTGGAGTCCCGCGTGCGCGACCCCGGCCCGCTCCGCCCCTACGCTCGCCAGCAGGTCCAGCGTGTCCTCCCACGCCGGTACGTCCAGACTGGGCGGAGGCGTGGGCGGATGCCCGGGAGCCCCGCGGGCGAGCACGATCCCGAGCGAATCGCCCGACAGCAGCGTGCCGTTCTTCTCGTCCAGAAACGCCAGGTGGTGAGCGATGTGCCCCGGCGTGGGCAGCACCCGCAGTCCGCCGATCTTGGCCTTGCCGTCCCAGGCCACCAGGTTGTCGACTGGCACTGCCCTCATCGGTCCCCACAGTCGATCGTGGGCATCCCCGAAGGTACGCCGCGTGCTCGCGACCAGCTTGTCGGGGTCGGCCATGTGGGGAGCGCCAGCCTCGTGCACCACGACCTCGAGATCGTGGTTGTCCACCACGAGGTGTCCGGTCCCGCCGGCGTGGTCGAGATGGACGTGCGTCAGAAAGACCCGCTTGAGGTCGCGCACGTGGACGCCGTGCGCGGCCATGCCCTTCTTGAGCCCTCCGAGCGAAGCCGTGGGCCCAGGATCGACCAGGGCGGGCTCGTCACCGAGCAGGAGGTACGACGTGATCGCTCCGGGGAGACCGTCGTGCTCGACATCGATGGGGTGGATCTCCACGGCGGTCTCGATCGGCTGGGGCGCAGGGAACGGCCTAACGCCGTTCGACGGGCACGTAGTCGCGCCCGTCCTGCCCCAGATACACCTGGCGGGGTCGGGCGATCTTCTGCTCGTCGTCGTTGAGCATCTCTTCCCACTGGGTCAGCCAACCCACCGTACGCGGAATGGCGAACAAGACCGGGAACAACTCGACCGGGAAGCCGAGCGCCTGATAGATCAATCCTGAGTA
>JAHEKN010000115.1 GCA_024638305.1 Gemmatimonadota bacterium | reverse complement strand
CCGGCTCGCGCCATGCCTTGCCCGCGGCTTTCTCCTCGTAGCGGAAGTCGTCACGGACCAGCGGGTCCACCTGCTCGGCCAGCGCCCGAACGGTGCGGACACTCCCCTTCACCGCCGCGATCGCGTCGACCAAACGGCCCTGGTCGACCTCCTCCCGCCCCTCCGGGTCACCGCTCGTCAGCGCGTCCCGCACGATCGGAACGAGCCGCGCCGCGGGTGCGCGGTCCAGGTGCCGCCCGTTCAGCCACTCGAGCTTCTCCGGATCGAACACGGCGCTCTTCTTCACCACCCGCTCCAGGGAGAACGCCTCGACCAGCTCCTCGATCTCCATCACCTCGCGGTCGTCCCCAGGGGACCACCCCAGGAGAGCGAGGAAATTGACCAGGGCCCAGGGGAGAATGCCGTGGTCCCGGTATTCCTCGACCGAAACCGCCCCGTGCCGCGACGAGAGTCGCTTGCCGTCCGAGCCCAGGATCATCGGAAGGTGGCCGAACACGGGGACCGGCCGCTCGAGTGCCTCGTAGATGAGGATCTGTTTGGGGGTGTTGGAGAGGTGGTCGTCGCCTCGAACCACGTGCGAGATGGCCATCTCGGCGTCATCGGAGACCACCGCGAGGTTGTAGGTGGGGGATCCGTCCTGCCGGAGGATCACGAAATCGGCGATCTCCTGGTTCTCGAATCGCCGCTCCCCGTGCACCAGATCGTCCCAGGCGGTGACGCCGTCCGGCACGTGGAAGCGGATGGCGTAGGGCTCGCCGGCCGCCGCTCGCTCGTCGGAAATCCCGGGCGCCTGGGCGAGCGCGCGCGCACGCCAGGGCTGACCCTCTCCACTCTGGTGCTGATAAGCACGATCGGCTTCGACTTCCTCGTCCGTCGAGAAGTCTCGGTACGCGCGGCCGCGAGCGACCAGGTCGAGCGCGTCGGCACGATGCCGGGCGACGCCCTCGCTCTGGAAGAACGGACCCTCGTCCCAATCGAGGCCGAGCCAGCGCATCCCGTCCAGGATGGTCCGGGTCATCTCGTCGCTGGAGCGCTCACGGTCGGTGTCCTCGATCCGCAGCACGAGCGTCCCCCCGTTCCGGCGAGCGAACAGCCAGTTGAAGATGGCCGTGCGGGCCCGGCCCACGTGCAGAAAGCCCGTGGGCGACGGAGGAAAGCGTACGCGAAGCGACATGGAGGTGGCGTGGCGAGTCAGGAGGCCGAAGTGCCGGCGTGATTGGCGCGGCCGGACCGTCCGGCCGGATTCTCCGAGCCGGAGCGCCCCGAGAGATAGAGATCAGCCGGTGGGCTGTAAAGTCCCGGACGGCGGCGGCTGGGGCCGCCGATCGGCGGTCGGCTCAGCGGCGGGAACCCACCGCTTCTGGAACAACAGGTATAGGGCCGGCGTGGTGGTCAGAACGAAAACGGTCGAGGACAGGAGTCCACCCACCAGGGCGTAGGCCAGCGCGTTCCAGATGTTGGCGTCCGCCCCGCTGGAGAAGAGCACCAGCGGCAGCAGGCCGAGCACGGTGGTGGCCGTGGTCATGAGGATGGGGCGCACACGCTCGAGCGTCCCCGCCAGGATGGCCCTCCGGAGCGGGAGCCGTCGATCCCGGCGGGCGCGGTTGATCTGGTCCACGAGGAGAATGGCGTTGTTCACCACGATCCCGCCCATCATGATGACTCCGATGTACGCCTCTCGCGTGAACGACGCTCCGGTATAGAAGAAGATGAGGAACACGCCGATGAGGGCCATCGGCACGGTCAGGAGGACGCAGAGCGGGAGCACCAGGGACTCGAAGAGCGCAGCGGTGACCATGTAGACCAGCAGAATCGACACCGCGAACACCAGGTAGACCTGGGCCCGCTCCTCATCGTCCCACCTCCAACGGTCGGCCTTTTCGACCGTGTAGCCCGGAGGCACCTCCGTGGCCGCGATCGTCTGGTCCTGGATCAGGTCCCCCAGCTTGGCCGGCCCGCGAAACTCGTAGGCGACCGTGCGCTCGTACTGCTGGTCCTCCCGCGTGATGCGCGCGAGCACGTCTCGCTGCCGGAGCGTGACCACGTCGCCGAGCCGGATCCCGGTGCCGCCCCGCCCCTCCACGATCACGTCCTGGAAGGCCAGCACGTCCAGATCGCGGTTGCCCTGAAGCTTGACCTCGTACGCCACCTCCTCGCCTCCGATCTTGACTCTGCTGAGCCCGGCCTGGCCACGAATGGCGGCCGCCATGCGGCTCACGAAGGCGTCGACCGTGATGTCGTAGCGGGCCAGCGCGTCACGATCGAGGTCGACCACGAACTCGGTGGCCCTGTCGCGGTCGAAGAACCGGCCGCTGGCGTTGGTGTCCACGTCCTGGATGCGCGGCTGCCGGGTCAGCCGGCGTCCCAGATCCTCCGCGATGTCCCGGACCCTCAGATAGTTGTAGCCCAGGACCGTGATCGAGTAGTTGGGCGGGCTCCCGCCGCCCCCGTAGAACGACGGCCCGTATCCGTGCACACGCACCTCGGCCCCGGAGAACCCCAGGCTGTACGCGTAGAGCTGATCCTTGATGGCCGGGGGCACGTTGGTGTCCTCGAGCTCCTCCGGGAAGGTGACGATGGTCTGCGCGTACCCCGGGTTCACGTTGGTGCGGAAGCGGTCGATCTCAGGCATCTCCCGTAGCCGATCTTCGAAAAACCGCACCAGCTGGTCCATGCGCTCCAGATCGGAGCCCCGCGGCAGCGAGTAGTTGATGGAGATGTAGGTTTGCTGCCCCCAGCCCCCGCCCCAGAGTCGGCCACGCGTCACGTAGGTGTCGAACAGGTAGTAGGAGCCCGCGAGCGCCAGTACGGTGGTCAGCACGGCGAGGCCGGGCCGGCGCAGGATGTGACGGATCAGGAACGCGTAGAAATGGGTGTAGAGCGGGGCCGAATCCGGAACGGTTCCGTCGGGAAGGAGCCCCCCGGCCCGTCCGCGGCCCCCGCGCCCCGTCGCTCGGCCGCCACCGTCCGGATCACCGGGGCGAGGACCGTCCTCGGGGAGCACGCGCGACGCGAGGGCGGGAATGAACGAGAACGCGACGGCGAGGGAGGCCAGGAGCGTGAAGCCCACCACGATGGCCAGCGGGACGTAGAAGACCCGGAGCTCCCCCTGGAGATACACGAACGGAACGAACACGATCAGCGTGGTCGCGGTCGAGGCCAGGATGGGCAGCACGACCTCGCGGGCCCCGTGGAGCGCGGCGTCCTCCGGCGCGTCCCCCCCGCGCCACCGCCGATACACGTTCTCCAGGACGACGATCGAGTTGTCCACGATCAGCCCGAACCCCATGGCCAGGCCCATCAGGGTCAGCAGGTTGAGCGTGTAGCCGCCGAAGTAGACCAGGTTGAGCGCGATCAGGATGGAAAACCCGATGGTGGCGAAGATGACCGCCGTGGACCGGAGGGACCCGAGGAAGATCAGGAGGACACAGAAGATCACTCCCGCGGACACGAGGGCGCGTGCCCGCAGGTCGGAGAGCTGGCGCCGGATCTCACGGCTCTCGTCCTCGTCCAGGATGTAGCGCGTGCCGGGCGGCGCGAACGCGGCGGCCCGCTCCACGGCCTCCTTGACGCGGTCCGCCACCCTGACGGTGTTGGCCCCGATCTCCTTGACCAGATTGAAGGAGACCGCCGGGCGACCGTCGATGCGGTAGTGGCGGTACGCCTCTTCGAAGCCGTCGCGCACGGTGGCCACGTCGGAGACGCGCACGAGGCCGGCCCGTCCTCCGGCGGCCGACGCGCCCGCCCCCGAGGTGGCCGCGCCGCCGGCCGTGATCACGGCCACGCGGATGTCATCGACCGACACCGGCCGGTTGCGGATCGTGATGGTCCACTCGCGACCACCCTCCCGCACCGCCCCGGCCTCGCGAACGAGGTCCAGGTCGGCGATCCGCTGGGCCACCAGGGCCGGCTCGAGTCCGAGCGCGGCGATGCGGTCACGGTCGAGCTCGATCTCGATCAGCCGGTCGCGCCCGCCGGAGATCTGGACGTGCGCCACGCCCTCGATCTGCGCGAGGATGGGCCGGACTTCCTCGTCCAGATGCTTCCGGAGCGCTTCCAGCGCAAAGGGGCCCGTGAAGGTGTACCCGAGGAACGCCGTGCGCTGCTCGGAGAACTCCGGCGGCACGTAGGGCGCGAGCCGGATGGGCTCGACGGTGGGCGGCACCTCCTCCTGGAGCGTAGCGAGCCGCTCCGAAAGGTCGAGCCGCGCGAAGTCCATGTCCACGCCGCGCATGAACTCGACGTCCACCTCGGCGTACCCCATGCCGTCCTGCTCCCGGCTGACCGAGACCACCCGCTCCACGCCCCGCACCTGCTGGACGGTCGCCTCGATCGGGGACGTCAGGAACGCCTCCACCGTCTCCGGGGACGCGCCCCTCCAGGACGCCTGGATCTGGAGGCGCGGGAGCTGCGTGTCGGGGAGCAGCTCGATCGGGATCTTCTGCCACGACGCCACGCCGAGCAGCGCGACGGCCAGGTAGGCCATGGCCACGGCCACGGGTCGGCGAATCGACAGGCGGATCACGCTGCCGCCTCCCGGCGCGCTTCGCGGCTCCCCTCGATGAGCGAGTAGACCACCGGCACCACGATCAGAGTGAGCAACGTGGCCACGACCAGGCCGCCGATCACCGCGATCGCGAGCGGCGCCCGCAGATCGGCCCCCCGCCCCAACCCGAGGGCCATCGGGGTCAGACCCAGCACCGTGGTGACCGTGGTCATGACGATGGGCCGGAGCCGCACGCGCCCGGCCTCCAGGATCGCCGAGCGCAGGTCGGCCCCGCGCGCGCGGGCTTGGTTGATGAAATCGACCTTCACGATGGCGTCGTTCACCACGATGCCGATGAGGATCACGACCCCGATCAGGCTCATGGTGTTGAGCCCCTCCCCGGCGAGGCCCAAGGCGGCGATCGCACCCACGAGCGCCAGCGGCACCGCCACCAGAATCGTGAGCGGCTGGAAGAGCGACTCGAACTGGGCCGCGAGGATCATGTAGACCAGCAGCAGCGCGAGCGCGAACGCGAAGCCGAGGTCCCGGAACGACCGGCGCATCTCCTCGTTCTCACCTCCCACATCCATGCGGAGGCCGGCCTCGCGGGGGAGGGTGGCAATGGCCCCGTTCACGTCCGCGATGGCGGCCGCCAGGCCCCCTGTCACCACGTCCGCGTACACCACGGTCACGCGACCCTGATCCTCCCGGCTGACCTCGGCCGGCGCGAGCGCCTCGCGCACGCGGATGAGCTCGCGGACGGGCACCCCGTCCACGCGGATGCGGTCCAGGCTCTCCATGGAATAGCGCAGCCGGTCGGGGAGGCGGACCACCACGTCGATCTTGCGGTCGAAGTCCACGAACTCGGTGGCGAAGTCTCCCCGGTTGGATCGCTCCAGGGTCTCGGCCACGCGCCGCGGGTCGATCCCGTACCGGGCCGCCTGGTCGCGCAGGATCTCGATCTGCACCTGGGGGACACCGCGCTCCTGGGCGATCCGCACGTTGGACACGGCACCGAGCTCGGCAAGCCGGGCGCGCACCTCCTGGGCTCGCGCGAACGCCCGGTCGAGGTCTTCACCCCTGATCCGCACGGCGATATCGGCCTCGCCGCCGCCCAGCAGCTTGCCCATGGCGGTGGCTTGGCCGCTCTGGAAGGAAACGGCCCCGGCCGGAAAGCGTTCCGCCACGGGGCGCAACCGATCGATCACGTCCAGCGTCGGCGCGCCGGGAAGGACCCGCACCTGGAAAGCGGCCGTATGCAGGCCCGTGCCTTCCTCGCTTTCCGCGTAGGAGCGCACGTCCCTGCCGATGCGGCTGAACACCGCGTCGACGGCGGGGTCGGCCAACAGGCTGCTCTCGATGTCCGTGGCCGCGTCGAGCGTGGCGCTCAGGCTCGTCCCTTCTTCCAACGCTAGACGGACGTCGAAGGCCCCCTGGTCCACGTCCGGAAGCAGGTCCCGCTGCAGGAATCCCGCCCCCGCCAGGGAGAGTCCAAGCGCGGCGACGGAGGCCAGCATGACCGTGCCCCTGCGATCGAGCGCCCCCTCGAGCGTGCGGTGATACCGGTCGGCAAAGCGGGCGAACGCCCGGTCGAAGGCTCGAAACGCGCGGGACGTGACGGGCCTGACCACGTGCCCGAGTCCGCGCAGCCAGAACACGGCCAGATCACGGATCAGGCGACCCAGTGCGACGACCGACAGGACGAGAGCGTCGCGAGCGCGGCCCAGCGCGCGCCCCACGAGGCCGGGCACGGGCTCGGGATCGGGATCGTCGGGGAGGTCGGAGGTGGGCCGCAGCCCTCCGGTGAAGCGGGCGGCGAACGAGGGGAGGAGCGTGAGCGCCACCAGGAGACTCGCGAGCAGCGAGAACGCGACGGCCAGAGAAAGGTCGCCGAACAGCTCTCCGGCCACGCCCTCCACGTATATGATGGGCCCGAACACGCTGATGGTGGTGAGCGTGGAGGCGGTGATGGCGCCCTGCACCTCCTCGGCACCGACCGCCGCCGATTCGACGGCATCCTTCCCGAGCTCCCGATGCCGGAAGATGTTCTCGAGAACCACGATCGAGTTGTCGACGAGCATGCCGACGCCGAGCGCGAGTCCGCCGAGGCTCATGATGTTGAGCGAGACGTCGAAGGCCTCCATGAGCGCGAACGCGGCGATGACCGAGATCGGGATGGCGAGCGCCACGCCGACGGGATAGCGGGGGTCGCGCAGGAAGAAGAAAAGGACCAGGAAGGCGAGCAGGCCCCCGAACAGCAGTGCGCTCACCACGTTCGAGATGGAGTCGGCGATGAAGTCCGCTTGGCTGGATGCCACGTCGAGTCGGAATCCTGGGTACTCCGACATCAGTTGGTCGAGCGTTCCCTGGACGTCCTCGGCCACGGCCACGGTGTTGGCGCCGGGCTCCTTGAAGATCAGGAGGCCCACCGACTCGGTCCCGTTGTAACGCGCCACCGCCTCGCGCTCGGCGAACCCGTCGATCACGGTCGCCACGTCGCGTAGCCGGACCAGGCGCTCCCCGATCTGCTGCTCTGACCCCGGCGCCGCATACTGGGGTTGGCGCGCCACGACCACGTCGCGCATCTGGGCGACGTCCTGGAATTCGCCGAGCGTGCGCACCGGGTAGCGGTAGCGGCCTCGCAGGATGGTGCCGCCCGGAGCGCTGTAGTTGGAGGCGGCCAGCGCCTGTCCCACCTGCTCGATGCTCACGCGGTAGGCGTCGAGCAGCTCCGGGTCGACCTCGACCTGGATCTCGCGGTCGAGCCCCCCCGTGACGGCGGCCTCGGCGACCCCCTCGAGCTGCTCCAGGCGGCGGCGGAAGACGGTCTCGGCCAGCTCCTTGGTCTGCCACAGGTCCTCGCCGCCCGCCGCCGACACGACCAGCACGGGCTCCGAAACCGGATCGACTCGGAGAATCCGGGGCCGCGTGGCGGACTCGGGCAGCGCGTCACGCACGTTGTCGAGCCGCTCGCGCAGACCCAGCATGGCGAAGTCCATGTCCGTCCCCCACGCGAACCGCAGGGTCACCAGACTCACTCCCTCACGGGAGACGGACGTCACTTTCTCCACGCCGGGGACTCCGGCCCCCTGCGCCTCGACGAGCTCCGTGACCAGGCGCTCGACCTCGGCCGGCGCCACGTCCGGATAGGACGTGTAGACGACCAGACGCGGATAGCTCACGTCCGGAAGGAGATCGATGGGAAGCCGGCTGAACGAGATCCCGCCCAGGAGGACGATGGCCAGGAAGAGCATGGCCACGGCCACCGGGCGCCGCGTGGATCCCCTGGGGAGCGACACCTCAGCTCCCCGGCGGGGACGGACTGCTGGGCGCGCCCACCACCTCGTCGAGCGTGATCAGCGCATCCACGAGGTCGAAGCGGGCGTTGATTTCGTCCCGGCGCGCGCTGGCCGCCTCGCGGACGGCGTTCTGTAGCGCCTCGAAATCGGCCACTGCCAGCCGGTACTCCTCCCGCACGAGCGCCAGTCGCCGGTCGGCCAGGTCCCGGAGCGCGGCCATCAGCTCCCGCTGCTGGGCGCGACTCCTGAGATCGATGGCCGCCTCGCGCACACGCTGCTCCACGAGCAGCCGCTCCTGGCGAAGGTCCTCACCGGCATTGCGGAGCCTCACGTCGGCGCTCGCGATCTCGTAGGACGTGCGGAAATTCTGGAAGAGCGGGATCTGGATTCCGATGCGGAGCCCGCCGAACCGCGACTGGTCCGGGCTGGGGTCGAACAGGAACTCGGTCCGGGGCCCGAAACCGGACCGGTTCAGGTCCGCGCCCAGCGTCACGGTCGGCCAGCGGCCGCCCCGGGCCGCACCGAGACCGGACGCCGCGGCACGCTCCTGGGCGGTCAGGGCACGGAGCGCCGGGTGGGCCTCGAGGGCCCGCCCGACCAGCGCGTCCTCGTCCAGCCAGCCGAGGTCCCCCACGTCGGGAAGCTCCCCGGTCACGCCCCCCTCGATCCCGACTTCGCGGTCGCCGACGGCCACGCGGAGCGCCTCCAGCGCCTTCAACCGCTCGCTCTCGCTGTCCTGGAGCGCCCGCCGTTGTCGATTGACCTCGAGCTCCGCGCCCAGCAGGTCCGTTTGGCTCTTGGCGGCGATCTCGAAGAGCCGGCGCGTGGCCTCGAGATCCTGTTCCCGCCCGGCGAGCAGGTCGCGCTCCAGCTCCACGAGCTCCTGCTGCCGCTGTGCGCGGTGGAATTGGCGGCTCACGTCCGCCGTGATCCGGATGAGCTCGGCGCGGGTGGTCCACTCCCCGGCCTCCGCCTGGGCACGGACCTCGGTGAGGGCGTGGAACCGACTTCCGCCCTGGAAGACGGTAACGTCCGCGCTCATGGCCTGCCCCGCGCTCGAGTTCCAGCGCCGCTCCGCGTTGGGGTTGGGCACCGGATTGCCGAAGTCGTCCGTGCCGACGCGGCGTTGCGTGAAAGAGTAGCCCGTGTTGAGGCTGAGTGAGAGCCCAGGCAGAAACGCACCCCAAGCCTGACGAGCAGTGGGTCCCGCGAGGTCCAGGTCGTTGAGGGCTTTGCGGTATCCGGGGTTCGAACGGGAAGCGATGTCGAGCGCCTGCTCCAGCGTGAGGCGAGGGGCCTGCGCGGCGCCGGAGTCGGGCACGCCGAGCGCGAAACCGGTCACGAGAGGGATCGCGGCCATCATGTTCCGCATCGGCGAACCGGCCAGACCGCGGGCGGTGGGGTACCGGCGCGGCCGCCGCCCACACACCACCGTCGCGCGCCTCATGGCCCGATCCCCTGCCCCGGCGCGAGGGCATCCACCAGCCGGACGATGGCGTCGTGGACCAGGTAGTGGTGGCCGTCCACCAGCACCGTCTCGCCGGGCTCGACCATGAAGGTCTCCGGGTTCTCCACGATTTCCGCCAGGCGCGCGTTTTCACGACCCACGGTCACGTAGCGCCACTCGGAGCGGCCCACGCCGTCTCCGGACGGATTGAACACGTAGAGCATGGTGCGGCGGTCGTCCCCCCGCTCCAGGATGGCTGCGCGCGGAACGAGGACGCGGTTTGGAAAAGACTGCGCGTCCAGCGTCACGTTGGCGTACATGCCAGGCCGGATGCGACCATCGGGGTTGCGGACGTGCAGCGTGACCCTGGCCGAGCCGGTCTCCGGATCGACCTTGGGGTTGATGGCCTCGATGCGGGCCGGGAACGACTCGCCAGGAAGCGCCGTGAACGCCACCCGCGCACCCCGCCCCTCCGCGAGGAGGCTCAGGTCCTTCTCCAGGACGTTGGCCTCCACTTTGATCGGATTTAGCGCAACGACCGTGAACAGCTCGTCCCCCGGACGCACGTACGTGCCCTCTACGATCCGGAGATCCGCCACCCGCCCCGCGAAGGGAGCGCGCACCCGCGTGCGCGCGAGGGCGAGCTCCGCCTCCTGGACCGCGACCTCGGCCTGATCCAGACCACTCTGGGCGCGCGCCATGCGATCCCGCTGTGCCCGCACGGCCGGGTCCGTGACCGTTTCCTCGTCGAAGACCACGATCGTCCGATAGGCCGCCTCGGCCTTGAGCAGCTCGCTCCGCTGACGACGGACGGCCAGGACGTACTCCGCCGAGTCCACGACGGCGAGCACGCGCTCCGCCGAGACGGGCGAGTTCTCGCGAACCTGCACGGCGGTGATTTGCCCCTCGACCTGCGCGGTGACCGTGGCCTCGCGGATGGCCGCGGCGCGGCCGTCGGCGGCGACCGTGATCCAGAGGGTGTCCTGGACCACCAGGGCGCCAACGACTGGCGTGGCGGCGGCGGTGGAGAACTGATCGGCTGCGGACGTCTGTGGACCTTCCCCGGAAGGAGCGTCCGCGGCGACCACGCCGCTCGCTTCGTCTCCGGCGGCCTCGCCCTGGAGCTTGTACCAGAGGCCGCCCACCAGGGCAGCCATCACGAGGGTGGCCGTGATCACGCCGAGCGTGCGGCGAGAGTAACTCATGCCTCCTCCAGTTGGGCCGACTGGAGGCGCCCCCTCGACGGCCGCCTCCGGTCATCCGATGCGAAAGGGTCGCAGGTGGTTGCTGAGGTGCCCCGGCGGACCGCGGACGAGCGCTGGCCCAGCGTTTTCTCAAGGTACACAGGCCCTCCGGTCGGGGTCCATGCAAACACGGGCCTCCCAGAACATGCGCTCACCAGACGAACCAGCTCCGTGGCGAGCGGCTCACGAGGCGGTCAGCGCTGCCATCAGTCGGGGCTTTCGGGGGCCGGCGCTCAGTCGATCGGCGAGGGGGCCGTGGATGCCGACACCACGGATTCAGCGGGTGCCGCGGCCACCGTGCTCGGGTAGGTGCGGGCCACGTAGTCGTCCAGGATGCGCTTGAACTCCTCGACCAGCCCCTCGCCCTTGAGGGTGGTGACGTGGGCGCCGTCCACGTAGACCGGGGCCTTGGGCTCCTCGAACGTCCCGGGCAGCGAGATGCCGAGGTTGGCGTGCTTGGACTCTCCCGGGCCGTTCACGACGCACCCCATCACCGCCACGTCGAGCTCCTCGACGCCCGGGTGGGCCTTCCGCCAATCCGGCATGCGCTCGCGGATGTACGTCTGGATGTCCTCCGCCATCTCCTGGAAGAACGTGGACGTGGTGCGTCCGCACCCGGGACACGCGGTCACCTGGGGCTCGAAGCTCCGGATCTCGAGCGACTGGAGGATCTGCTGGGCCACGCGGACTTCTTCGGTCCGGTCCCCTCCCGGGCGCGGCGTGAGCGACGCCCGGATGGTGTCGCCGATTCCCTCCGCGAGCAGCGACGCCAGCCCCGCCGCGGTGGAGACCATGCCCTTCATCCCCATCCCGGCTTCCGTGAGCCCCAGGTGGAGGGGGTAGTCGGAGAGCGGAGCCAGCTGTCGGTAGACCCGTACGAGCGCCGGCACGTTCGAGACCTTGGCCGAGAGGATGATGCGGTCGTGCGGCAGCCCGACGTCCTCCGCGAGCGCGGCCGACCGCATCGCGCTCTCCACCATGGCGTTCCTGAGGACGTGCTCGGCATCGAGGGGATCGTCTCGCTGGGCGTTCTCATCCATCAGGTCGGTCAGCAGGCGCTGATCGAGCGACCCCCAATTGACTCCGATCCGCACCGGCTTCCCGTGCTCGATCGCGATCTCGACGATCTTGGCGAAGTTCTCGTCCCGACGGGAGGTGCCCACGTTGCCCGGGTTGATGCGGTACTTGGCCAGGGCGGCCGCGCACTCCGGGTACTCGTCCAGCAGGATGTGGCCGTTGTAGTGGAAGTCGCCGATGATCGGGACGGGGACGCCCATGTCCAGCAGCCGTCGCACGACCTCGGCGACGGCGGCCGCGGCCGGCTTGTTGTTCACGGTGACGCGCACGAGCTCGCTGCCGGCGGCCCAGAGCTGGCGCACCTGCTCCACGGTGGCGTCCACGTCCGCGGTGTCCGTGTTGGTCATCGATTGCACCACCACGGGGGCGGTCCCCCCCACCGTCACGCCGCCCACGTCGACCGGGACGGTCGCCCTGCGTTCCCAAGCGCTCATGGACTCAATGTAGTGCGGTGCGGCGGACGTGTCGCCGCGGCGGAGCGGACGCGTCGCCGCATCCGCGCGAACGCACGCCCCTGAGGCAGCCCCGCTCGTTGTGCTTGGTTGCGCCACGGATCGTCAACGCAAGCTGTAGTGGCGCCGCCGCAACAGGTGGTGTTGCCTGCACCACGCCCGGAGTCTCGTAACCCCCGTGAATGCTGGCGATTCGGCCGGTCGGCCGGTGGCCCTCTTCCTGCTCCCAATGGACACGCCCTACCGAAATGGCAACCCGTCGGCGCCCTCCACGCCGGCGGGGCGCAAAGCCGGAGGCTCGT
>JAHEKN010000114.1 GCA_024638305.1 Gemmatimonadota bacterium | reverse complement strand
GTGACGCCCGGAAGGTCGATGACCTTGCGCGTCAGCTTGGCGTGTGCCTTCCCGATGTCTGACTCGCTCATCCGGCCGTCACCCCTCTCCGTCGATCGTGACGCCGAAGCGGTCCAGCACCAGGTCGATGGGGCTCACGATGGTGGTGAGCCGGCTTCCACCGAAGAGGAGCCCCAGCGGGCGCCGATCTGCTGAGCCCGAGCCCTTGGTCACCACGAGGGACCCCGAGTCCCCGGGCCCGCTGAACTCACCCGACGTTCCCGTGATGATGATCTGATCGACGAAGCGGGCGATGCCCACCCGATAGTCGACGTTCACGGTGGCGAACACCCCGCTCACGGTTCCTGTCGTGAGCCCCGTGGTGCGGCCGTACTTCTGCACCTTGGTCATGAGGTTGGCGGTCACCGACTCGATCCGCGGCGTGCCGTACCCGTCCGAAGGCGTCGCCCGGCCGACGCTCTTCTCCGTGACGCCCGCGATGGCCGCGTCGATGCGATTGTTGGGGCAGGACATCCCCCCCAACGTGCAGAACTTGATCTCCTCGAAGTCCACCAGGTGTCCGATCGCGTCGTCGGGGGCGTTGCCTCCGTCCAGGCTCCCCGGCTGCAACACGGGGTCGCCGATGCTCGCCCGGTTCGAGTTGGCGAACACGTGGTTGTTGGAGAGCGCGAAGATCTCGGTGCCGTTGGTGACCCTCGCGCCGATGGTTCCCGCCGTCACGTCCTGCTGGCCCGACGAGACCCCGATCGGCACCGGCCTGGGAAAATGCGAGCGCCGGTTCACATCCGATCCGGCCTTCACGTTGCCCCAGATGGTCATCTCGGGGCTGCGCGCCGGGGCGACCCGCGGGTCGAGCGAGTAGAACGCTCCGGTCACCTCGGTGTCGGTGGCCACGCCGTCGAGTGCCGCCGGGACCCCCACGACCATGCGATCAGCCAGGTACACCTTCACGACCGGCTGACCGTCCATGCTCATGCCGATCGCCGTCCCCACGACCCCAGGGATGGACAGCAGGTTGTCGGTGTGGGTTTCCATGGCGGTGATGGCCGCCGCGATCGAGGCCTGCTCGATCGTCATGGGCGCCCGCATGGAGTCGTAGAGCCACCCCGGGCCCACCGGAAGCGCGAGATCGGCCGCCAGGGCGATCAGGAGTGCGATTCGGGACCGGTGGTGTGCGCTCATTATTCTCAGTACGGGTGGAAGGGCTAGCCGGTTCCAGGACCGTCTTCAGGACATACGTCGAACCGCTCCCAATTCCTACTCAGGAACCGGGCCAGACCGGTCTCCGCGAAGTCGAGTTGGTAGCTCGGCAACGAGCCGGAGGCTGGACCTTCTGCGAAGTTCAGGTACACCGCTCCCACGACTCCGCACTCGAGGGGCGCGGACGAGCGGCCCCCGGACTCGCCGACGCCGAAGAGGAGCGCCTTGATGAAGAGACCCTCTCCCCGCCGGGCGTCCGACTCCGCGAGCGTGCCCGTCTTGACGTAGACCGTGCCGGGGAGCCCAGCCCGGGACCACGAGGTGGAGAGGCCTCGGCCCGTGCCGCTCCGACCCACGTCCGAGAGGCCACGCAGGAAGGGGCCGTACCACTCGTGCCCCGAGAGCCCCAGGTCCGGCGGCGCCCTCGGGGGTACGCCGGGGACACCGCCGGAGACGAACGTCGCCTGGATGCGCCGGTCGGTCGTGACCCGGGCGAACGCGGTGGTCAGGTCGAACAGGTTCCAGCGGTTTTCCCAGGCGCCGTACGCGTAGCGATAGAGGAGGCTCAGGTCGGTGGCCTCGCGCGAGCCGGACGACAGGAGCGCCGGCCGCGAGCCGTCTGGGAGCACCTCGAACGGGACCCGGACGGGCTTCCCGTCCGTGAACCGCAGATCCGCCCAGATGCTCCCGCTCCGCCCGAGCGAGTCCGCGATCACCGGGTCGGTGCTGAGCCCGTACAGCGTCGAGATCCCCTCCGTGACGGCGCTCCGCAGGAGAATGGACCGCTCGACAGTGCGCTCGATCCGGCCGTGCGGCTCCGTTAGTCCCGCGATCAGCAGGGAGGCGGCGTACTCGTTGTTGGAGCAACGCAGGAAATCGCGGAGATCGACGCGGGCCGGCCCGCCGTCGCCGCAGTTGAGCGTGCTCGTGAACCCGTTCCGGCTCGGTATGGGGGGCGCGTTCAACACGCGGGTCACGACACCGGAGCGAGCGGGAATGCTCAGCGAGGCCAGGTCCGGCCGTTCGGACAGGACCGCGGCGGCCAAGAGCGGCTTGACGGCGGAGCCGGGTGCCACCCGTTCGAGCAGCCGGCTTCGTCCTGGCTCGGACCGCGAACCGACCTCCGCCACCGCGAGGATGGCGCCGTCGGGGACCCGTGTCAGGACCACCGTTCCGAACTCGAGCTCGATCGGCAGGCGGTCCGCGAATGTCCGGAGCTCGTCCGTGAGATCACGTGAGCGCTCGAGGTCGACCGAGAGCGCCACGTCCGCGTCCGGGGACGGCGGGTCCGCCGGATCGATCGGTCGGCGACCGAGGGGCGCGAGCCAGTCGAGCGGGGGATCCACGAGGCCTCTCCGCCGCATCCGTCCGTTCACCCACTGCCGGCTGGACAGCATGCCTTCGCGGTGCTCGCCGAGCACCACGGGCTCGAGTGGAGCGAGCCGGAGCACGCTCCCCGGCGCGACGGCCGCGGAATCGCCCGGCGCGATGCGCTCCCCATCCAAGCGCAGCGGATTCCAGCCGGCCAGGAGGCGTGAAGCGCCACGCTCCGTCAGCGCGTCCCTGAAGACCGCCTGAGGGCGCCGGGCCTCCGACAGGCAGTAGGCGAACGCGTCCTGCTCCCCGGACTCGAACTCGCAGGCCTGCAGCCGCCCCTCGACCTTGCGCGTGACCGCCCGCGGGCTCAGGAACGAGATGGTGGCGTAGGGGCTGTAGAGCCCCCAGCCGGCCGCAGCGTCGCTGGCGCGCATGACCCCGAACCACTCGTCGTCGAACGGAGATTGCACGCGGCGATTCCAGGCCGCCGCCGTCCGTGTCACGGCGGGGGATCCGTCTCCCCGCCGGGTGGGGCGGAAGATGGACGGGTTGTACGGGCGCAGCCGTTCGAACGCGTCGTAGTCCACCAGGGAGAGCGCTGCCCGCTCGCGCTGGAACGCGTTGTAGCGTCGCACCTCGTCGTACAGGAAGCCGCCCCGTCCCAGGCTCGGCACGTCGGCAGGATGGCCCGACACGACCAAGGTGTCGTAGCGGAGCCGCCGCCCGCGCAGCACGGTGTCCACCACCTGCAGCTCGAGCACCGCCGCCTCTCCCGTCAGCGCCATCAGCTCGTCCACGCTCGCGAGCATCCGCTGGTACCCGAAGTCGCCTCGGCCGGCGGCGGGGTCACTCCGTTTCACCACGCCCACGCCGACCCACAGCAGTCCCGCAGCGGCGAGCCCCAAGGTCCCCAGCACGATCCAACTGACGGCGTCGAGTCGCTTCATGACTGGGCTCCGTTGCCGAGCGTCAGCCCGGCGAGGCTCACGAACACTCCGGTGCCGATCCCGCTGACCAGAACCACGTCGGCCCAGGAGTTGAGCCCGAGGAACGGCATGTTCTGTCCGGTGAGGGGCAGCATCGCGAGGTTCGACGCGGCCACGTACGCCGCCGGGAGTGTGAGCCACAGGACCCCGCCCACGGTGATGGCCAGCACGGCGAGACCTGCCGGCTCACGGCCCACGCGGCCCCGGCTCCGGACGATCCAGATCCCGACCGGGAGGAGCAGGCCGAGATAGGCGAGCAGGACGAGCAGACCGCCGAGGGCGCCGTGCTCGGAAAGCACGTAGACGGAGAACGTGTTCTCGGCATAGGACACGACGGTCGGGACCCCCCTCCCGAGCGCGGTCATCCCAGCCAGGCCCGTTCCAGTCCAGCCGCTGGCCGCATAGGCGCTCCCGCCCCAGACCTGCTCGAGCGACGGGGCCGCGGCGAACAGGGCCTCGCTCGGTCCGGCGAACGCCAGCGCCTCCTCCACCAGTTCGGGGTGGGATGCCGCGACGCTGCGGACGGTGGCGCGCGTGACAGGGGTCTCCAGCCCCGCCGTGCGGAGCAGATCCACGAACCCGTTCCCGATGGTGCCGAACTCCTGCGAGAACTCCGCGACGGTGGCTGCCTCGCGCAAGTCGGCCACGGAGGGGCGGAGGACGGACAAGGCCGCCAGCAGGACCGCCCCCAGGAGTCCTAGGGATCCCAATGTGAGCGTGGTGCCGAGCCGGTCGATCCCCGCCGCCAACAGGACCGTGGCCATCATCGGGACGAAGAAGACCAGACCGAGCCCGAAGTCGAACAGCATGAAGACGAGCAACACCCCGACCGGGATCACGAGTAGACCGAGGGCCGCCACCGAGCTGCCGCGCTTCCGCTCATCGAGGACCCGGCGGCAGACCAGTCCCGCCCGCACGGCGAGCAGGAACAGGAGGAAGACCAGGGCGAAGCGGACGAACGGAGGGATATCGCGAGAATTGAGGAACGCGAGGAGGCCGAGTCCGCCGAGTACGGCCACCCCGCCCAAGCCTCCGAACGCCGCGCGGCCAGTGTCGAGGAGGGCGTCGTACCAGCTCAGGAGGTGCGATCGCCCCGCCGATCCGTTCGTGCGAGCCAGGGCCAGCGCTCCTCCCGTGGAGGCGAGCGCCCAACCGGCCGCCGGAACCGGCCCGAAGCCCAGGAACACCCACGTCGCCAGCCCGGCGGCCACGACGACTGCGCCATAGAGGGTCCAGGCCCGAGCTCCCGGACCGCGCAGGGACTCCGTCCGCTCGAGCGAGTAGGCGGCTCCGAGCAGCGCGAGCAGGCCCACGACGGGGACGAGCGCCGTAATCGGAGCCTGGATGGCCAGAGCCAGCACCACCGCCGTAGCGGCCGCCACGAGGAATGTCCGGGACGGCTGCGCGGTCAGAGCGTCCGAGGTGAGCACTGCGAGGGGTCCGCCCGGACGAGTGGCCACGCTACGGTATCCGCCGAACAGGCCCATCGTGAGCCATGCTCCTACCCCGATCCCGGCCACGATCACTCCCAGGCCGGCTTCGGGCCGCTGCCAGACCAGCGCGCTCGTGGAGAGCGCAAAGCCCAGGATCCCCACGCCCGCCATGAGCCGGTCGCGGCGTGGCGCTCGCGGAGCGTCCACCGTAGCCGCATCGGATGGGGCCGGCGCCTGGCCACCCGGGCCGAGCATGCGCGTGACGGGCCGCTCCAGACGGCGCACTGCCCGCCAGAACGTCGGCGTCCAAGACTCCCAGCGCCCGAGCAGCACCAGCATGATCGCGAACGCGATCCACAGCCCGACCGACGTGGCGGCCGCGCGGTCGTAGAAGGGGGCTGCGTACGCCACTCGGAGCCCCAGGGCCAGCCGGACTCCCAGGAAGATCAGGAACAGGTTGAGAAGCGCCCAGGCCGCCGACGTGCTGGGGGAATCCGCACGGAGCCGCGTGGCCAGTTGGGTGTTTCCGAGCAGGATCAGGAGCGCCGACACGAACATCACGTAGAGGCCGAGGACCGTCAGGAAGACGGCTGCCCGGCCGGCCGTCGACGCGCGATGCGCGCGCACCAGGTATCCGGCCCCGAAGTCGTCGCCATCGAGCGGCCGGGCGGCAATCGGGACGGTGCGGCCGAACTCGAACTCCACGGCGTCGTCCGCCGAGACCACGCGGACCTGGTCGCCGTCCGTCTCGAGGCGTGCGGTCACACCGTAGCGCTCCGCGGCCAGGCCGAATCCGCTCAGGTCGAAGTGTGCCTGCGGAGAAGGGAGGGGGCCGCTGGAAATGATGCCGCACCGGTTCACGTTGGCGCCGCAGGCCTCGGCGGACGGCATGGCCCACCCGGTCGGACGGGGCCGGCGCACGAACAGCACGGCGGTGGGGGACGCGACCCGCGAGACCTCGGGCACGTGGTCGAGCGCGAACGCCCACGAGCCTCCGCGCGAGCGGATCCAGAGCGTGTCTCCGGCCTCCACGGGGATCCCATCGCCCAGATCCGGGCTCCGGCGGGACACGACGCGATACGTCGGGAGCGTGAGTCGCAGCCGCCCGAGCTCCCTGGACGGCGTAACGAGGGTGAGCACCAGGTCCTCGGCCCGCTCGCGGTCCACCGGCCGGTCCCAGTCCAGCTCGGCGAGCTGGACGCCCTGCCCGAGGCTCCGCCCCAGGACGCGGTCCAACAGGGGGTCGGGCAGAGACAGCCGCGCCCTGGCGTCTCCCCAAACGAGCGTGCCACGCTTGCCCTCGGGGGTCAGCGCCAGTTCGGGTTCGCCGTCCGCGCGGTCCGGCAGCGTGATGGGGGCGCCACGGGTGAGCGTCCGCCCCAGGACCGACGTGAGGCCCCCGGCCCACGGCCGCCATCCACCGCCACGCCGCACGCGGAGCATCTCCACGTTTTGCGCGTCCGTGATGCGGAAGCCCGCTCCGGCGTCCGGCTCGACGCTCACGCTCCAACGCTCGAGCCGGTAGGGGTCGCCCTCCAGGTGCACGTCGAGTCCGCCGAACCCGACGCCCACGGCCAGCGGATCCGGGCCTGGCTCGAGGTAGGCCCCCAGCACCTCCAGTCGCTCGCTCCGCTGACGATGCGTCTCGACGTGGATCAAGAACATGTTGGCGGCGCTCACGCCGGTCAGCGTGAGCAACGTGACCCCGAACCACGACAGGTTGAACGAACGGCGCACGGTAGGGAGGCTCAGCACCGCGAGCGTGGCCAGCAGGAGGGCCAGCCAGACCGCGAACCAGGGCCAGTGGGCCCGGGCCCGAGCCAGGTAGGCGAGCGACACCGCCCCGGCCAGCAGGCCCGCGCCGAGCGCTAGCTGCGGCCCCGTCAACTTCGATCTATCCAACCAACTGGGAGACATCGGACTCCCCCCGGTTCTCGATTCGTGGCCGACCCTACGGCCCGCCGCGGGGACCGGTTTCCCGCGACCCGTCTCCGCGTTTACGGACTCGACCCGGTTTCCCGACGCGTGGGTGGGCCCTACTCTGCGTTCTTCCTGGCACCTAAGGGGCGTCGAACGCACCCCCCGCAAGCACGAGAACCGGTTTGAGCCGAGCGACCAGTTGGGTCCATGCGATCGCCGACCGCATGGAGCGGCGCGTGGATTCCGCCGAGCCGGCCCGGGACGTGATCGTGTGCGCTTCGGGCGTGAGCCCGTCCGGCTCGATCCATCTGGGCAACCTCCGCGAGGTCATGACCGTGCACCTCGTGGCCGAAGAGCTGCGCCGGCGCGGCCGCCGAGTCGAGCACCTCCACTCCTGGGACGACTTCGACCGGCTGCGTAAGGTCCCCGAGGGTCTCCCGGACGCGTTTGCCGAGCACGTGGGGCGACCCTTGGTGGACGTTCCCGACCCGGGCGGCGAGTACGACTCCTATGCGGACCGCCACATCCAGGAGTTCACGGCGTCCCTGGAGGCGATCGGCGTCTCGCTCCGGCCGATACGCCAGGCGGCGGCGTACCGGAGCGGCACGTATCGCGAGCCCATCAAGGTCGCCATGGATCGCCGGTTCGAGATCTTCGACATCCTGGCCGAGCACCAGACGGCCGGCCGCCACGAGGAGCCGGTCCACGAACGGCGCCAGGCCTTCTATCCGTTCCGCGTCTACTGCCACGAATGCGGCCGGGACGAGACGGAGATCACCGCCTACGACGCAGCCACCGCCACGGTGACCTACACGTGCGAGTGCGGGCACGGGCGTTCGTTCAGCCTGGACGAGGAGGTGCCCGGAAAACTCGTGTGGAAGGTCGACTGGCCCATGCGTTGGCACTTCGAGGGCGTGGACTTCGAGCCCGCGGGCGCGGACCATTCGGCCCCCGGCAGCAGCCGCGAGGTGGGGGTCAAGATCCAGCGGGCCGTGTTCGGTGGTGAGCCTCCCTACTATGCCGGATACGCGTTCGTGGGGATCAGTGGCCAGTCCAAGATCTCCAGCTCGGCCGGGACGGAGGCCACGCCAGCCGCCGCGCTGGAGATCCTGTCGCCGGCGATTCTGCGTTGGCTCTACGCGCGCCGGCAGCCCCGCCAGAGCTTCACCATCGACTTCGGGCAGGAGACGCTTCGGCTGTACGACGAGTGGGACGGTCTCCGGGAACGTGTGGAGGGCGGGACAGCGAGCGAGCTGCACAGTTGGATCTACACGGCGTGCGTGGAGACCTCCACGGGACCGGTGCGCCAGGAATCGCTCCCGGTCTCGTTTCGTCTGATCTCCTCCGCGGCAGACCTGACGCAGGGCAATCTGAAGCAGGTCCTCCGGATCGTGAGCGAGCACCTGGACGATCCCCCGCCGGCCGACGAGCTGCGGGAGAGACTGGAGCCGCGCCTCACGTGCGCCATCAACTGGATGACGCAGCATGTGCCGGACGAGGAGCGCACGCGGGTGCAGGACCACTTCGACGCGCGCGTGTGGGAGGCGCTGGACGAGGAGCGACGCGCCGACGTGCTTCGGCTCGTGGAGGGACTGGACGAGCACTGGACGCTCGAGGGGCTCACGCGCCTGGTGTACGGCGTTCCCAAGCTGGGCCTGGGCTTCGACGTGGACGAGCCGCCCAACCCGGACATCAAGAAGGCTCAGCGCGCCTTCTTCGTCGCGGTCTACTCGCTCCTTGTGGGGGCGGAGCGGGGGCCCCGGCTCCCGACGCTCCTTCTATCGATCGGGAAGGAGCGCACGCGCGCGCTCCTGACGCCCCCTACGCCCTGAGGGTCGCGCCCAGCGCGGATTCGACCCGCTTGGTGATGCGGGTCCGGATGCGCTTGGCATCCTCGTCGGTGAGGGTGTCCGAGTTCGATTGGTAGGTGAGCCGGTAGGCGAGGCTCTTGTTCCCGGCTCCCACCTGCTCCCCGCGGTACAGGTCGAACAGGCGCACGTCGACCAGGCGGTCGCCGCCCGCCGCCCGGATCTCGCCCTCGACGGTCGCGGCGGTCACCGCCTCGTCCACGATCAGGGCGATGTCCTCCACGATCGCGGGATACCGGGAGAACGGATCCACGGTGAAGCGGGTGTCCACCGTGTCCGCCAGCACCTCGTAGTCGAGCACCGCGGCCAACACCGGCCGGCTTCCCAGGTCGTACCGATCCCGCACGATCGGGTGGAGCTCACCCAAGGTACCGAGCGTCACCTCGCCCAGCCGGATCATGGCGGCGTGGCCGGGATGGAATGTGGGGTGGGCTGTGGGCTCGTACGTACGTGGCCCCAGGTGGAGCGCGTTCAGGAGCTCTTCCACCGTACCCTTGAGGTCGAAGTAGTCGAGCGGCGCGCTCGATTCGACGCCCGTCCAGTCCTCGGGCGCGCGCGGGCCGGTCGTCACGATCACCAGTTGGCGGGGCTCGTCCGGAAGGTCCTCACCCGCCCGGGGCAGGAAGACCTTTCCGATCTCGAAGAGCGCCACGTGGTCCCGAAAGCGGAGATTGCTGTCCGCGATCTCGAGTACGCTCGGGAGCAGGGACCGGCGCATGACGGTGCGGTCGCTCGAGATCGGGTTGGCCAGCTCGACATAGCCGGCCCCCGGTGCCTCGCCGGACCAGACCCTTGCCTCCAGCTCCGGCGTGGTCATGCGGTACGTGATGACCTCCTGCAGGCCCAGGTAGACCAGCTCGTCACGGATGCGCTCCTCGACGTCGAGGTCGCGATTCCCTCGTTGAGGAGGCATCTGGTCGCTGATCTGGGTCTCGGGAATGCGCTCGTAGCCGTAGATGCGGGCGACTTCCTCCACCAGGTCGGCGACGCCCGTCTCGATGTCCAGGCGATGGTCGGGCACGGTCACACGCAGGGTCGCTCCCTCCGCCTGTTCGACCGTGAACTCCAGCGCCGACAGGATGCGGACGATCTCGTCCCGCTCGATCTCGATGCCCAGCAGCCGCTCGACCTCCGAGAGGGGGAAGGCGACGACCTGGGCCTCCGGGGGCGCCGGATACTCGTCGACCAGTCCGCGGGCGGTCGATCCCGGCGAGAGCCGGCGCATCCAGTCGAGCGCCCGCTTGTTGCCCAGGATGGCCAGAGCCGGGTGCACACCTCGGCTGAACCGGTAACCGGCCTCCGAGGTCTGGAGCTTCTGCGCCTGCACCGTCCGGCGGATGTTGATCATCTCCCAGGCGGCGGCCTCGATGAGCACCCGTGACGTGCTCTCCGAGACCTCCGACTCCCCGCCTCCCATGACGCCGCCGATCGAGAGCGCGCCGGCCGCGTCCGCGACCATGATCGTGGACTCGTCCAGGGCCCGGTCCTCCCCGTCGAGCGTGGTCAGCCGCTCGTCCGGCTCCGCCAGACGCGTGACGATGGTGACGGTATCGGAGCCCACCCGTGCGGCTCTCTCGAGCAGCACGTCGTAATCGAATGCGTGCAGGGGCTGCCCGACCTCGAGCATCACGTAGTTCGAGACGTCCACCACGTTGTTGATGGGACGCATGCCCGCGAGCCGCAGCCGGAGCTGCAACCAGTATGGCGAGGGGCCCACCCGCACGCCTTCGAGCAGCGAGGCCGTGAAGCGTGGATTGAGCCGTGGCTCGCGGATGTCCAGGACGACCGGGGGGCCACCCCTTGCCGCCCCCGTGTCGATGTCGAAATCGGGCGTCTTCAAGGACTGCCCGGTCAGCGCCGCCACCTCGCGGGCCACGCCGATCAGGCACGCGGCCCGGGCCACGTTGGGCGTGATGGCGACGTCGAGCACCACGTCTCCGATGTAGTCGACCAACGGCGTGCCCGGCTCGGGCGCGTCCGCGTCGAGCAGGATGACGCCCTCGTGCTCGTCCGAGATCCCCAGCTCCTTTTCGGAGCAGGCCATCATGTACGACTCCACGCCCCGGATCTTGGTTCGCTTGAGCCGTGTGGGCTGTTGGCCGGACTTGTGTCCGTCGTAGATGGTCGACCCCTCCCGGGCACAGATCACCTTGAGCGGGTCGTCGAGCGGCCCCGCGCCCATCATCGGTCGGAGGTTGGGCGCGCCCGTGACGATCGTGTGGACGTCCAGGCCGTCGTCCAGCCGGGCGAGCACCAGGCGGTCGGCGTCCGGGTGCTCCATGACCTCCAGGATGGATGCCACCACGATGTGCTCCCGCCCCCACTCCAGACCCTGGATCTTGGCCTCGGCGCGGCTGCCTTCCGGAGGGAGCGGCAACCCGACGTATGTCATCGCCTCGACCTCGAGGCCCGCGAAGGTCATGAGACGGGCGAGCTCCTCCGGAGTCGTGGAGATGTCGACGTAGTCCGCGAGCCACTTGAGTGGGACTTTCAAGGCCGGTGTCCTCGGGGTGGGCTGTCGTTGTGCCGCTGAACGTGATGCGCGCCCGGCGCTGCGGGTGGACGCTTAGAACTGCTCCAGGAAGCGAAGGTCGTTTGCCCAGAAGTGACGGATGTCGCTGATCGCGTGGACCAGCAGGGCCACCCGCTCCGGGCCCATGCCGAACGCGAAGCCGGAATAGACGTCCGGATCGTATCCGCCGTTCGTCAGGACCCTGGGGTGGACCATCCCGCAGCCCAGGATCTCGAGCCAGCCGGCGTGCTTGCAGACCGAGCACCCGTCGCCGCCGCACAGGAAGCACTCGATGTCCATCTCGGCGCTCGGCTCCGTGAACGGGAAGTACGAGCAGCGAAAGCGCGAGCGCGTCTCGGGTCCGAACATCCGGCGCGCGAAATCGCTCAGCGTTCCCTTCAGGTCCGACATGCGAACGCTCTTCCCGACGGCCAGTCCCTCGATCTGGTGGAACTGGATCTCCGACCGCGTCGTGATTTGCTCGTAGCGGTAGCACATGCCGGGCAGGATGACGCGGATGGGGTTGGGGTGGAGCTCGCGCATCGCGTGGATCTGACCCGGCGACGTGTGCGTCCGGAGCAGGACGTCCGGGACGGTCGTGTGGAACGTGTCCTGGAGGTCCCGGGCCGGATGGCCCACCGGGAAGTTGAGCAACTGGAAGTTGAGCTCGTCGGTCTCCACGTCGCGCGAGCGATAGATCTGGAAGCCCATGTCGGCCCAGATGGCGTAGATGCGACGAAGCACCTGGGTCGAGACGTGGAGTCGGCCGCGACGCCGGGGACGGCCCGGGAGCGTCACGTCGATGGCGTCCGACTCGAGCGCGGCCTGGAGCTCGGCGCGACCGATCTCTTCCGCCAGGGCGGTATGCGCCGCTTCGAGCTCCTGGTGGAGCGCGTTCACGCGCTGGCCCATCTCGGCGCGGCTCTCGGGCGGGAGCTGGCCGAGCCCGCGCCGCATCTGGACGATGGGGCTCTTCTTTCCGAGGTAGCGGGTGCGCCACGCCTGTAGCGCGTCCTTGGTCGCAGCCGCCGACAGGGCGGCCTCCGCCTCTTCGCGGAGCTGGTCGAGTCGTTCGAACATGTCTTGTCGGAAACCCGGGGGCCG
>JAHEKN010000113.1 GCA_024638305.1 Gemmatimonadota bacterium | reverse complement strand
CGGCGTCGACGATCCTGCGGTCGCGGTCGATGACGACGGCGGGACCACCGACGAGGACACGCCGTTGACGACCTCCAACGTGCTCGTCAACGACGATGACGTCGACAACGGCGAATCGGTCTCGGTGTCGGGGCCCGCCAACGGACCGAGCGGTTTCTCGAGCGGCAGCGGAGCGGCCGTGTTCAACAACGGCGATGGCACCTTCGAGTACGACCCCGGCGCGGTGTTCCAGTACCTCGCGGTCGGCAAGAGCGCCACCGACACGTTCACCTACGAGATCGAGTCGAGCAACTCGCTCAGCGGGACCGCCAGCGCCCAGGTGACCATCGTGGTGAACGGGCTCAACGACGACCCGACCGCTGACGATCAGGGTGTCGAGACATCGGGCTCCCTCGTCACGATCACGCTGACCGGCAACGACCCGGACCAGTCCGACGACCTGACCTTCTCAGTCGGTGCGCTCACGGGTCCGGGCACGCTCGGCGCGGTCGTCAACGACCCCGACCTCGACTCGGCGACGATCGACTACACGCCCGGATCGCCCGACAGCGAGGGCAACGATCCGCCCGCCAAGTTCGACTTCACGGTCGTCGACGGCAACGGAGGCAGCGCCGTGGGGACGGTCACCATCAACGGCGACCCCGACGACGACGCCTTGGACCCGCCCGGTCCCGTGGGAATCGACGCCAAGGACAGTGTGGTCGAGGTCCTGACGTCGAGCAGTACCGAGATCTTCTTGGGCGCGGCCGCGCAGTACACGCCCGATCCGGGCACCCCGCAGCCCGGAGACATCGGCGACCTCGTGTTCACCATCATCGGCGGCCCCGGCCTCGGTACCATCACGGCCGGCCCGACCAGCATCACCCCGAACAACCCGCTCGACCCGGTGCGCAGCGCCAAGGTCACCTACCAGGCTCCGGCGAGCGCGGGGAACACGACCATCACCTTCAAGGCCTGCGAGGTGGCGGCACCGGCCAACTGTGACACCGGGGTGATCACGATCGGCGTCGCGGCACCGGCCGCAGCCGAGCCGCCACAGGTCGTGGCGATGTCGGGCAAGCTCGCGCCAGACTCGTCGGCGACGATCAACCTCGCGGGCGGTGACGGCACGACGGCGCCCGACCCCGGCGACCCTGACCCCGGCGACCCCGGTCGCAGCCACACGACCTCGGCCGGACCCGACGTCTACTTCCTGGTCGACATCACCGGGAGCATGAACGACGACATCGCAGGGATCGAGGCCGACATCGGCTCGATCATGTCCACTGTCGAGAGCACGTGGCCGGATGCCCACTTCGGCCTCGGCACCTACGACGACATCGGCACGAGCCTGAACCCGCTACCCGGGCCCTACACGCTGTTCGTCAACTCCGTGCCGCTCGGTCCTTCCACCGGAGTGACGGCTTACATCGCGAGTCCCGGTATCGCCACCAGCAGCGGTGGGGACACGCCCGAGTCGCAGTTCTTCGCCCTCGACCGGCTGGCCGCGGCCGGCAACCCCGCCGGGTTCGACGTCACGACACCGAGCGTCATCGTCATGATCGGCGACGCGGCAGCCCACGATCCGGTCTGCAACGCGATCTCCGGGGTGGGCGACATCAGCGAATCGTCGGTGATCGCAGCACTCACGGACCGCGACGGCGGCGCGATCGCGATCGTGGCGAACAGCATCGACGGGTCCGGCCTGGACGGCGATCCCACCATCGGCTCCGACTACGTCGCCGACTGCTCGACCGTCGGTGGATCCGCCGGTCAGGCGACCCGGATCGCAGCTGCGACCGGTGGCAGCGTGCTCACCGACGCCAGCGCCTCGGCGCTCGCCGCCGCGATCCTGGCCGCGATCGACGGGCCGACGCCCGATTTGAGCTATGCGGTCACGTTGGCCCCGGGCTTCGTCGGCGTCCTGACCGACTCGACCGGCACGACCATCCCGGTCGGTGCCACGACCCCGCTGCCCAGCTCGACGGTCAATTACAGCTCCGCCGGTCTCACTGTCGGCACGGCCACGCAGTTCAACTACACGGTGACGAGCGCGGCCACCGGGCTGAGTGCGACCGAGACCGTCTTCCTCGACGTGGCGTTGATCGGCGACTGCGAGACCAGCGAGACGTTCTGCGACGACGGGCGGTCAGTTGCTCGCGACGGGAGGTCACCCAAAGCGAAAAGTCCGTGCTGCTTTCAGGTCCGATTTCATCCGACGGTGTCCGGACGGGCTCCGTCCCCTGACCACCAGGTTCTTCCGACGCCTCGACCGAAATCTCTCTCGTCATACGGGTCCTGAAGACACCACCGTTCGCGTCGCCCACGCGGGACGAGCCTCACCGAAAACTGTGCAGCCCCACTCCCAAAGGCCAGACCTCGCGACCGCGCGGTCGGGAAACCGAGGTGGCTCCTGACGCGATTCAGTCACCGGCCGGGTCGTCCTCCGGCCACGCGCTGAGAATCAGCCGCATCGTCGTACCGACACCCTCGGCGCTCTCCGCGGAGACATCGCCGCCCCACGACTCCACGAGCCGCATCACGATTGCGAGCCCGAGACCCGTTCCGGACGAGCGCGTCGAGAAGTGGGGCAGGAAGATGCGCGGCAGATCGCTGGGCGGAATTCCCGTGCCGCGGTCCTGTACGAGCACCTCGATCGCGTCCCCCGAGCGCTCCGCCCGGACGACGACCTCGCTGCCGTCGCTGCTCGCGGCCCGAGCGTTCTCCAGGAGGTTCACGAGCACCTCCTTGAGCTCTCCGACACGGCTCCGAGCGGGCGGCAGCCCCTCGTCGACCTCGCCGCGGAAGTGGATCGCGGGACTGCCTCCCTGGTAGAGCGCCAGGACCTCGTCGATCACCCCGCCCAGGTCCACGCGCTCCAGGGGCTCGGGGATCCCCTCCGCCGGCGCCGAGAACCGGGAGAAGCTGCCGGCGATCTCGGCCAGGCGATCGATCTCCTTGAGCACCGCCTCCACGTTTCGCTCGATGACCTCGTCGAAGTTGGGGGCGCGGTCGTTCCAGGCCCGCTGGATGTGTTGAACGCCCAGCTTCATCGGCGTCAGCGGGTTCTTCACCTCGTGCGCCACCTGCTGGGCCATCTCGCCCCACGCGAGCACCCGCTCCGCCCGCAGCTCGTCCGTGACGTCCTCGAGGCTGAAGACGGCACCCCCGAAGGGCTCGTTTCGGGACACGCGGCGGCCGCGCACGCGAATCCTGCGCTCGCCGAACTGGAACTCGGTGCCTCCCTCCGGGAGCCCGTCGCGGAAGAAGCGCTCCACCCACGTCCGAAACTCGGCCGCGGGCCCGTCCCCCTCGGTCGGAAGCGGCCCCGAGAGCGGAACGTCCACGCCCAGCAACAGCTCCGCCCGGGGGTTGATGAGGGCCACGCGGCCGTCGGGGTCCACCGCGACCACTCCGGTCGCGGCTTCCTCCACGATCGCTTCCGTCCGCCGCGTCGTGCGCACCAGCGCGTCCCGGGTCGCGCTCAATCGTTGAACCATGCGGTTGAAGGCCTCGAACACCGCGTCGAACTCGTCGAGCTTGGTGCCCGGGAGCTGCACCGACAGGTTGCCCGAGCCAACCCGCTCGGACGCGACCCGGAGGCTCTGGATGGGGCGCGTAAGGCTCCGCCCCACGAGGAGGGCCAGTCCGAGGGACAGAGCCGCGCCCAACACCACCGCGAAACCGAGTAGGTCGACGGCCTCACGGCGTCCGAACGCCAGTGCCCCGGCCTCCAGCCCCGTGGGGGACGCCATGACGAGGCCTCGGTTGAGCCGCTGGTATCCCATCACGTAGGGCCAGCGACCGAGGACGCCAGCCTGCGCGGCCGAGACGGCTTCCCCGGCATCGAGCGATCGGTGCACGCCGGGCGGCAGGAGCCCCGGGTAGATGCCCAGCTCGACCAGCTCGTGGACTGCTCCCCGGTCCAGTTGTCCACTGCGGTAGACGATGAGGTCGGCCCCGATCTGTCGGGCCAAGCGCTCGAGCTCGTCCTCCATCCCTCCGTAGTTCCCGGCGGCTTCCTGCGCGTCCCGAAGCGCCAGCGCGGTGGCCGTGCGGCTGGTCGCGGCAGCGAGGGTTCTGAAGGCCAGCGTGCCGATCACCGCCGTCGAAAGGAGGAAGAACGAGAACAGCGCCAGCGTCACGCGGGCCCTGAACGACTCGAACAGCCCCCGCCACTGCCCCGCCAGCTTCGGTCCCTCCGTCCGCGCGAGCTGACCGAGCCCGCTGAGGAGCAGGAACGTGAGCGTGGCGAGCAGGACGAGCAGCGTCCCGCGAGCCGTGAGGAGCAGCGCTCCGGGAAGCTCGAGCCCGTAGTGCGCCATGTAGGCGCCCTCCGGGAAGAAGACGACCTTGTCGGCGTCGAACCCGGTGTCGGATCGCGTCCAGCGCACGGGCCCCGCCTCGATGGGTCCCATGCTCGGCGGGATGGGGACCAGGGAAAGCGGCGACTGCGTGCTCCGCTCGACCGACGAGAACAGCGGACCCAGGGGAGAGGTGGACAGGAGCTCCCGCCGCGGAGGCACGACCGCAGTGATCACCCATGATTCGAGGAGCGGAATCGTTGCGAGATAGTGCGCGTCCGGCTGATCGAAGCGACGCACCTGGATCGTGCCTTCCGCGCGTGCGATCGCCACGTACTCGTCGGCGATCTGGGGACGCGGGTCGGACACGCCGATCGGGAGCTCCTCCCTGGGGTCCGGACCCTCGGTCCAGAGCGTCAGCCACATGGGGTAGCCCTCGTCGCCGAGGCCGGACGCGGCCCAGGCCCCATACAAGAGCTCGATCGGACGGGAGGTGCGTGCCTGTACGTCGAGGGCCTCCGTGCCCAGACGCTCGAGCAGGTACTCCAGGTATGCGTCCACCGGAGTGCCCAGCCGGGCGAGCTGGTCCACCGCGACGGCCATGCGGGCGCCGGTTCGATGAGCCCAGGTGAACGACGCCGCGGCGGATCCGCCCAGGACCGCGGCGAGCACCGCGACCATGGCCGACCGCCGCGCAGCGTCTGTGGGCGGCAGACCCATGGCCACGAGTGCCGCCGGAATGGACCAGAGAAAGCCCAGGCCCCAGAGCTCGAGCCTCCACTCGCGCACGCCGACGGCCACCAGGCTCGCCAGTGCGATGGCCGTGGCGGCGCCAGCGATCACGAGTCCGGGCCGACCCCCACGACCTCGGCTCCGTCCGATGGGGATCGCGACGTAGGCGAGGCCCGAGAGGGTGACCGCCACCAGGACCGCGTACCCGACCCAGACCGCCTCGGAGCCGCCCAGGAGCGCGGGGGACGCCGCCTGTCCGAGCCAGGCCAGCCCGGCGGGGAAACCCAGACCAACCAGGGCAGCTGCAACCCATACGCGACCCCGCGACTGGGGCATCCCGACCACGCCGAGCAGGAACACCAACGCCGCCACGACGGCGAACGCCCTCCCGAGGGTGATCGGCGCGGGTCCCGGCAGCAGGAAATCCGCCCGGGAGAACAATGGCTCCAGCCCGAGCAGCGACCCGAGCGGCACCACCACCGCGAACACGGCCGTCGATCCCGCCAGCACCTTCCAACGGGATGGCCGGGGCTCACTGGCAATCAGTAGCAGCCACGCCAGAAGCACCAGGAGGACCAACCGGCGTCCCCAGTCGAGACGAAGGCCGGCCCGTCGTTCGGACTGTGTGGGCTCGGCGATCTCCACGCTCACGAGCGGTTGGTCTTCCCAGACGAGGTCCCACAGCGCGGCGGGTCCAGCCCGCTCCGCGTTCAGGAACCGGATGTTCTCGTCGTATCTGGCCTGGAAGCGGGCCGCGAAGTCCTCGGGCGTCGGCCTTGCGAGCGGTTCCGGCAGCTCCTCGCGCAGGAGGGCCGCGCCCACCACCGTTCCACCGGGATCCGGGACCGGGGCGGTGAAGTAGAGATACCCGAACAGCGGGCTCTCCGCGTAGACGTATTGGCTCTCCCCCAATCGGGCCTCTTCCGGGACGACGCCCTGGTGTACGCCATCCCAGGAGCGCGGGAGACCCCGCTCGTCGTAGAACGACACGGCCGCGAGCCCGCCCTGCTCCCGAGCCCGCCGGAGCTGCCGATCGCTCGGGGGGCCCTCGGCCGCTGCGCGGGCCAAGCGGGAGACAGCGGAATCCGCGCGCTCCAGCAGCGTGCCCAGCTCCCGGTCGAGCCGCCGGTCCGCGCGCGCGATCTCATCCGCTCGGTAGGCCGCCCAATCGCGCTCCACGCGCCACAGCGCGCCGCCGGCGACGAATCCGGATGCGACCCCGGCCAGGAGGGTGACGGCGGCCAGCGATCGCGTCCACGAGGCCGTGCGGCGTCCGATGAGCCAGGCCCCGAGGCCGACGGCCGCGAGTAGCAACCATACGGGAGACGGCCACCGCACCCAGCCGAGCAGCGCGCCGCACCCGACCCAGAGCCCGACGTCCAACCGCCTGGCGACCGCCGGGCCCGCTCCCCTCAATCCACTAGGATCCACGCTCGAAGATAGGTGGGGCGACCGGCGCCGGGCACCCCGGAGACGAACCGGGTTCCCTCAACGGGGGTATGAGCGTCGAGCCGGGCCTCTCGTGCCCCCGATTCGCGTAGACAGAGGAAGGAGCCTCATGCGACACCGACTCGGCGTAGCCCTGCTTTTCGGGATCCTGGCAGGATCCACAGGAGCCCTGCACGCCCAGATCGTCACCATCGACGAAGGCACCTTCGACCTCACCGTCGCCGATCGCGTGGTCGGATCGGAGGCGTTTTCGATTGTCCGGACCGGAGACGGGTCGGACGCGCAGACGCTCGCGCGGTCGCAGGTCCGCATCGAGCTGGAACGCGGTAGCCAACAGCTCGCCCCGCTGCTTCGCACCGAGGGTTTGGCGCACATGCTCAGCCGGTACCAGCTCAAGACGGCAGGCGTGGACGAGCGCGAGGTGTACGTGGAGCGCTCGGGGGCGCGGCGGCTCCACGCGACCGTGGTCACGAGCGAGGGTGAGCGTGAGCAGGAATTCCGGTTCCAGCCCGACGCCGTGGTGCTTGAGAACAACGTGGCGCACCACTTCCACTTCATCGGCGTGCGGATCGCGAGTGGATCGCGGACCATACCGGTACTGATTCCCGCCGGGCGGGACCAGTTGTCGGCCGAGGTGTCGGAAGGCACGCCCCAGGGCATCGACATCGGTGGGACTTCGGTATCCGCCATGCGCTACCAGGTTCGATACGGGACCATGACCCGCATCGTGTGGTTCGACGACCAACACCGTGTGCTGCGAGTCGAGGACCCGGATCGGCGCTGGGTGGCCGTGCGCCGTGACCTCCCCTGAACGAGGGCGTTGAAGGTTCGGCTCACTTCCGCCGTAGTGGGTGCAGCACCGCAGCACCCGTGCCCGTCCGGCACCGAACGCACCTGGAGCCGGATAGCGCCCGCTCGAAACGAGCCGACTGCCTTCGTGACTGAAACGCCGTTCGACCGGCGCCCGTACGGTCGCCGGACGCCGCCCGACACATCGAGAGAATCCTTGGGGGCCTTGCCCAATGACATCTGACCGCCCTGGCCGCAAGGGACGGGCGCGCGTTTCGTGTGCGCTCCTTCTGTGCGGGCTCGTTCTTCCCATCCTCGCGGCAGCCTCCGCGGCTCCCCCCCTCTCCGCGCAGGAGATCCCGGCGGAGCTGACGCTGGAGGACGCGCTCAGGATCGCCCGTCAGAACAACCCGACCTACCTGGCGGCCGCCAACGACATCGAGGCGGCCAACTGGAACGTGCGGGCAGCCTACGGCGGGTGGGTCCCGTCGGCCTCCGCGTCGAGCGGCTTCTCCTGGCAGGGCTCGGGCGAGCAGCGCTTCGGGAGCCTGACGCTCGGGCAGCTCGGATTCACGAACCAGCCCTCCTACTACTTCTCGAACTACGGGATCGGGGCCTCGATGAGCCTGAGTGGGAGCACTCTGCTCGCGCCCGGACAGGCCAAGGCCCGGCGTACGGCGACGGAGGCGGACATCAGGGGCGCCGAGGCGGTGCTCGAGCTGGGCGTTACGCAGGCCTACCTGACCGTGCTCCTGAATGCCGAGAACCTCTTGCTCAGCGAGCGAGAGCTGGATCGTGCGCAGTTCAACCTGCGGCTGGCCGAGGGGCAGTTAGAGGTGGGGAGTGCCACCCGCCTGGACGTCACCCAGGCGGAAGTGGCTTTGGGACGCGCACAAGTGAGTCTGCTGCAGGCGGAGACGGGGCTACACACCGCCAAGATCCGCCTAACACAGAATATCGGGCTCGACCCCAGACCGGACTACGACGCGACCACCACGTTCACGTTGGAGACTCCGACCTGGACCGAGGCGGAGCTCTACGACCTGGCCATCGACCAGAATCCGGCGCTCGCGGCCCTGCGAGCCTTCGAGGCCGAGGCCGACTACGGCGTCCGCATGGCCCGGTCCGCCTACTTCCCGAGCCTGAGCTTCAATGCCAGCCTCTGGAACGGGTTCACGCGCCAGGCCTCCAACTCGGACTTCCTGGTCGAGAGCGCCCGCCGATCGGCGGTCGGGCAGGTCCAGCAGTGCGAAGCGCTCAACGAGCTGTTCGTTCGCCTGGCCGACCCACTCCCACGGGCGGACTGTTCGCGGTTCAACCTCACCCCCGAGGCGGAGCAGCGGATCATCGACGAGAACAACGCCTTCCCGTTCGACTTTCAGGGCTCGCCACCGACGTTCGGCCTGACGTTTTCCATCCCGATTTTCCAGGGGTTCTCACGCCAGCGCGATGTCGAGGTCGCCCGTGTCCAGCGCGAGGACATGCGCTACCAGGTACGCGAGCAGGAGCTACGCCTGAGCGGCGACATCGCCGCGGGGTTGGCGGCCGTCCGCACGGCCTACGAGGGGGCTCGGATCGAGGAGCGGAACCAGGAGGCGGCCGAGGAGCAGCTCCGCCTGGCCTCCGAGCAGTACCGTCTCGGACTCGTGAGCTTCCTGCAGCTCGTGGAAGCGGAGACGGTCAAGGCGCAGGCGGACCGCGAGCTGCTCTCCGCCATCTTCACGTATCACGACAATCTGGCGAGCCTGGAGGCGACAATCGGCGCCCCGCTCCGCACGAGGTAAACGAAGCGAATGAGTCGAGTTCAGAAGGCATTGGTCGCGGGTGTGGTGGTCGTGGCGCTGGCCGTGCTCGGCGGGCTGAGCGTGCGGAACGCGGGTGCGCGCGGGGCGACGGTGCGGTTGGAGGACGTCGGGAAGCGCGATCTGGTCGCCGTGGTCACCGCCAACGGCAACATCCGGGCGCGCCGCATGGTCGACATCAGCGCTGACGTGATGGGCCGTATCGTGCAGCTGGACGTGGACGAGGGCGACGAGGTCTCGACCGGGGACGTGCTTCTCCGTATCGACCCCACGCAGCCCCGGGCCGCCCTCTCCCGCGCGCGGGCCCAGCTCAGCCAGGCTCGCTCGGGTGCCGCACAGCAGAATGCCAGCTTTCTCCAGGCGCAACGGGAGGCGCAGCGGATGGAGAGCCTGTGGCAGCGGGATTCCACGTTGGTGAGTCGCCGGCAGGTGGAGGACGCGGTCACGGCCCACGAGGTCGCCCGCTCCCTGCTCGAGTCCGCCAACTTCGGCGTCGAGCAGTCCCTGGCTGCGGTGGCGGAGGCCGAGGACAACCTGGCCAAGACCACGATCCGGGCCCCGATGTCGGGCAAGGTGACCCGACTCAACGTGGAGGCCGGTGAGATGGCGGTGGTCGGGACGATGAACAACCCCGGCAGCCTACTCCTCACCATCAGCGACCTTTCGGTCGTCGAGGCCGTGATGGAGGTGGACGAGACGGACGTGCCGGAGATCTCGCTCGGCGACTCGGCGGTGGTCGAGCTCGACGCCTTCCCCGACCTCCGATTCAGCGGGCGCGTGACCGAGATCGGCAACAGCGCCATCCGGCCACCCTCCGAGAACACGGGTGGGCAGGCACAGACCATCGATTTCGAGGTCGTGGTCACGCTGGACGACCCCCCGGTTGAACTCCGCCCCGACCTTTCGGCGACCGCGGAGATCGTCACCGAGCGCAGGAACGGCGTCCTCGCGGTTCCGATCATCGCCGTGACGGTTCGCGATCGGGAGGGCGCGCGCCCGGACGCCACCGAAGACGGCACCACCGTGATCGAGGACCCGGTGGAGGGTGTGTTCGTGGTCGTCGCTGGCAAGGCGGAGTTCCGCCCGGTCGAGATCGGTATCGCGGGCCAGGACTACTTCGAGGTCCTCTCCGGCATCGACTTGGGCGAGACCATCATCGCGGGGCCCTATCAGGCGGTGCGCACGCTCGCGGCGGGTGACCCGGTTCGCACGGAGGCCACCCAAGCTCCACGGGACTCGTCTCCGTGAACGTCTGGGAGGGAGTCCGGCTCGCGATGACGCAGATCCGGGCGCAGAAGCTCAAGAGCTTCTTCAGCGTCCTGGGCGTGATCATCGGGGTGATGTTCCTGATCGTCGTGGTCAGCGTGGTCGAGGGCATGGACCGCTACGTCAGGGAGGACCTGGCGAGCGAGTTCCTGGGCATCAACACGGTCACCATCGACCGGGTCGGCAACGTCGGAAACGCCACCGACGAGCAGCGGCGCGCGATCGCGCGCCGGCCCCAGCTATCGGTCGCGGACGCCGAGGCCGTCCGGGAGCGCCTCGAGACCCCCGGCATCGTCAGCCTGCAGGCCGACGCCGGGACCAGCCTCACCACGCTCGCCGGCGTGGTCGTGGACAACGTCGAGGCCATCGCGGCCGAAGAGACGATCTTCGAGATTCGCGGGTGGACCGTCGAGCGCGGCCGGGCGTTCACGGCGCAGGAAGCGGAGTCGGGCGCCGCTGTGGTGGTGCTGGGGAGGGACGTGTCCGACGCCCTCTTCCCCAACGAGGACCCGCTCGGAAAGCGCGTGCGGGCCGGGGGGCACGCGTTCCGAGTCGTCGGCGTCCTCGAGACCCTGGGTTCGTTGTTCGGACGCTCGATGGACAACAAGATCATCGGCCCCTTCAGTTCGTCGCTCGGCCGCGTGGCCAGCCCGCGCGGTTGGGTGGACGAGATCATCGTGCAGACACCGACGCCCGAGCTCGTATTGGAAGCTCGGCACGAGGTCGAGGGCATCATGCGGTCCTCCCGGAGGCTGCGGCCGGCGGAGGTCAACACCTTCTCGGTGGAGACGCAGGACGAGACGCTGAGCTTCTGGGACCGAATCTCCCGCATTCTGTTCATCGCGTTTCCCACGCTGGTCGCGATCTCACTCATCGTGGGCGGCATCGTCATCATGAACATCATGCTGGTCTCCGTCATGGAGCGGACGCGGGAAATCGGCGTGCGCAAGGCGCTCGGGGCCAGGCGTCGTGACATCCTGACACAGGTGTTGATCGAGTCGTCGACGCTGTCGCTGTTGGGCGCATTGCTCGGAGTCACGATCGGAGGGGGTCTCGCGGCCCTGGTGCGCGCGACGACGCCACTGCCGGCGGTGGTGGCGGCCCGCTGGGTGATCCTGGCCGTGATCCTGGGGGTCGTGACCGGGGTCGCGGCCGGCGTGTACCCGGCGAGCCGGGCGTCCAGGCTGGACCCCGTCGACGCGCTCAGGTACGAGTGAGGAGCCGCGCATGAGAGGACTGAGCACGCTGCTCGAGGGGGTGCGGATCGCGCTCGAGGCCCTGCGGGCCAACAAGCTCCGAGCGAGCCTCACCATTCTGGGCGTGTCCATCGGCGTGGCCGTGGTGGTGGCCATGGCCTCCGTGATCACCGGCATCCGTTCGAGCATCACCGAATCCTTCACGGCGGCGGGCCCTCGGAACTTCGTGGTCATGCCGTTCGACCTGACCGGTATCCGCATCAGCGATGGGAACGACCGCCCACCATGGTGGGACAACCCGGAGATCTCCGATGCCGAGGTCAACCGGGTGCACGCGCTGCCCGCGGTTCACTCGGCCACCGCCGCGATCAACTTCGGAATCCTGATGTCCTATGGCGGTGACCGCGTGGAGGGCGTCGAGTGTCGCGGATTCTCGTCCGAGTGGCCGGACTACACCGCTGGCGAGTTCACGGCCGGGCGCAACTTCACCGGGATCGAAGTGAACGAGGGACGCCCCGTGGTGGTCTTGAGCGACTCCCTGGCGGCCGAGCTCTTCGGGGCCCAGAACCCCATTGGGAAGCAGCTCCGTGCCAGCTCTGGTTGGCGTGGGGTGAACGAGCGGTTCACAGTGGTCGGCGTGTACCGGCAGTCGGATCAGGTGTTCGGGGCGGTGGCCCCGTTCTGGGCAGTGTTCCCGTTCACGACCGCCGTGCGGCGGCTCAAGGCACGGAACCCGTTCTCGTTCGCGCAGATCCTGGTGGTCCCGCGTGACGACGTCGACCTCGACGACGCCAAGGACCAGGTCATCGGGGCGCTCCGCTCCAGCCGTA
>JAHEKN010000112.1 GCA_024638305.1 Gemmatimonadota bacterium | reverse complement strand
GGCATGACCCCGCAACCCCGTCCGCAGACCGAGCCCGCACCGGAAACGGAGGAGGGACGATGATTCGGACACGTACAACGCCCGGGACCGTCGGGCCTTGGTCCATGGATTCCAGACCGGCCGGCGGCCCCCTATCGCAGGGTGCGAGAGTGGTCGCGGTGGAGACGAACACATCGGCCACGGTCGAGACGATTCATGTGGACCAGCCGACTGCCGGCCCCAGCGGGGGGTATCAGGTCCCCGTGTCGGGGTGGGCGACGGGCTCCGGACAAGCGTTGGTGTCGGTGGAGGCCCGTTCGGAGGGCGTCGCGGTCGCGTCCCTGGGCACAGTGGAGCGGCCCGACGTCCAGGACCGCTGCCCGGACGGCGGCTGGGTGAGGGGCTTCGCCGGCGCGCTCCAGGCGTCCCGGCTACCAAGCGCCTTCCATGTCGACCTCATCGGGCTACTCGACGGCGGGTCCAGGGTCCCGCTGGGGACTGTGTCCGGCGAGTGGGAGCCGCCCGTGACAGTGGCCGACGAAGCGCTCCGACCGCTCATGGTGACATCGCTCGGGCGGACGGGCTCCACCTGGCTCACGCGATTGCTTGGGCAGCACCCCCAGATCAGCGCCTACGAGCCGTTTCGCTGCGAGCCGAGGGCCGCCAGCTACTGGATGGAGATGTACGGCGCTCTGTCGACGCCCCGGAGCTACCACCAGATCCTGCACGGGGAGCTCTACGGTCCTGAATGGTGGGTGGGCACACACCGCTCCCCGCCCGCACCCAAGCGAAAGAACCCGATCGAGGACTGGCTGGCGGCCCAACACGTGGAGTCGCTCTTGCCGTTCGCCCTCGCTCGGATCGACGAGTTCGCGCGAGCGACGGCCGAGCTCGAGGGCAAGGCGGGCTCGGCGACCCACTTCTGCGAGAAGTTCGGGCTGGGCTCGTTCACGCAGCCGCTGCTCACGAGCCTGATTCCCGGAGCCCGCGAGATCCTGCTGGTCCGCGACCCACGGGACATGATCTGCTCCATGCTCGCCTACAACCGGAAGCGGTCGTTCGTGGGATTCGGCCGCGACCAGGTGGACTCTGACGCCGAGTACGTTCGCTGGTGGAGGGGTGGGATCGAGCAGTCCCTCTTCGAATGGCAGGACCGCTCCGACGCGGCCCTCCGGCTCAAGTACGAGGACCTGATCCGGGAGCCGGCGGCCACGCTCCAGAGGATCTTCGCGCACGTGGGTGTGGACCACGATCGGACGACCGTGGAGGCCGTCCTCGACCGGGCCGTGAGCGGGAAGCGTGACGCCCAGAAGCTCCATCGGACGGCGAACGATGCGGACGCCTCGATCGACAGGTGGCGAAGCGAGTTCACGCCCGAGCTCGAGCGGGCCGCCGAAGAGTCCCTGGCCGACCTGGTGGAGGCGTTCGGGTACGCGCCCTGAGCGCGGCCTCGTAAGGCGGTCATGCGACCACGAATCGTCCTCGGGGGCTCACTCGCCCAGAAGCCCGGGAAGGGAGGCCACACGTGGGTCTTCCTCCAGTACCTGCTGGGCTTCAAGCGGATGGGCTGGGACGTGCTGTTCCTCGACCGCATGGATCCGGGGATGGGAGACCCGACTGCGGGGCTCGAGTACACCCGGCGGGTGTTCGAGGGGTTCGGCCTCTCCGAGCGCTACTCGGTGTTCGGAGCCGACGGTGAAGTGCTCGCGGGGCGGCCGCGCAGGGACGTCCTCGAGTTCGTGGGTTCGTCCGACGTGTTCCTGAACGTCATGGGCTTCGTCGACGACCACGAGATCCTGAGCGCGGCGCCGCTCCTCACCTTCCTGGACATCGATCCCGGCTTCGGCCAAATCTGGTGCCAGACGGGCCTGCACGACCCCTTCGCCGGCCACGACCGGTTCGTCACCATCGGCGAGCGCATCGGCGAGCCGGGGTGTGCCGTCCCCACCTGCGGCCTCGACTGGATCACCACCCCTCAGCCGGTGGTGCTCGAGCACTGGCCCGTCGTACCCGCGACGGGGACAGCGTTCACTTCGGTGGCGTCCTGGCGTGGCTCGATGGGGCCGCTCGAGTACGATGGGAAGCGACTGGGACTCCGCGTGCACGAGTTCCGCCGCTTCCTGGACCTTCCGGGCCGCACGGGGCAGACCTTCGAGCTGGCGCTCGACATCCACTCGGACGAGACGGAGGACCTGACCCGCCTCCGGGAATCGGGGTGGACGCTCCTCGATCCGCTCGCTGCCACCGGGGACCCTCGGAGCTATCAGGCCTTCATCCAGGGCTCGGGCGCCGAGCTCATGATCGCCAAGAACCTGTACGTCGAGACGCGCTCGGGTTGGTTCAGCGACCGAAGCATCTGCTACCTCGCGAGCGGGCGACCGGTATTGGCCCAGAACACCGGGTTGCCGGACCGACTCCCCACCGGCCTCGGCCTGGTGACGTTCGAGACGCTGGACGACGCCTGCGCCGGTATCGAGGCCGTCGTGCGTGAGCGGGCGCGCCACGCCCGAGCCGCACGGGCCCTCGCCGAGGCGTACTTCGACTCGGACTGGGTCCTGCCAGCCCTGGTGGACGCGGTCACGTCTTCGGAACCGGTCGGGGGAGCGGTGCCGGCATGAGGCGGATCGTGGTGGCGGGCGCGCTCGCCAACCGGCCCGGGAACAGCGGTGGCGCCTGGGTGCGGTCGCATTGGGCGCGGGGGCTCGCTCGTCTGGGCTTCGACGTGCTCTTTCTGGAGCAGATGGATCCGGCCGCGTTCGCCGCGGGGCCGGAGGCATGGTCACACGATCCCGTCCGAGCCCTCCGTTGGTTCCGCGCCTGCACCCGACGGTGGGGCCTCCGGGACCGGAGCGCCCTGCTGGTGCGGGGCGGGGGATCGGTGGCCGGCCTGGCTCGGCCGGATGTGGAGCGGTTCGTCGAGTCGGCCGAGCTGCTCGTCAATCTGGGCGGGCACCTGCGGGATCCGGAGCTGCTCGAGCGCTCTGCCCGACGGGCCTATGTGGACCTCGATCCCGGCTTCACCCAGCTCTGGTACGATCGGGGTATCGCCGATCTGGGACTCGACGACCACGACGTCCACTTCACCGTGGGGCTCAACGTCGGGACGGATCGCTGTAGCCTGCCGACCGGGGAATTCGACTGGCACGCCGTGCGGCCGCCCGTGGTTCTGGACGATGTGGCCGTCCGCCCCGACTCGGGTGCCCGCTCGTTCACGACCGTCGGTGCCTGGCGCGGACCGTTCGGACCCATCGAGCACGACGGGGAGACCCACGGCATCAAGGTCCACGAGTTCCGGAAGATCATCGATCTCCCGAGCCGGACGGGTGCGGAGTTCGTGCTGGCGCTCGACATCCATGCGGAGGACGGCGCGGACCGGTCCCGCCTCCTCGGCGAGGGCTGGAGCATCGTCGACCCGCGCGACGTGGCGGGCGACCTCGAAGGCTATCAGCGCTTCATCGACGGATCCGGTGCCGAGCTCTCGGCCGCGCAGGGTGTCTACGTGGGAACGCGCAGCGGCTGGTTCAGCGACCGGAGTGCTCACTACCTGGCAAGCGGACGCCCCGTACTGCTGCAGGACACGGGGTTTGCGGAGCACCTTCCCACGGGCGCCGGGCTCCACGCGTTCTCCGACGTGGAAGGGGCGGCGACAGCGGTCGACGAGGTCCTGACGGACTACACCCGCCACGCCCGCGCGGCGCGCGCCGTCGCGGAGCGGTGCTTCGACTCCGATCTGGTGCTTTCCGGGTTCTTGGCGCTCGCCGGAGTCCGACCCGAGTCGGATCAGGCGATCGCCGGCGGCACGCCCCGGGCGCAAGCGGGCTGAGGACGCGATGAGAATCCTGCTCTCCGGCATGCTTGCCGGCATACCCGGTCACGGAGGGGCCACCTGGGCGGCGCTCCAATACGTGCTCGGTCTGCGCCGACTCGGGCACGACGTCTTCTTCATCGAGCCGATCGAGGCGGCTCCGGCGCTCGGAACCCGGGCGGAGCTGGGGCGCACGCAGACCGGACGCTATTTTCGCAGGCTCCGCCGTGCCTACCACCTGGCTCCGTGGGCCGGGATGATCCTGGCCGGTACTCGCGAGACCTACGGGGTCCGCTACGCCGACCTGTTGAGCTTCGCCCGCCGGGCCGACCTGCTGATCAACCTGTCGGGCATGCTCCGGGAGCCGGCCCTCGTCGAGCCCATCCCCACGCGACTCTACCTGGACCTCGATCCGGCGTTCACGCAGCTCTGGGCCGCGGCGGACGGCATCGACATGGGCTTCGATCTGCACACGCACTTCGCGACCGTGGGACTCGAGCTCGAGACGGGGGGGTCGCCGGTCCCGACCTGCGGCCGGGATTGGATCGGCACGCTTCCCCCGGTGGTCCTCTCGCGCTGGCCCTTCGCGAACTCCGTCGGTGGAGACGCCTACACCTCGGTCGCCAACTGGCGGGGCTACGGCAGTCCCGCCTACGACGGCGTCACCTACGGGCAGAAGGCGCACTCGTTCCGGGCGCTGGCCGATCTGCCGCTCAAGGCTCCCCGTCCGATCGAAATGGCGCTCGCCATACACCCGGAAGAGGTGGACGACCTGCGCATGCTCGAGCGGAACGGCTGGCGGCTGAAGAGACCCGAAATCGCGGCCGGTACTCCGGATCGCTACCGAGCATACGTGTCCGGGTCGCGGGGTGAGCTGGCGGTAGCCAAGTCGGGCTATGTGGTCGGCGCGACCGGGTGGTTCAGCGATCGCAGCGCCTGTTATCTGGCTAGCGGAAGGCCGGTGGTGGCCCAGGATACGGGCTTCTCCCGGCACCTGCCGGTAGGCGAGGGGCTGCTGGCCTTCGAGACCGGAGCGGAGGCCGTGGCCGCGTTGGGGGCAGTTGAAGAGGACTACGACGAGCACCGGCGCGCCGCGCGGGCGCTTGCCGAGGAGCACCTGGACTCAGACCTCGTGCTCGGCAGGCTTCTGGACCGCGTTACCGCCGGCATGGCGGCCGTCCGATGAGTATTTCCCTGCACTCGGCCCCTTGGCTCCTTGGTGACGCGGAGCTGATTCGGCTGATCGGGCGCGAGCTGCCCGACGTGATCGACGTCGAGCGGCGCCCGGCCGCGTACGGCTCGAGCGCGCACCTGGAGGAGGTCCGGGCCCGCTCCTCGCTGGGGCAGGTCTGCGATCTGATGCTCAAGGCCCACCATCCTCCCGACTCGACGTCGTCCACACCGGTGCGGCCGGCTTTCATGACCGATCCCGTGCGCGAGGTGGCCGTCTACCGCTCGATCCTGGATCCCCTGTCGGTGGCTTCGCCCGGACTGTTCGCGTCCGGCGTGGATCCAGAAGGGGAGTGGAGCTGGCTCCTGCTCGAGCGCGTGCGGGGGAAGCCCCTCTGGCAGTTCGGGGATCCTGGTCCCTGGTGCGAGTCAGCGCGCTGGCTGGCCGAGCACCACGCGCGGTTCGCCGGAGACGCCGTTCCCACGGCTACCGACGCGCCGCTCCTGACGCTGGATCGGGACCATCACATGGGTTGGTTGGAACGGGCGCGAGCCCTGGTGTCAGAGGGTGGGAACGGGGCGGTGGACGTGCTGTCCGAGCTCGGAGCCCGCCACTACCCGATCATTCTGGACGAGCTCGCGGCCGCCCCCATCTCGTTCCTTCACGGGGAGATCTTCCCGTCCAACGTGTTGGTGCGGGACGCGGACGGCCGAGACAGCTCCGGGGACTCCATCTGCCCGCTCGACTGGGAGAGCGCCGCGACGGGTCCTTGCTCATTGGATCTGGCCGCCCTCACCTCCGGGAGTTGGGATCCCGCCACGCGTCGGCTGGTGGAGGAGGCTTACAGGGTCCGGGCCGCCGAGCTCGGCTCTTGGGGCAGGGATCCGGTCCGCTTTCGCGGGGCGCTCGAGGCCGCGCGGGTCCAGTTGGCGCTCGTCCAACTGGGTTGGTCCGCGGACTGGTCTCCACCGCGCGAGCACCGTCACGATTGGCTCGGCGACATCGCGAACTGGCTCCGGGAGCGGGCGACGTGACGCCCCGGGGCAAGGCGCCTCCCGGCGGCGAGCGAGTGCTCGTGGTGAATGCTGACGACTTCGGGATGACCCGCGGCATCAACCGGGGCATCCTGCGGGCGCACCGGGACGGTATCGTGACGAGCGCCAGCCTCATGGTGTTCCGGCCTGCGGCCGTGGCGGCGGTGGCGGCGGCTCGCCGGCACCCGGGTCTCGGCCTCGGCCTGCACATCGAGCTCGGCTCGTGGCGGCGTCGCGGCGGGGAGTGGATATCGGACGGGCATGCGGTCGACACCGACGACGCCGATGCCGTGTCCGCATCGGTAGCCGCTCAACTCGAGCGCTTCGTGCGGATGACCGGACGGGCGGCCACGCATCTCGACTCGCACCAGCATCTGCATCTCGAAGGCGCGGCTCGTGGGGTGATCGAGGCACTGGGACGCCGGCTCGATGTCCCCGTGCGTGGACTGGCGGCGGACGTCGCAACCGTGGGGGACTTTTTCGGGCAGGACCGGCACGGTGTGTCCTATCCGGAATGGGTGTCCGCCGACGCCCTCCTGCGAATCGTGCGATCGATCCCGGCGGGCACGACCGAGCTGGTGTGCCACCCCGGGGCCGGCGACGACGCACCCGACGACTACCGGAACGAGCGAGCCCTGGAGCTCGAGGCGCTGTGCGACGTGAGCGTCGCGGACGCCATTGACGAGCTGGGGATCGACTTGCGGGCCTTTGGCACGAAAACCGCTCCGAGGAGGGAGCATGCGCAGCAACGCAATCGCTGACCACCCACGAGCCTCGCGGCTCCACGTTTTCTACGTGGCCCTCGGGCTCGCCTTCCTGGTCGGTCTGGTGCCCAACGCGGCCCGAGCACAGACGGTGATGGGGTTCCGGATCGAGTATCCGGCGTACTCGTCGCTGAACGAGGCCGGCGCGTTCTCGCGACGTCTAGGCGAGCTGCTCGAAGGTTGGCACGCCGTCCACGTCGACATGAACCCGCCGGCGTTCGAGGTCATGGTCGGGGACTTCCAGGATCGTGGACAGGCCGCCATCGTGCTGCGGGCTCTGCGCCAAGAGGGCATACCAGGCGGCCGGGTCGTGCCCGCCCGGGTCCGGGTGCCGTTCGGCATCGTGCAGGGCAACACCGCCGCCGCTGAGGTGCCCCCCGCGCGGGTCGCGGTGTCGCTTGGCCGGCCATCCACCGCGGTGGCTGGTCCGATTCCCACGGTCCCATCTCTGCGACCGGTCGCTACCCGAAGCACCGCCCCCGAGCAGACCGTGCAGGTGCTTCCGAACACCCGTCCCGCAGCCGGCGAGCTCGCGGCAGCCGCGGATCCGACGGCCGTTCCGGTGCCGGCTCACCTCGCTGACTCGGTGACCTCGGTGACCTCGGTGACCTCGGTCTCCGCGACCGCTCCGGCCATGCCCGTTGCGAGCGAAACCGTGGGCGAGCCCGTGGTCGCCCCCGCGGTCGCCCCCGCGGTCGCCCCCGCGGTCGCCCCCGCGGACGATGCCGAGAACAGCCCCCTGAACGAACCCACGAACGTCGTGGCCACGGCGGCCAGCCCCCGCGCTCCCGAGTACGCGGGGTTCCACGGCGCCACCACCTGTGGCGAGACCTTCGGGTGGGCCTGGAACCCGGGGGCGCCTGACGAGCGGCTCACCGTCGAGCTCTACGATGGCGGCCGGTCGCTCGGGACCGTGACCGCCGAGTTGGCCCGCCGGGACCTCGCCGAGGCGGGGTACGGAGACGGCCGCTACGGTTTCCGGTTCTCGTATGCCGATCTACCGGATGCACCCGCTCGGATCGAGGCACGCGTGGCCGGGAGCTCGGCGCCGCTCAGGGGTAGCCCACGTCCGAATCCATGCGTCGAAAGCTCGACGGACGCGGGGGCCGCGGCCCCGGGTAGTGCTCCGAGGCCGTCCGCCGGTTCGGCGCGGCCGCCCCCGAGTAGCGCCGCTGGACGGGACGAGGCGCGCAACACTGCGAGCGGACGCCCCAAGTCAGTGAACGCGCACCCCGTTCCCGGTCGGGCCATCGTCGTGGACGGGCGGCTCGACGACGCGGCTTGGACCGAGGTCGAGTTCCTAACCGATTTCGAGCAGAAGGGACTAACGCGCGGATTCTCACGTCCACCTTGGACGCGGGTGGCCTTCGCGTACGACGACGAAGCGCTCTACGTCGGAGCCCGGATGGAGGGACCGGGGTCCGAGGACATCGACTCGAGGGTGGCCCGGCGCGACGAGCCCGGCAACGTGGACAGGATTCTGATCTCGCTGGACACCTACGGGGACCGCAGGACCGCTTACACCTTCGGGGTCACGGCGGGCGGCGCGCGGCTGGACCACTACCACCCGGAGGACGACGAGATCCGTCGGGACGAGCGCTTCGATCCCGTGTGGGAAGCGCGGACCACCGTGGACTCCACTGGCTGGACCGCCGAGATGAAGATCCCGTTCACGCAGCTCCGCTTCACCGACGGGGAAACCCAGAGCTGGGGTCTCAACGTCCGGCGCTGGAACCCCCAGCGCTTCATCAATCTCTACTGGGTCGTGGTGCCCATGGAGGAGCAGGGCTGGGCTTCGCGGTTCGGCGAGCTTGCGGGGCTTCGGGGAGTGGCGCCGGCCCGCCGCGTGGAGATCGCCCCCTATATCCTGCGGGGGACCACGTCGCCCGCCGGCTCCTGGGGAGGCGCGGCCCCCGAGGGCGAGTCGACGTTGCGGGTGGGGGGGGACCTCAAGCTGGGTCTCGGTCCCGACCTGACCATCGATGCCGCCATCCTGCCCGACTTCGGCCAGGTCGATGCGGATCCGGCGGACGTGAATCTGACAGCGTTCGAGACGACGTTCGAGGAGCGGAGACCGTTCTTCACGGAGGGGGCGGCGCTCTTTCGCGGGCGCGGGCCCCGGTATTTCTACTCGCGCCGGATCGGAGCGATTCCGCACGGCACGGATCCCGGCAACGCCGTGGACATGCCGGTGAACACCGACATTCTGAGCGCGGTCAAGCTGACCGGAAGGCTCGACTCCGGGCTCTCAGTGGGGGCGCTGATGGCGGTGACCCCGACGGAACGTGCACTGATCTCCGGTGGCGACCCGGATGCTCACGCCGTGGTCGCCCCGGCCACGACCTACGTGGTGGGTCGAGCCGAGCGGGAGATCGGAGGAGCCGGCTCGGTGGTCGGGTTTACGGTGACCGGACTCCACCGCGCCCTGGAGCCCGGATCGGTTCCCGAGTCCGTCCTGGGCCGCGACGCGGTGGCCGGCGGCGGCGATTGGCTCATGCGGTTCGGCCGCGGGGTGTACGAGCTGTCCGGATTCGCCGGGTTCAGCACGGTCCGGGGCGACGAGCGGGCGATCGGCTGGATGCAGCGGAGCAGCGCCCACTACTTCCAGCGTCCGGACGCCGGGCACGTCGAGTACGATCCCACCCGCACCTCGCTGGCGGGGTACACGGGCGGCGTGACGCTCGGTAAGGTCGCGGGCACCCGGTGGACCTGGAGCGTGGGCGGCGCAATGGAGTCGCCCGGCTTCAACATCCGCGACGTGGGCCTCCTCCGCTCCGCGGATCATCGGGACGCGTTCGCCACGCTCGGGTACCGGAGTGTCAGCCCGGGCGCGGTGTTTCGCTACTACCGCTTGACCGCGGTCACCAGCGCCTCCTGGAACTTTGGAGGGGTGCGGAACCACTTGTCGTCCGGGCTGGTGTTCAGCGGTGCGTTCCTCAATCACTGGCGCACTTACGCGAGCGTCACGTACGAGGCGCCCTCGCTCTCCGACGAGCTCACGCGCGGCGGTCCGCTGATGGGGACACCCGCGGCCTACGACTTGGGACTCGGAGTGTCTTCGGCCTTCGGCAGCCGGAGCCAATGGTCGCTCAACGGAGCCGCGCGACGGGACGAACTCGGGGGATGGTTCTATTCGGCCAACGCTGGAGCGTCTCTCCGCGCCGGGCCACACGTGGAGCTGTCGCTGTATCCCGGATACTCCCGCTCGCTCGACACCCGCCAGTACTACGGGTTCCTCCCGGGCGGCTCGCCGAGCACGTTCGGGCGTCGCGAGATCTTCTCGGACCTCACCCGGAGCGAGATCTACGCGCAAGCCCGCATCGACGTGTCGCTCACCCCTGACCTGTCGGTCCAGCTCTATGCGGAGCCGTTCGCCTCCAGCGGTGACTACACGCGCTACGGCGAGCTGACGGAAGCCGGGGCCACCGAGCTTCGCCGCTACGGAGACGACGGGTCGACCGTGGAGCCCGGGGAGTACGGCTCGCTCCGGGTCCGAGACGGTGGCGACGTGTTCACGCTCTGGCCGACGCCGTTCAACATCCGCTCCTTCCGGTCGAACGCAGTCGCGCGCTGGGAATGGCGTCCGGGGAGCAGCCTCTTCCTGATCTGGCAGCAGAACCGCTGGGGGTACGAAGGGCAGGGGGCGCGGGTCCAGGGCAGTACCCTCTTGGATGCGCTCCGGGATTCGGGTGAGAACATCTTCATGATGAAGGTCGACTACCGGCTGGGGATCCGCCGATGAAGACGCCATTCGTGGTCCTGTTCCAGGAGCGAAGCGGCTCTACGCATCTGTCCTCGCTCCTCAGCTCCCACCCGGAGGTCAACTGTCGAGCAGAGGACTTCTCGTTCGACTGGTATCGTCCCACGGTCGCCGCGGCCGGAGACGGTGAAGGGTCGGGGCCGCCCACGTCAAGGCGGAAGCTGATCGGCTTTCGCGAGCGCGTGCTCGATCCGACACGGGCCCAGATCGAGGGGCACCTCGCTGAGATCTTTGAATCCGGATCCGGGGCCAACGGATTCAAGCTCAAGCATCCCAATCAAACGGCCAGATACCCCGAGGTTCTTCAGTATCTCGAGGCCCTCGGCGATCGACTGCGGGTCGTGCATCTGGATCGCGAGAACGTGATCAAGCGAGCGGTATCCAAGCAGGTGCTGGTCCGCATGCGCCAGGGCCGCGAGGCCGCCCACCTGCGGAACGAGAACCTCATGCGAGAGCTCGAGTTTCAGCCGATCCGCATCGACGTACCGGAGGCCGTCCGATACGCTGGCACGGTGGAACGGCTGAGGACGGAGTTGGCCGCGCTCGTTGACCGGTTCCCACACGTCCACCGTGTGGAGTACGACGACCTGGCCCGGCGCCCGCACGAGGTGGTTCCCGACCTCTTGGGCTTCCTGGGCGTCGACCCCGCCGTTCCGCTCAGTACGGGCGTCCACAAGGCGACTCCGGACGCCCTTTCCGACGCCGTCGAGAACTTCGAGGAGTTGGCGGTGGCAGTGAACGATACCGGGATGGCGCATCACCTCGGTGGCTGACGGCCGCCTGCATTCGGGGCCGGACGGCTCGGCGGACGTCCCTGCCGTCCCTGCTTGACTCCCGCCCTTCCGCTCCGCAGTGTCGCGGCATCTTCAGCCGTTCGGAGGGCACCGTCATGAACGCCACGCGCGCGGAAGCACGGAAGGTCACGAAGCACACGATTCGCAAGGTTTGCCGAGGCGTGGCGGCGGCTGCTTTGGGGTTGCTCCCGATCCTCGCGGCATGTTCTTCGTCGGGATCCAGCGGACGGACGACGCCGATTCCGCAGCGGACCACCCTCACAGTCGCCGGGTCCGAGCCAACGGTCATCCACACGGAGGCGGGTGTGGGGGAACGTGCGTTCGCCGTGCCGGCTGCGACGGTGTGGCGGACCATGACCGACGTCTACGCTCAGTTGGAGATCCCGGTCGAGCACATGGATCCGGCGACCATGGAGATCGGGAACCTGCGGTTTCAGCCCCGTAGGATCGAGGGGCGCCGGATGTCCAGCTACATCGACTGTGGCACCAACTTCAATGGGGCTCTCGCGAACCTCCACGAGGTCACCATGTCGATCATGACCCGGGTCGAGCCGATCTCCGCCGACAGCGCCCGCGTGACGACCGTCATGGACGCGTTCGCGGTCCCGCGCTCGGTCAGCGGGAACCAGGTACACTGCGAGAGCTTGCTCACCCTCGAGGATCGGGTGTCGGAGTTGGCGACGGAGCTCCTCGGGGGATCCTTCTAGCCAGGCCAAGACGGGAGGCCGCGCCCGCCCGGCGGGCGCGGCCCACAGTCCTACGGTCCGACAGTCCGGCGGAGTTCCCTACTCCCCTCCGAAAAGCCCCCTGAAAATCCGGCTTAGGAAGCCACCTCGGGAGGCCGCCGGCTGGCCGCGGCCACCACTGGCGTCACCCTGTCCGCGTCCACCGGATGCGTCGCCCTGACCGCGTCCACCGGATGCGTCGCCCTGACCGCGTCCGCCACTGGCGTCGCCTTGGCCGCGCCCGCCACTGGCATCGCCCTGCCCGCGTCCGCCACTGGCGTCGCCTTGGCCGCGTCCACCACTGCCATTCGAAGTCGGACAAACCCGGCGCGCGCTTGCCGAACAACACCCGCCCTCGGTGCGTCACGACGACCGC
>JAHEKN010000111.1 GCA_024638305.1 Gemmatimonadota bacterium | reverse complement strand
GTTCTTGCCCTAGGAGCCGGGTTAGCCGCCGCGGCGTGCGGGCGGTCGAGCCCGGGCGCCACCCGATCGCTGGGGCGCCCGCTGGGGCGCTGCCCGCGGCTGTGAGCGCTGCGGCGCGGAGCGGGCCTGGGGCGGCCGGCTGGGTGCGGAGCGCGCCCGTGGCTGCACCCTGGAGTCGCGGCTCCGGGGCGCCAACCCCTCCGTGGGGCGGGAGCGCGGCTGCGTTCGCGGCGCCGCTCCGGTGCCCGCCCGCGGTCCTGTCCGGGGCTGCAACCCCGGGGCGCTCCGGGGGGACGTGCTCCGCGGCCGTACATCCGATCCGGGCGTCGTACGAGGCGCTGCTCGAGGCGCGGTCCGGGGCGCTGTCCGGGGCGCTGTCCGAGGTGTCGCACCTTGCGTTGCCCGAGGCGTCGCACGGGACGTTGCACCAGGCGTCGATCGAGGCGCGGCCCGGGCCGTCCCGCTGCGTGGCGCCGTACCCCTCAGGCGGTCGCTAGGACGCTGCGTGCGAGCTTGCGGCACGGCGTTGGTCCGGGGCGACGTGGTTGCAGTCCCGCCCCTGGCGCTCGCCGCTGGCCGCCGCGCCGCGCCTCCCCGCACTGCCGGTGCCCGGACCGATCCCGTAGCGTCCGATCCCCGCGCCACGGCTGCGCTCCGTCTCTGAGCCCCACCAGGCCTCGCTGTGACGGGTGCTCCACGGTTGGCTCCAGCCACCGTGCCGCGCACGAACCCGTTGCGCGGCGATTCCTTGTACGCAGTCCGTCGGAGGGGCGACCCCCCTCGGTATCCGTACCCGTTTGACGCATACGTGCGATACCGGGGCGTGCTGTACCGATACGAGTACCCGCCGTAGCGGGACCCATACCCGAGGTAGGCCGTGGTATAGCCGCTGTATCCGTATAGCGGGTAACCGTACGAGTGCCCGTACGAGAAACCGTACCCGTATGAGTGGCCGTGACCGATCCCGACGCCGAACGCCAGATATCCCGTGCGGAACCCGAAGCTGGTGTAGTAGGGTCGGTAGTGCCACGACGGCACCCAGGCGTAGTAGATGCTCCGTCGCACGTGACGCCGCCACCGGAAGGGGCTCCACTGCCACGGATCGTAATAGCCGATCGAGAACGAAAGTCCGGGCCGCCAGCACCCGTAGGAATCCCAGTACCCACCGTGGTCGTACCACGGGTCGTACCCGTCCCAACACGTGGAGAAGGCTCCCCAATGGCGGTAGCGACGATCGGGGTAACGGTACCCGTCGTCGTAGTCGTAGTAGTAGCTGTCCGCCTCGTAGTAGCTGTCGTCGTCGTAGTAGTCGTCGTCGTAGTAGTCGTCTACGCGGTAGTCGTTGGCCGAGGAGTAGGCGGCCGCCACGTAGCGATCGTCCCAGCGGTTCTGGAAGCCCAGGGCGAATGCTGAGCCATAGGAAGATTCGGAGTAGGCCAGGCCGAGGCTCACCCCGTCCCATAGCGAGCCGACGCTTCCGGTGACGGCGAACTGACTCTGGGCGAGCAGCGGCGTTGGGGAGAGGAGGGCGACGACGACGGTGGCGGCGAGTCTACTACGCACGTTTTTACCTCCTTTGCGGTACGACGTCCGTACGCAGTGGCAGGCCACGTGCCACGGCGCCCCGACCTCGTAAGAGGCATATTAGCAACGAGTTGGGCAGAATGTCCATGAGTCGGACGCGCCGTTCCTGTCCCGTGTCGGTGACAGCGGGCTCCAGCGGATGAGACACCGCCTGCTTCGAAGGGCGATCCTCGCGGCCCCTGCGCCGGAGTCGGAAACGGGCGTCGTGGGGCGGCCGGAGAGGCACAGCCCTTGCTAACCTGGGGCTACGGAGGTTTTCTTATATCGACCTCCCGTCACACGCTGCCCGTCCGGCAGTGCTGGCTCCGAAGCCTCGAAGATTCGCTGAGGTGGATTCCCGGAGAGTCGTGGCGGAGGAACCCGGTTCGAGCGCTCGGTGAGAGCGCGCATCCGCTGGGACGCCCGATGGTCCGCCCGGTGCGACCGGATCCAAGAGCGCGAATACCCACATCCACAAATGACCGACATCGTGAGTGACCAAGACTCTCCCGGGACTGTAGAGCAGCCCCAGGGTGGGGACTATTCCCCGCCCGACCAGAAGCCTTCCTCCCGCAGGCGCGCCCCCGACCCCGACGCTGGGTCGAGCGGGGCGTCGGCCGCGCCGACCGAGGCTCCTGCAGCAGACGCCTCGGACGAACGAGGTCCTCCCGAAGCCGGCACCGAGTCCCCATCGGCAGGGAGCGAGGGCAGTGGTGGGAGCTCTTCCGACACCGGCTCGGAGGGTGCCAACTCGAGCGACGCGCGCAGCTCCGGAGATGAGGGAGAGTCAAAGTCGAAGCGTCGTTCCGGTGACCGATCTCGTCGGCGCCGTCGGGGCCGTCGTGACTCGCGGTCACGCAAGGACAATGCGGTCGAGGAACCCGACGACTACGACTACGAGGCTCCTGGTGAGGGAGAGTTCATCAGCACGGAGCCGCTCGGCATCCTGGAGGTTCTGGGTAGTGGGTCGGGGTTCATTCGGCGCCCCGAGTCCGGCTACACCCCGAGCAAGGACGACATTTACGTGGGCGCCCGGCTGATCCAGAAGTTCGGACTCCGTACGGGAGACGAGCTCACCGGCGAAGTCGGGCGGCGGCCCAAGAATGGGAAGAGCCCTCCGCTGACCCGGCTCCATCTCGTGAACGGAGAGTCTCCCGAGAACGCGAAGGGCAGGCCCGACTTCAATCGCCTGAGCGCCGTCCATCCGGACGAGCAGCTCGTTCTCGAATGCGGTCTGGTTCGACTCGGGAAGCGGGACTACACGAATCGGGTGATCGACCTCTTCTGTCCGCTCGGGAAGGGACAGCGCGCCATGATCGTCGCGCCGGCCAAGGCCGGGAAGACGATGGTGCTCCAGGCCATCGCCGAAGGGGTCGTGAAAAACCACCCCGAATGCCAGACCGTCATCCTCCTGCTCGACGAGCGTCCGGAGGAAGTCACCGAGATGGAGATGTGCGGCTTCGGCGAAGTGGTTTCCTCCAGCTTCGATCAGCCGGCCGAACGTCACGTTGCCGTCGCGGAAATGGTCTTCGAGCGTGCGCGCCGGCAGGTGGAGATGGGGAAGGACGTGGTCATCATTCTCGACTCCATTACCCGCATGGCCCGAGCCTACAACACGGTCGAGGACGGGAGCGGACGCACGCTTTCAGGTGGACTCGGCGCCAACGTGCTGGAGAAGCCCAAGCGGCTCCTCGGGAGTGCCCGCAAGATCGATCCACGGCAGGGGGGCGGCTCGCTCACGGTCGTGGCCACCGCGCTCGTCGACACCGGTTCGCGCATGGACCAGGTCATCTTCGAGGAGTTCAAAGGCACGGGGAACTCGGAGCTTCTGCTGTCCCGCGAACTGGCCGACCGGCGCATTTTCCCGGCGATCGACCTGAACGGCTCGGCCACGCGGCGGGAAGAGCGGCTGCTGGACGAGGGCATGCTGGCCCTGTCTCGGGCATTCCGGCGGCAGTACGCAGGCTCGCATCCGGCCGAGGCCATGAGCGAGCTGATCAGCGTGATGGCTCGGACCGAAACCAATCGCGACCTGCTGGCGCTGGCGCGGTCGGTCAACAGCTAGGCACGTGCCGGGGTGTGTCCCCGCAACGTTTCGCCGCCGTGGTCTGCGTCCACGGAATCACCGGTTGGGCGGGTCGGCCTCCAGGACGACGGCTTCCAGCCGGTCGAGCGATTTCTGCATTTCCGTACCCTGCATGCGGTCCATCGTGAGGGCCATGTAGGCGAGGAGCGGATTCCATCCGAAGTCACCCTCCTCCCGCCAGGTGACGCGGCTACCCCGACCGGCTGGCTCGAGTGTCAACCGACCGCGGATCTCGATGGCTCCCTCGTCCACTGACACTTCGTAGCCAACCTGTCGGTTGGGGTCGATGGCCGTGAGCGTGAGGACGCCGCTGCCGTAGCCCGGGTCGTCCCAGCTACGGGATGCGCCCACCCCGCCGAGTGTGCCCTCCGAGCGCCCCTGCAGCTCGGGCCAGTGCGTCCAGCGGTCCCACATCTCCAGGTCGGCGAGCAGAGGAAATACCGCCTCCACGGGGGCGTCGATGTCGCGCGATCGTTCCACCGTCCAGGTCCCCGGGAGCGCGATCCCAACCCCTACGAACACCAGCAGCGCCAGGGCGATCAGCCCGATCACGCCCCACGCCAGCCGGAGTCCAGGTAGCGTGCCGATCTCGGGGGGGCGGTCGCTCACGGTCGGCCTGCCCGGCTGGACGCCACCGATCCGGGGTGCAGGAGCACCTCGTGGTGGCAGCTTTCGCAGGGCATCGCATGGGGTGAGAGCAGCCGGGTACCGGGCGCCAGCGTGAGGTCGCTACCGCACCGGGGACAGTGCCCCCTGAAGCTCGCCACCGTCAGATGCTCGGTCCACCGGCGCCGCGCGAGCAGGAGTCCTCCTGCGAGGACCCCCACCCCCCAAGGGGCGTGCGGGGGGATGAGGAACGCCAGTGGCGCCGCAATGGCCGTGGCGCCCAGACGGGTCAGTGTCCCGCGAAGCCGCCACGCGCGAGAACGGATCCACACCGACAACTGGGCCGGGCGGGGATCCTCTCCGAAGATGCTCAGCTCGGCGTCGAGAGCGTCGACCTCGGCCGGGTCCGCGTCGGGCGTCGGGGATGATGGCACCGCTTTTCTGATCCGGGAGCTCACGGAACGGAACACATCTTGCGCTACGGCCGGTGGCGAGCTCCGCTTTTTCGCCACGGCGCCGCAGGCACTCAATATATCCCCGGCCTGGAATGACAACGCATACGGCGAGCCGCTCGACCCCGGGAGCGAACGTACGCGGAACGACGCTCGGGAAGGAGATCAGCGATTTTCTGATCGAGTTCTCGATCGGCGTGCATCGGTATTCCATGTACCCGCTGGATCATCCGTCGCTCGTCCCGGCCGCCGGCAACGTCCTCGAGCGCCTGCGCCCGATGCTCGACCAGCGTGCGCAGGTCTCCCTCGGCGTGGCCAAACGGCAACTGATCATCGACGGCGTAGCGACCACCGACCGGAATCCGGTCCTCACGGATCTCGCGAGGCGTCTCCACTCACACCAGATCGGCGCCATCACCTTCGATTCCGACCTTACGCTTGCGGGAATGGAGGGGCTGCTCCGGGCGCTCGCCTTGGACACCGACCAGGACGGGGACCCGATCGGGCTCAGGCCCAAGTCCCGAATACCCTCCTGGCCGGGAGTGAAGTTGATCCCGGTGGGATACGAGGATCTGGAGCTCGTGGGGTCCGAGGAGGGGCCGCAAGAGAGCCGCGGAGAGGCGATGCGCCTTTGGCTGGGCCTGGCCCAGGCGGCCGCGGCCAACGCGGACGAGCCGCAGGATTCCGGGACGCCTCCCGGCGGGGACGAAGTGGCGGAGCGCATCAACCGGCGCAAGCAGGAAAAGGCGTACGACCAGGTCATCGTCGGCTACCTGCTCCAACTCTCCGATCAACTCGCCCGGGCCGAGCTGGACGCCGCGGCATCGGTTCGAGGACGCGTGTCGAAGCTGATCGCGGCACTCGACGACGAGGCGCTCGAGCGCATCCTCGAGATGGGGGGAGATCTCGCGCAGCGGCGCCGTTTCGTGGAGAACGCAACCAAGGGCCTCGACACGGCGGCAGCCCTCCGTATCCTGACGAGCGCCTCGGAGGCCGCGGGGCAGGGCATCTCCGGTCAGATGGTGCGATTGCTATCGAAGCTCGCCCGGCAGGCCCGAGAGGGGACGCCGCCAGTCCGGCCTGTGGCGAGTCGCGACTTCGACCAGAAGGTGGGCGAGCTGCTCAGTGACTGGAGCCTGGATTCGCCCAACCCCGACGCCTACGTACGGATCCTCGACGACTTGAGCGGCGAATCCCCGCTGCTCGAGCCCCGGGATGAACACACCCGACGGTCTGCGCTCAGTCTGGTCGAAATGGCGCTGGAGGTGGACGCCTACGGGCCCATGATCGAATCGGCGCTCGACGAGCTCCTGGCCGATGGCTCCTTCGTGCAGATCGTGCCCCGGATCGAAGGAGCACACGTCACGCGTACTGGTCGGAAGATCAAGGAGCGTCTGAGCGACCCTGACCAGGTCGAGCGGCTGGCCGAGCTGACGGAGCTGCACCCGACGTCGCTGGAGGCGCTCATCGGACTGGTCGGCGCGGAGCGTGCCATAGAGCCCCTCTTGATCGTGCTTGCCGAAGCGGAGTCCCGCGGCACGCGGCGAACGGTCTTCGATGGACTCGCCGGCCTCGGAGAGCCGGTGGCGCGGCATCTCCAACCGCTTCTACAGGACGAGCGCTGGTACGTGCTCCGGAACGTGCTCGCTCTGGTGGCGGCGCTACCCACGCGGCCAGCCGGGTTTACCGCCGAACCGTTCATCTCCCACGAAGACGCCCGGGTTCGCCGCGAGGCGATCCCACTGGCCCTCACCGAACCCGGGCTTCGTGAAAAGACGCTTTCTCACGCACTCCGGGATCCGGACGAGCGCACGGTGCGAATCGCGCTTGGCGACCTCGTGGCCGGCTTGCCGGAGGCGGTCGTGCCCATCGTCCGGTCACAACTGCTCCATGGGGGTCGCTGGCCGGCGGAGCTCGAAGTGGTCGCGATTCGGGCGCTGGCCGGAGCCCCCGGCCGACAGGGCCTGACGACACTGATCGAGCTCGCCACGTCGGGACGCGGCCTGTTCGGCCGCCCGAAGCTGCGCTCCGCATCCAAGCCGGTGGTCACGGCGTTGGAGGTGATGGCGGGGACGTGGCCCGATGATCCGGAAGTGGCGCGACTGCTCAAGGCCGCCCGGAAGTCGAGGAGCGCCGTGATCCGGCGGGCCGTTTCCGGGGAGGGTGCGTGAGCCAGGCAGCCGTCGGCGTCGCCCGCTTCCTGACGTCTCTGGCCCAGGCCCTGTCCACCATGACGCTGTACGAGCGGACCCACCCCGCCGTCAGCCGCGCCGTCGAGCTGGCGCATGACCATCTGTTCGAGCTGCTGGCGCGGGAGCGGAAGGCGGTCATCACCTTTCTCGGGGAGGAGGTCGTGTTCAACAACCGGCCCATCCCGGGCATGCGGACGTGGGAATGGGGCCCGCGACTGGCAGAGGCCGGCATCCAGCGACTCGAATTCGACGGTCCCGCGTCCCGCGAGGAGTTCGACCGGCTCCTGAACGGGCTCTTCGCGCGACTGGTCGACGAGGAGGGGACGGACGGCGACATCTCTTCCTCAATTCGGTTCGGAACCGTGGAGCTCAAGGGCCAGACCCAGTCCGTGCCGACCGTCACTGGCCACCTGGACTACTCGCTGAAAGACGAGATCGAAGCGATGGCCTGGGTAAACACGGAGACACGGCTCCGTGGCGTGGTGCACATGGCGGAAGCCGACACCGTCGTCAGGTCCCTGGCGCTCGCCATGCATGCGGATCAGGAGTTCATGATTCCGCTGGTGTACCTCAAAGGCCACGACCAGTACACCACGACCCACTCCATGAACGTGTCCGTTCTGGCCATGTCCCTCGCGGAAGCGATCGGGCTGTCGGCCGGGAGCGTTCGACAAATCGGAGTCGCGGGACTGCTCCACGACATCGGCAAGACTCGTATTCCGACCGAGGTGCTCAACAAGCCGGGCAAGCTGGAGCCCGCCGAGAAGGCGCTGATCGACCGGCATCCCGTGGAGGGAGCCAAGATCCTGATCGAGCGCGAGGAGATCCTGGACCTAGCCGCCATCGTGGCCTACGAGCACCACATCCGCTACGACGGCGGAGGTTATCCAACGCTCACGTACCCGCGCGCCTGCCATCCGGCGAGCGATCTCGTGCACGTTTGCGACGTATACGACGCCCTGCGAACGCATCGGCCCTATCGGGACGCCTGGGCGCAGGAGCGGGTCCTGGGGTATCTCGAGGAAGGGTTGGGTAGCGAGTTCGAGCCGGGCCTCGGACGCGCGTTCATCAAGATGATGAACACGTGGGAGTCCAGGATCATCCGTGTGGCCAAAGAGGACGAGGCGCTACCCGAGCCGTCCGAGACTCCAGCCGGGCAGGGTACGTTGGAGCGGTCGCCCGTGGCGACAGGCTAGGAGCGCGCCGTGGTGCTCAGGCGCCCGCACGGACGAGCGCCTGCAGTCGCTCGCTCGCGGCCTCCAGCGTCTCGATCCGCTTGCAGAACGCGAACCGCGCCAGACCGCGACCCAACTCCGGCTTGCTGAAGAAGCTGGACCCCGGCACGGGAGCGACCCCCACCTCACGCGCGAGCCACTTCGAGAAAGCCGTGTCGTCCAGATCACTGAGCTCGCTGAAGTCCGCCATGATGTAGTAGGCGCCCTGCGGAGGTCCGCAGCGAAAGCCCGCCGCCTGCAGCCCGCGCACGAGGACCTCGCGCCGCGCTTCGTACCCCTGGACCATCGACTCGTAGTAATCGGGTCCCAAGCGCTCGATGCCGGCAGCGCACGCTTCCTGGAGTGGTGCGGGCGCCCCGACCGTGAGGAAGTCGTGCACCTTGCGAACGGCGTCCGAGATGTCCTCGGGGGCCACGATCGTCCCGATCCGCCAACCGGTGACCGCGAACGTCTTCGAGAGTCCACTGACGGTCACCGTGCGCTCCGCCATCCCGTCGAGCGTCGCGATGGGGATGTGCACGCCCTCGTACAGGATGTGCTCGTAGATCTCGTCGGTGATGACCAGCAGATTGAAGTCGAGCGCGATGCGTCGCACCGCTTCGAGCTCGTCGCTGTCCAACACCCGCCCCGTGGGGTTGTTGGGGGTGTTCAGCATGATTGCCCGTGTCCGATCGGACACCGCGGCCCGCATGCGATCCTCGTCGAGCCGGAAATCGGGCGCCTCGAGCGGGATCATGACCGGGCGGGCCTCCGCCAGGATCGCGTCCGGGCCGTAGTTCTCGTAGAACGGCTCCAGGACGAGGACCTCATCGTCCGGGTCGACGGTGGCGAGAACGACGGCCGCCATCGCCTCGGTGGCCCCACACGTGACGGTCACGTGACGGTCGGGATCCACGTCCATTCCGTACGCGGTCCGGTACTTCGCGGCCAACGCCTCCCGGAGGCGGAGCGTTCCCCAGGTGATCGCGTACTGATTGATGTCGTCGCGGATCGCCTCGCAGGCGGCGTCCTTGAGCACGTCGGGAGCAGGGAAGTCGGGAAATCCTTGCGCCAGGTTGATCGCGTCGTGCTCACGGGCAACGCGCGTCATCGTGCGGATCACGGACTCCGTGAATCCGTGGGTGCGCCGGGCTGTGCGAGACCTGGCTGCGGTCACATCGCCCCGCGGCGGAGGAGCATGACGGGGACCGTCCGGAGCATGATACGCACGTCTTCCGCGGCGGACCGTCGGTCGAGGTACTCCAGATCCAAGTCGACCTTGCGGCGCACGTCGTCCAAGGATTGGTCGTACGCCTGGTTGACCTGTGCCCATCCGGTGATTCCGGGCAGGACGCGCTGCCGAACCGGATAGCGGTCGATCTGCTCTCTGAGCTCGGCGAAGATGCCCGGTTGCTCCGGCCGCGGACCGACGAGGTTCATGTCCCCTCGCAGGACGTTGAAGAGTTGGGGTAGCTCGTCCAGCCGGTATTTCCGGAGCACCGTCCCGATCGGGGTGATGCGTGGATCGTCTGGCCGCGCCCAGACTTCCTCGGGCTCGTCACCGTTCTCCCGCATCGTGCGGAACTTGTAGATGCGGAAGACGTTCCCCCCGTGGTTCACAACCCGCCGCTGAGTATAGGGTGCGTTCTTGTAGAACGATCGTCGGTCGCGCGGCCCACCGCGACGGTCCAGGCCGACACGCGGCTGGACGTAGAGGACAGGGCCCCGCGAGGTGAGCTTGATGAGCAGGGCGGTTGCCAGCATCAGCGGCGCCGTGACCAGAATCAGAAACAGGCTGGCCAGGACGTTGACGCCACGCCGGGTGCGGTCCCTCCAACGTGGCCTACGCGAACGCCGGCGGCGAGCGGGCTTCTCGACGGGCAAGATCAACGGCGGCCTTCGGCCTCCCTCGTACCGCGCCTTGCTTGGGCGGCCGGCCACATACCGGGTCGATCTCACAACACCCTCCAGTCCTGCCGTCTGCCCTTCTGCCGCCACCGAGGGCGAGGGAAGGGCCCCTGCCAACGTCTCATCGCCGGTGGGCATGCCGGCCGCGGACCTGCCGGTCCGATGCGGCATCCAGCGAAGCGGAGCCAAGGGTCGTAGGTGAGGTGCAGATTGTCAAACTTCCCATGTTGCGCGGACGCCACAACTCAAGTGGGGGTCCAAGGTTAGGGTATCGGGCCGCGTCTGTAAACATATATGTACGCTAGGGAAGCGCAGAAAGGGCGGACAACCGGACACGCCGTGGCTCGCGGGGTGGCCGGGCCTTCCGGTGGCGGCGTACCATGTGGGACCCCACGAGAAAGCGAGAAAAAGACATGCACCACCGACCCGCGAGCTGGCACCGGTTCGTATTGCTCGTGCTCCTGATCAGCATGCTCCCGTCGGCGGCGCGAGCCCAATCGACCCGCGGCGCGGACGTGGTCGCTACGGAGCTCCTGAGCGGAATGACTGCCCGCAGCATCGGACCGGCGGGGATGAGCGGGAGGGTGGCCGCGGTCGATGCGCTGCGCTCCGACCCCAACGTGATCTACGTCGGGGGAGCCACGGGCGGGGTCTGGAAGTCGGGTGACGGTGGGCTCACCTGGGATCCCGTTTTCGACGGGCAGCCCGTGCAGGGGATCGGAGCGGTCCGGGTGTTCGACGCCAACCCGGACATCGTCTGGGTGGGCACCGGGGAAGGGAATCCGCGCAACAGCGCCGGAGTGGGGAACGGCGTGTACAGGAGTCGGGACGGCGGTCGCACCTGGCGGCACCTGGGCCTGGAGCGCTCGGAGCGCATCCACCGGGTCGTCCTGCATCCGACGGACCCCAACACGGCGTACATCGGCGCCATGGGCCCGGCCTGGAGCGACGGGGAGGAAAGGGGGGTCTACCGCACCCGGGACGGCGGCGAGAGCTGGGAGCGCGTGCTCTTCACCAACGTCCGCTCCGGAGTGGCCGACCTCGTGATGGACCCCTCAAATCCCGACAAGCTCTACGCCGCCATGTGGGAGTTCCGCCGGTGGCCGTGGCACTTCGAGTCCGGAGGGCCGGGAAGCGGTCTGTTCGTGACATACGACGGCGGCGACACCTGGGAGCGGCGCACGGAAGACGACGGACTGCCCGCCGGCGAGCTCGGCCGCATCGGCATCGGCGTGTCCCAGTCCAGCCCGAGCGTGGTGTACGCGCTCGTAGAGGCCACCCGGAGCGAGCTGGTTCGGTCGAGGGACGGCGGTCGGACGTTCGAGACGGTCTCCGCCGAGCCCGGGATCGTGCCACGACCCTTCTATTACGCCGACCTGCGGGTCGACCCCGCAAACGAGAATCGGATCTACAGCCTGCACGGATCGATTCAGGTGAGCGAAGACGGGGGCCGCACGTTCTCCACGGTGGTCCCCAGCCAGATCATCCACGGGGACGTGCAGGAGCTCTGGATCCACCCCGAGGATCCCCGCTTCCTCATCATGGGCAACGACGGCGGCATCGGGATCTCGCGCGACCGGGGGGCGCACTGGCGCTTCGTGGAGAACCTGGCACTGGCCCAGTTCTATCACATTTCGGTAGACGATGCGGTCCCCTTCAACGTTTATGGGGGACTGCAGGACAACGGCTCGTGGTACGGACCCAGCACCGTCTGGGAGAACCGCGGCATCATGAACGGCCACTGGCGGCGGGTCGGGGGTGGAGACGGTTTTTCCGTGCTGCACGATTTCTCCGATCCCGGCTTCGGCTATTCGATGTCCCAGGGAGGAAACCTGGCGCGGTTCGACAAGGCGACCGGGCAGCGCAAGAGCATCCGACCCGTCCATCCGGAGGGCAGCACGCTGCGCTTCAACTGGAACGCGGGGCTGACCATGGACCCCATCGACTCCACGACGATCTACCTCGGTAGCCAGTTCGTGCATCGGAGCCGCGACCATGGCGCGACGTGGGAGATCATTTCGCCCGATCTGACCACCAACGACCCGGCCAAGCAGCGCCAGGATCAGAGCGGGGGCCTCACGCTCGACGCCACCGGTGCGGAGAACCACACCACGATCGTCTCCATCGCCCCCAGCCCCCTGGAACCCGCCACCATCTGGGTGGGGACGGACGACGGCCGCGTTCAGCTCACCCGCGACGGCGGGGCGAGTTGGGTGGACGTGGGCGCCCGCATCGCCGGTGTCCCCGCCGCGACCTGGGTACCCCACGTGGAGGCCTCGCGACACGACCCGGCGCGGGCCTGGGTCGTGTTCGACGACCACCGTCGCGGTAACTGGACCCCGTACTTGTATCGTACGGTCGACTACGGCCGGACCTGGGAAAGGGTGGGCACGGAAGGAGTGTTCGGGTTCCTGCACGTCGTCGAGGAGGATCCGGTGGAGGCGAACTGGCCCGGCTGTATCTCCTCTCCCCGCTTTCTCGCCCAGTACTCGGCCGTGCGGTCGTGCCAGGTGCCGGTGATCGTGCCGTCGC
>JAHEKN010000110.1 GCA_024638305.1 Gemmatimonadota bacterium | reverse complement strand
CCGCGCCGCCTGCCGCGACGCCGACGGCGCCTGCTCACGCCGCACCGACGGACGGCACCGCATCCGCCGAGGAGCGGTTGCGCCAGCGATCCACGCCTGTGGTGCGGAAGATCGCGGAGGAGCACGGAGTGGACCTCGCCGCCGTGCCCGGGACGGGACACGCCGGCCGGGTCACGAAGCAGGACATCCTCGCGTTCATCGAGTCGGGAGGTGCCTCGGCGGCGACCGATGCCCCGCCGGCCCCGACGGCCGCGCCCGCGGTTGCGCCCCCGGCCGCAGCGAAGCCCGCGCCGGCAGCCCCGGCCGCTTCCAGCCAGGTGCTGCAGACCCCGTCCGACCTGTGGTCCCGATTCTACGGAGAGGTGCAGCACCCGGAGTTTCCGGTTCGCGAAGGCGACCGCGTCGAGACGATGGACAAGATCCGTCGCCTCACTGCCGAGCACATGGTGCTGGCCAAGCGCGTCTCGCCCCACGTCCACTCGTTCATCGAGGTCGACTTTTCCCGGATCGACCGCATCCGCCGGGAGAACAAGGCTGCTTGGGCAGCGCAGGGTGCGAGCGTCAGCTTCACGGCCTTCGTGGCGTGGGCGTGCTCCCGCCTTCTGCGCAAGTATCCCATGGTCAACTCCACCGTGTCCGGCAACAACGTGGTGTACCGTGGGCGGGTCAATATCGGCATGGCGGTCGACTTGAACCCCGGCCTGATCGTGCCTGTCATCCACGATACCGACGAGCTCAGTCTGGTCGGTATCGGGCGGCGGATCGTCGACCTGGCCGAGCGTGCGAGGGCTCGCAAACTGCTGCCGGAGGAGATCCAGGGTGGGACGTTCTCGATCACCAACCCCGGTGTGCTCGGGACCATAGTCGGCATGCCGATCATTCCCAAGGGCACGTCGGCGATCCTGGGCACGGGGGCCATCGAGAAGCGCGTCGTCGTAGTGACGGATCCGGACTCTGGTGAGGATGCCATGGCGATCCGCAAGCGCTCGTTCTTCTCGCTCGGATACGACCACAGGATCGTCGATGGTGCAGACGCCGCCCGGTTCCTGGCCGAGCTGAAGCAGGATCTGGAGGCGTTTCCGGAGGACGCCTGAGCGTCGAGGTACTCGTCCGGGACAGGAGGAGCAGATCGCGCGCCCCCTGGAGGTGAAGCGGCTGGGACTGGTCCCTTACGCGAAGGGCTTGGCGCTCCAACGCGACCTCGTCGACAAGCGGAGGGCCGGCGACGTACCGGACCAGTTGCTACTCCTGGAGCATCCCCACGTCATCACGATGGGGTCCTCCGCCCAGGCGCGTCACCTTCTCCTGCCCGCCGACGAGCTGAGCGAGCGGGGCATCGAGCTTCACAGCGCCGGGCGGGGCGGGGACGTGACGTATCACGGGCCCGGTCAGCTCGTGGGATACCCCATTCTCGACCTGAAGCCGGATCGGTGTGACCTGCACCGCTATCTCCGGGATCTGGAGGAGGTGCTCATTCGCGTGGTCGGACGTCTCGGGCTCGGCGAAGCTGAGCGCAGGGAGGGCCTGACCGGCGTTTGGCTGCCCCAGGGAAAGGTCGCGGCCGTCGGCGTGCGGGTCTCATCCGGTTGGATCACCTCACATGGATTCGCCCTCAATTGCGCTACGGAGCTCGAGTACTTCCGGACGATCGTGCCGTGCGGCATCGAGGACGAGCAGGTGACGTCGCTCTCGCGTGTCATGGGGCGCGACATCGGTGTCGACCACGTCGCGCCCCTGGTCGTCGAGTGCTTCGGTGAGGTCTTCGAGCGCGTCCCCGGTTGACCTGGGGGCTGTGGGGTGTGAGCGCACGGGTGGGGCTACCGGCTCCAACATCCTCTTCACCGTCGCGCGCTCGTCCGAGCTTGTCCGAGCTCAGCAGAGGACGCATGGTCGGCACCGGCCCGTTGTCCAGACAACACTTTGGCGGGCGATGGGCGCACCGCCCCAACCCGGACGAGTCTAAATTCCCACCCCGTCGCGAACGCGCCCACCCCGCGATTTCGCCCGATTCCGTGGGGATTAGCTCCGGCCGCACCGCCCATCGCAATTCATCCGTTTTTCCCTGGGCGGACATATTATAGAACACTAGAGATAAAACAAGGTAAAGCAATACAAAATAAGAGTTTACATGTGTTGTTAATTCTGGCAGCCCTCGGCCGGATCGGGCTTGACCGGGGCGGGGTGCGGCCCCAAACTGGTGATGCGTTTCAGAGCGGCCCGCCTCCGACGGTGGCGTTGGTCACCCGAATCAAGGCGGTCTGAGACGACAGGTTGACGAGCGGGACGCCGCAGCGTCGATCGCGAGTTGGGAGTTTGAGCCCCGACACGCAGGTGGAGGACACGCTGGACTCTGCCGAGAGCCTCCGAAAGGAGGCGCCCTGACACGCGGACCGCGCGATGGAGGGGAAGGGCCCGGCCGAGGTGCCCGCACGTGGGCATGTTCAAACGGGAAGGCTGGGACTGCCAGCGAAACGATGGAGCCTCCGGGGCGACGTGTCGCGCCGGGGGCTTCAAGTTTTTTTTGGGTTCCCGGCTCGCCTGCCGCGCTACTCCACGACCTCCAGGCTCCGCTCCCTCCGCGCACGGCCCGGGGGGCTCGTTTCCAGCATCAGGCCTCCGGGGGGGCGAACTCGAAGAAGTCCAGGTAACGCCCTCGTTCGCGCTGCGCCTCGAGCCACTCGATGAATCCCGAGGGGACGAGCCCGTCCGACTGGTCGAGCCGCTCCGCAGCCCCCACCGCGAGATCGTTGGCATACTCGTTTTGGGGGTGGCCGTCGTGCCCCCTGACCCAGACCCACGCCACGTCGTGGCGGCTGGCCGCCCGGTCGAGCTCCTTCCAGAGCTCGAGGTTCTCGATCGGCCCGGCCTTGCGGGTCCAGCCGCGGGCTTTCCACCCTCGGATCCACTCGCGCATGCCCTTCACCAGATACTGGCTGTCGCTCACGAAGCGGACGCTGCATGGCCGCTTGAGGTGTCGAAACCCCTCGAGCGCGCTGGTAAGGGCCATGCGGTTGTTGGTCGTGTCCGGGGACGAGATCCAGTAGTCCCGCCGCTCCCAGGTGTCGCCCGTCCACACCTCCATCATGCCGCCGGCCCCCCCGGGGCTGGCGCGCTTCCGGAATTGATTCCCCAGGCACGACTCGTCCGCGTAGATGTGGACGCTCTCATGTTTCGTCATGGTCGGAACATACGGGGAAGTGCGCGGCCCTCAAGACGATCCGGACGCGCCTGACGCCGCGGCGCCGGCACGACCGTTCGGTTGACCCGCGGTCGGGCGCCGGTACATTCCGGCCGCGAAGCCCGCTCCCGAATCGCCCCGACCCATCGACCGCAATGGCGTCTCGCCCTCCCGCATATCTGCTCCTGGAAGACGGTCGCCGTCTGGACGGACTCGCATTCGGGGCGCCGGGTGTGACCGTGGGCGAGGTGGTTTTCAATACCGCGATGACCGGCTACCAGGAGATCCTCACGGATCCGTCCTACGCCGGTCAGCTGGTCACCATGACGTACCCGCTGATCGGCAACTACGGGGTCAACGACGTCGACGAGGAGTCCGAGGAGCCCGAGCTGGCTGGCTTCATCGTGAGGGAGGCGTCTCGGATGTACAGCTCGTGGCGCGCCCAGGGCGGACTCGAGGCGTACCTGGTGGGTCACGGCGTCGTCGGCATCACGGACGTGGACACGCGCGCGCTCACGCGGCACATCAGGTCCTGCGGGGCGATGCGGGCGGCGATCGCGCCGGCCACCGTGCCGGAGGAGGAGGTGCTCGGGCGCATCCTGGCCCATCCCATGATGGAGGGACTCGATCTGGCCACTGGCGTGTCCACGACGGAGCCGTACGTGGTCCCGGCCGCCGACCGTGAACGCTTCCATGTGGCGGCCTACGACTTCGGGGTGAAGTGCCACTCTCCCAAGCTACTGGCGGAGCAGGGGTGTCGCGTCACGGTCGTTCCCGCGTCGACCACGCTCGCGGACCTCGAGGCCCTGGCGCCCGACGGCCTGTTCGTTTCGAACGGCCCCGGAGATCCGGCGGCGGTGGACCGGGCCACTGAGGCAATACTCGAGCTCTCGGCCCGTGGGGTGCCGGTGTTCGGGATCTGCCTGGGCCACCAACTGATTGCGCGGGCGTTCGGGGCGAGCACCTACAAGCTGGCCTTCGGGCACCACGGCGCCAATCATCCCGTGCGTAACCTGAGCCGCGATACCGTGGAGATCACCTCGCAGAACCACGGGTTTGCGGTACGGGCGAATCCGGAAGGGACCGTTCCGGGCGCGCCCGACCTACGGGTCACCCACGTCAACCTCTACGACGGGACCACCGAGGGCGTGCGCCACGGTTCGCGGCCGGTGTTCTCCGTGCAGTACCACCCGGAGGCGGCCCCCGGACCCCACGATAGCCGCTACCTGTTCGACGAGTTCCTGTCGGAGCTGGGCGCGGCCAACACCTCCAGCTGAGAGCGCGGTCACGGGGCGGGGCCGGCCGACGCCAACCGGGGGGGCGCATGTCGCTGTAGGTCTCTGTATGGCTTGACGTTGGGACGTTTCCCACTGTACCGTAGCGTTCGTCTCGGAGGCTTCACCGCGGAGGGAGCGATGACGAAGGCCGACCTTGTCGAGCAGGTCGCGGAAGCCATTGGGCCGGGCGTGACCAAGAAGGACTGCGCCCTGGTGGTCGACGCGTTCCTCAACGCCGTGAAGATGGCCCTCGGTCGCGGCGAAAACATCGAGATCCGCGGGTTCGGGACGTTCAAGGTGCGTAACCGAAAAACGCGGATGGCGCGGAATCCGCGTACGGGCGACCCCGTGCGGGTCCCCTCGCGCGCCGTGCCGGTGTTCAAGCCGTCCAAGCACCTACGGGCCCGGGTCGCCCGTCTGGAGCCCCATGAGGAGTAGCCCGGGATCGCCCGGGCAGGGGTCCGGCTACGCCGGAACGCCGTCGCTTCAGCGCATCGTCGTTTAACGATCGGCGCTCACCGTGCGTCTGTACGTGTGGTGAGCATGGGTGAGCAGGCGACGATGGTCAGTGATGCCGAGCTCGTCGAACGTGCCAAAGCGGGGGACGCTGATGCGCTGCAGGAGCTGGTGTCGCGACACCACGCCGCGGTGTTTCGGACCGTGCTCGGCATGCTACGTGACGACGATGCTGCCGCGGACGCCACGCAGGAGGCCTTCGTCAAGGCACTCCGCGCGTTGCAGCGCTTCCGCGGCGATTCCTCGTTCAAGACGTGGATCGTGGCGATTGCGGTAAACGAAGCCCGAGGCTGGGCCAGGAAGCGGGGAAGGCGGCGTGAGACGCCGCTCGATGCGCAGCCCGAGCTGGCGGGTGGGGAGCAGGGAGCAGCCGACCGGGTAGTAGTGGCCGACGAGGTCGATCGCGTCCGGGGCGCGCTGGAGACGTTACCGGAGAAACAGAGAATGGCGGTTTCGCTCAGGATCTTCGAGGGTCTGAGCTTTCGGGAGGTCGGGAAACTGATCGGTTCGACGGAGGGCGCGGCCCGTGTGAACTACCATCACGGGATCAAGCGGCTTCGGGAGCTATTGGGATGAGTGAGTTCGAGTTGGGGACCTGGAGTGGCCGGCTCCCCGAGTGGAGCAACGAGGAGCTGTCCGAACGGGAGAGCGCCGAGCTCGAGCGCGCCCTCGAGCTCGACGCGGGCCTCAGGGAGGAGGCGGAGCTCGTTCGGCGCGTCCGCGCGTCCCGTCCGGAGCCACCAGCCGATCTCGCGACGAGGATCAACGCCCGGTTGGCGTCGGAGCGCAGGAGCCGGGGGCGCGGCTGGATGCCCGGCGGATGGCGCCTGTCGACGGCGGCGGTGATCGTACTCGCAATCGGAACGTCGGTCATCTGGCGGAATCAAGGACCCAGCGTCCCGGGGCCGATCGCCTTGGATCTCTTCGATCCGGTCGCCGAGAGCTGGCTCCTCGACGACGGCGTGATCGCCGGAGGCGCAGTGCTGGAGGACCTGTCCGATGAGCAGTTGACCTCCCTTCTCGACGACCTGGGGGTCTAGCGCATGATCCGTAAGAGCGTGCTCGCGCTCATTTCGGTCATAGCGCTCCTGGCCGCCCTGCCCGTCGGCGCCGAAGCGCAGGCCAATGCGCAAGAGCGGCGAGACTTGGAGCGCCGGGTCCGGCAGGCGTTCCAGAACCGGATACGCCAGGAGTTGCGCTTGACGCCGCCCGAGATGGAGTCTCTCCGGGAGGTCATCTCGTGGTCCGAGGGCGAGCGCAGCCGCATCGCGACGGAGACGCGGGATCTGAACGGCCGCGTGGCCGATTTTCTACGAGAAGGCGGCACTAGCGACGACGCACGGACGCTACTCACGGAGAGGGCCTCGCTACAGCGGCGGGGAACTCAGCTCTTTCTGGACGAGCAGGAGCGGCTGCTGGAGGTGTTGACCCCGGCCCAGGTCGTCCGGTTCTACCGACTTCGTGACGAGTTCAACGCGCGCATCCTCAGGGCGCGGCAGGGGGGAGCGCTCCGGCCGAGCCCGGAGGATGACGCTTCGCCCGACCGGGGTGAGTCCTTCGGAGAGCTCGAAACCACGGGGATCCGGTGAGAGTCCGGACCCTGCTGTTCGCTTCCCACCGTGACCTCGCGCGAGCCGATTCTGTCGAGGTGGAGCTAGACAGGGGCGCAACCGTATCCGATCTGGTAGCGGCCCTACGTGCCCAGGGGGGGGTCTGGGCGGACCTCCCCGTGACGACCGCGGTTGCGGTGAACCACCGTTACGCCCCGGCAGACCTCCCGATCGGAGAGGACGACGAAGTGGCGTTGATTCCGCCCGTCGCTGGGGGCTGACCCCGGTAGTGGAGCGCTTTGCGGACCAGCCGCTCGGCGACCGCCCCCACCTTGCCGTCTTCTCCTCGACGAAGGTGGGGAACTTCGTCGTGACGACCCCACTGCTCCGCGGCCTCAAGGAGAAGTATCCCGAGGCCACGCTCGACTTCTACGGAAGCGACGTCACGCAAGACTTCGAGGAGCACTGTCCGTACATCGATTTCCGCTTCAGCCTCTATTCCACCCGCGACGACTTCCTGCCGACCCTTACCCGGACCGTGGAGGAGCGCGTGGCCGTAGCGGGCCGGTACGACCTGGCGGTCAACTGCGACGGGTTCGCCGAGCTCAATCTGGTGGCGGTGACGGCGATCAATCCCCGGTTCATCGCCGGCGGAGCGCTGGCGCCCGGCTTCCGCGACCGGATGCCGGCCGGCTCTGCTCCCGAGCATCGCATGCTGCTCGAGGACGATTGGGACAGTCCCGAGTTCCTGGCGCGTTACGCGGGGACGCTCTCGAGCAACTACATCGGCGAGATTTTCTGCCGCATGGCGTACGTGGAGACCGATTTCTTCAAGCTGGAGCTGCCGACGCTGGCGCCCGGTTTCGAGGTGCCGGACGTCCTGGTGCACGCCACCACCACCCGGACCGCCAAGATGTGGCCAGCGGACCACTGGATCCGTCTGCTCGAGGGCTGCGCGGAGCGAGGGCTGTCCACCGGGCTCGTCGGAAGCGCCCCCAGCGCGCAACAGACCTTGTACAACGCTGGAGATCTAGAGGCGCAAATCGTTTCCAATACTGATATTATCGATCTGCGCGGACGTACGTCGCTGATTCGGCTCGCGGGGGCGCTCGCCCGATCCCGGGCGCTCGTGACCGTCGACGCGGGTCCCCTCCACGTCGCGGCCGCGGTGGGCTGCCCCACGGTGGCCGTGTTCGGGAACGACGCCCAGGGGGTGGGGGCGAGCCCTGTGCGTCTGTGGGCGCCCCGAGCGCCTCACGTGCACGTGACGGCGTCGCCCCACTCCTGCACGGTTTGCCGCGACAACCGATTTCGAAACGCCGACTGTCTGGTGGCCGGGCATCCCTGCATGGCCGAGCTGACGCCCGACCGCGTCCTGGATGCGCTGGACGCGCTTCTTTCGGGCGCAGCGGCCGGTAACACGATCTCCTGACCGGAGCCCGATCGCACTGGCGGAGTGGGGTCCGATCCGACACTCTTTCAGGATGGCCGTATCCGTTTGGATCACCGCAGAGCGCATCGTTCCCAGCCGGGTCCTCGACATGGTGGGAGACGAAGCCGACGGGGCAGTCCTGCTCTTTCTGGGCACCGTCAGGAACCGCAACGACGGACGTCCGGTGGATGGGCTCACCTATCAGGCGTATCCGGAGATGGCGGAGTCGGTGCTCGAGGAGATCGCGACCGAGGCGTCGACGCGGTTCGGGACCGATCGGCTCGCGGTCGTGCATCGTCACGGGGACCTCGAGATCGGTGACGTGAGCGTCGCGGTGGCCATCTCCACCCCGCATCGGGCCGAGGCGTTCGAGGGGGCTCGCTACGTCATGGAGGAGCTCAAACGCCGCCTTCCGGTCTGGAAGCACGAACACTACACGGATGGGCGGTCGGACTGGGTGGCGGGCACGGAGCCGCCCGGTGTGCCACGGGGGGCCGCCCGATGAACGACACCATGGTCGACGGCTTCGGGCGCCGAATCGAGTATCTGCGCATCTCGGTCACCGACAAGTGCAATCTCCGTTGCGTGTACTGCATGCCGATGGAGGGCCTGCCTTGGCTCAAGCGGGCAGAGATCCTGAGCTACGAAGAGATCGTCGAGATCGTTCGCGTGATGGCCGGGATGGGGCTGAAACGGGTGCGGCTGACCGGGGGCGAGCCCTTGATCCGGCGGGATCTGCACAAGCTGGTCGCCGGCCTGCGAGCGGTACCTGGCATAGAGAACATCGCGCTCTCCACGAATGCCGTTCTGCTGGACGAGCAGGCCGAGTCGCTGCGGGACGCCGGTGTGGACCGGGTGAACATCTCGCTCGATTCCCTGCGGCCCGAGCGCGTCGAGCGGATCGCGCGGAGGCCCGGGTCCTTCGAGAAGATCATGGCGGGGCTCGCCGCGGCGGAACGCGTCGGCTTCGAGCCCCTCAAGGTCAACGTGGTGTTGATGCGCGGCGAAAATGACGACGAGATCGAGTCGTTCGCCGAGTTGACGCGCACGAACCCTTGGCATGTACGGTTCATCGAGGTCATGCCGACGGGGTCCAACCTGCAGCTCTCGGCAGATCAGTTCCTGTCATGCGACGAGGCGCTGGAGCGACTGCGGCGCGTCGAGCGGCTCGAGCCGACCGAGGGTCCCACCGGGAATGGACCCGCCGCCTACTACCGGTATCCGGGCGCCCCGGGCACGATCGGTGTGATCACCCCCATGAGCCACAACTTCTGCGGGGCCTGCAACCGGATGCGACTCACGGCCGACGGGCAGCTCCGCCCCTGCTTGTTCGGCGCGATCCAGACCAACCTTCGGGACCCGCTGCGCGCCGGAGAGGATCTGGTTCCGCTGATCGAGCACACTCTTCGGATCAAGCCCGAGCGGCACTACCTGGAGCAGGGCAGCGATGTGGGGTCGGGGGGGTTGGTTGCTTTGTCACAAACCGGCGGGTAGTAGGAGGGGCGTTCATTCGGGCGCAGGCGTCTGCAGGAGGGGCGTCCAGTCGGGCGCAGGAGTTCGTTGGCCTTCGCTCGGCTCCCTGCGAAGTACCTTTCGGTACTCCTCGGTCGACCTCGCTCGACCGCCTGCTCCTGCATCCCGACTGAACGCCCCAGATCAGTGATGGGCTGATCATTCGGGCGCAGGCGTTCGTTGGCCTTCGCTCGGCTCCCTGCGAAGTACCTTTCGGTACTCCTCGGTCGACCTCGCTCGACCGCCTGCTCCGGCATCCCGACTGAATCAGCCCCACCGCTTCCACGCGGGCGCGGGCCTTCGTCGCCTGCGGACCGGGCGTCCAGTCGGGCGCAGGCGTTCGTTGGCCTTCGCTCGACGATTCCCCCAGGGCCATCGACGAGGTGGGGACCGGGGAGCCCCTGGTGCCAGTGGTGCCGGCCGCTGCCGACGGCGGCGGCAACTCGTTTCTGATTAGCGTGCTCACCGGATCCATCTGGCGCTGGGATCACGAGACCGAGGGGGCGCAGCTCGCCGCCGCCGACTTCGGGAGCTTCCTCCGGCTGGTCGTCGAGGACTGGCTCCGATTCGCGAACGACGATCGCGGGTGGAGCTACCTCGTGTGAGCTGCCTCACCTCCGGGCTGCGATGCGGGTCCGCCAGGAACGTCCTTCCGAGCCTTGGGTAGCCCTCCGCGCCCGGCCTCGTCATCCGGGCGAGCGAGGGGACGCCGAACGCCCGGCCACCCCCGAATCGACATCCAATCCAGGACGGAATCTCGAGATGGGCGCGAACAAGATCACGGTAGTCGGGGCCGGCCACGTCGGGGCAACCTGCGCACAGCGGCTGGCGGAAAAGAATCTCGCGCGTGAGGTCGTTCTCATCGACGTGGTGGAGGGCATCCCCCAGGGGAAGGGCCTGGACATGTGGGAGAGCGCCCCGGTGGAGGGCTTCGACACCCGGCTTATCGGCTCGCAGGACTACGAGCCCGCCGCCGGATCGGACGTGTTCGTGGTCACGGCGGGCGTGGCGCGCAAGCCGGGCATGAGCCGTGACGACCTCCTCGCCACCAACGCCAAGATCGTCCGCTCCGTGTCGTCGGAGATCGCTCGGGTCGCCCCGGACTCCATCATCATCATGGTGTCCAATCCGCTCGACGTGATGTCCTCGGTGGCCATGGACGTGACCGGCTTTCCGCGGGAGCGGATCATCGGCATGGCGGGCGTGCTCGACACCGCCCGCTTCCGTTCTTTCATCGCACTCGAGCTGGGTGTGAGCGTGGAGGACATCCAGGCGCTGGTCCTGGGCGGTCACGGTGACACCATGGTGCCGCTCGTGCGCTACACCAGCGTGGGTGGGATCCCCCTGACGCACTTCCTCGACGATGACCGCATCGAGGCGCTGGTCGAGCGCACGCGTAAGGGCGGCGCCGAGATCGTCGGCTACCTCAAGACGGGCAGCGCCTATTACGCTCCCGCGTCCGCGGCCGTCCAAATGGTCGAGTCAATCGTGCGCGACAAGAACCGCATCCTCCCGTGCGCTGCCTATCTACAGGGCGAGTACGGCCAGGAGGGCATCTTTCTGGGGGTTCCCTGCAAGCTGGGCACGGGCGGCCTCGTCGAGATCATCGAATTGGAGCTCACCGAGGAGGAGACCACGGCCCTGGCGCGAAGCGCCGAGTCCGTGCGCTCGGTTCTGGCGGCCGTCTCCTGACGGCCACGACCCGTGACCACCCTGCGGGGGCCCTGGCGGTCCAGCGTCGGTCGTAAGCTCGCAATGGCGGGGAGCGGCGTGCTGCTCACCGCGTTCGTGGTGCTGCACATGCTGGGCAACCTCAAGGCCTTCCAGGGCCCCGAGTCGTTCAATCACTACGCTGCCTGGCTGCGCGAGCTCGGCACGCCCATGCTGCCCGAGAGCGGCTTTCTCTGGGTCCAGCGCGTCGGCCTGGTCGCCCTCGTTCTCTTGCACATCTGGGCGGCTTGGACGCTCACTTCCGAGAGCCGAGCGGCCCGAACCGTCGGATACCGCAAGTCCCGGTCGCAGGTCCTGTCCTACGCGTCCCGCACCATGCGTTGGGGGGGCATCATCATCGGTGCTTTCGTGGTCTATCATCTCCTGCACATGACGATGGGGACCGTACACCCGCAGTTCGTGCACGAGGACGCGCACGGCAACCTGGTTCGTGGATTGAGCGTGCCGGGGGTGGCCCTGGCCTACGCGGTGGCCGTCACCATGCTTGCCGCGCACCTGCAGCATGGGGTCTGGAGCGCCTTCCAGACCCTGGGAATCGCCGGGCCCCGGATCGACCGCATGAAGCGGCCCCTGGCCACCGGACTGGCCGCTCTGATATGGGTGGGATATCTGGTGGTTCCCGCGGCCATCCTGATGGGGCTGATCCGATGAGCTGGAGTCTCGCTGACCGGGTGCCCACGGGGCGCATCGACCAGAAGTGGACGCGCCGCCGCTTCGAGATGAAGCTCGTGAGCCCGGCAAACAAGCGTCATCACCGGATCATCGTCGTGGGGACCGGCCTGGCCGGAGCCTCGGCTGCCGCCACCATGGCGGAGCTCGGGTACGCGGTCGAGGCGTTCACCTACCACGACTCGGCCCGCCGTGCGCACTCGATCGCGGCCCAGGGTGGAATCAACGCCGCCAAGAACTACCAGAACGACGGCGACTCGGTGTACCGCCTCTTCTACGATACGGTGAAGGGGGGCGACTTCCGGTCACGCGAGGCCAACGTCTATCGGCTGGCCGAGCTGAGCCTCAACATCATCGACCAGGCGGTCGCGCAGGGCGTGCCCTTCGCTCGGGACTACGGCGGTCTTCTGGCCAACCGGTCGTTCGGCGGCGCCCAGGTCTCGCGCACCTTCTACGCCCGCGGCCAGACGGGCCAGCAGCTCCTGCTCGGCGCCTACCAGGCGCTTGCGCGTCAGGTGGCGCTCGGGGCCGTCGAGTTGCACACCCGGTCCGAGATGCTCGATCTGATCGTGGTCGACGGCCGGGCCCGTGGCATCGTGTCGCGGGACCTGGTGAGCGGCCGTATCGAGTCGCACATCGCCGACGCCGTCGTGCTGGCCACGGGCGGCTACTCGAACGTGTTCTTCCTGTCCACCAACGCCAAGGCGTGCAACGTCACGGCAACGTGGAGGG
>JAHEKN010000109.1 GCA_024638305.1 Gemmatimonadota bacterium | reverse complement strand
GACTTCCTCGAGGTCGAGGACCGCTATCCCGGCCTGGTCGGGGCGTTCGCGCTCGCCGCACTGGGCGCGCTGTTGCTGGTCGCCATTGGGGGCTCGATCCTGGCCCGGAAGTCGATCGAGCCCGCGGAGCACGCGTTCCGGCAGCTCCGCCGGTTCACGGCCGATGCCGCTCACGAGCTCCGCACTCCGGTCTCCGTGATCCAGGCGAGCTCGGAAGTAGCGCTGCAACATCAGAGGAGCTCCGAGGAGTACGAAGGAACGCTCGCCAGCGTGCTCGACGAGACCCGCCGCGTCTCCGACACGCTCGACAAGCTGCTCACGCTGTCCCGGGCAGACGCCGGCGATTGGCCGGTCGAGTTGGAGGATCTCTACCTGGACGACCTCGTGTCGGATCTCGCGAGCCGGATCGGTGCCTTGGCGGCCCGCAAAGGGGTCGAGCTGGAGGTGGGTGCGGACGACGAGTGCCCGGTAAGGGGTGACCGCAACCTGCTAGGCCAGCTCGTCATGATCCTCTGCGACAACGCGATCGAGTTCACCCCCGCCGGCAGGCGAGTGAGAGTCGAGGCGGAGCGACGCGGCCCGCGATCGGCGCTCGTGGTTTCGGACAGCGGAATCGGGATGACAGCGGACGAGCGTGCGAAGGCATTCGACCGCTTCTACCGCGCCGACGACGCACGCGAGCGTGGTGGTGCCGGCCTCGGGCTCTCGATCGCGGAGTGGATCGTGCGCATGCACGACGCGCGGATCGAGCTCGAATCGGAGCCCGGCGCGGGGACGACCGTGCGGGTGGTCTTCAACCCCCGCTCGGCTACGCGAGCCTAGCGCGGCTCAGCGTCCCACCCGTCGTCCCGTTCCCTCGGACTCGATGGCCCGGACCTCGCCGTCGAGCGTCACCTCGATCTCGTAGAGGACTCCGTCCAGGACGCCGGTGAGGTCGTAGTGGTCCACGCCGTCCCGATCGATCTCGGCTTCGACCAGCTCGATGCCCGGCATGGCCGCAAGGGCCGCCGAGACCACGTGGGCGGGCACGTCGCGGAGCGCCGCGCTGACCTCCTCGTCGGCATCTTCGCTGGCATCGTCCCCGTCCTGGCCCTCGTCATCGTCGTCAGACGCTTCCATCGCCCCCACGAGTGGGGGGTCGCGCCCGTCCATCGGCGACGGGCCGTCCTGACAGGCGATCAGCCCGATCGGGACGAGCGCCGCCAAGCACCACGGTGTGATTCTCATGTTGGTCGCCTCGGTTCGACCGCGGACCGATCGGCGTGGGCGCGTCGTCCGCCCGTGGCCATCAGAAGTTCCCGTCCAGCTCACGCCGATCGACGGGAGGATGATGAACCCGGTCTCCAGATAGTGATCTGCAAATGACCGACAACTGACTACGGTGGCTGCACCATGACCGGCGCCACCTTACGGCGCGCTAACTTGCGCCCGCTCGGGCGCGCTCAGACTCTGTCGGAGAGTCGGCCCACCCGGGCCGTAGGAGGCGAGCATGGACCGACGCAGGTTCGTACAGGCCGCGGGGCTGGGTTTCGCAGGCGCGGCGGTGTCACCCGCACGGGCTGTCGGGAGGGGCGCGGGGGCCGCGTCCGGGGCTGCGGCGTCAGCGACCCTGGCCGATTCAGCCACGGGCGCGGGGCGTTCCGATGTGCGTGTGCGCCTCTCTCCGCCGTTCGACCCCTGGCTCGAGATCGACGCGGCAGCGCTCCGCGCCAACGTCGGACATGTGTCGCGCCTCACGGACAGCAGGCCGATCATGGCGGTGGTCAAGAACAACGCCTACGGCCTCGGCCTGGTCGAAACGGCGGGGGTGCTCGAGCCGCTGGACCAGATCGCCGGCTTTGCCGTGGTCAAGCCGTCGGCCGCGCTCCGGTTGCGGGATGCGGGAATCCGGAAACCCGTGCTTCTCATGGGGCTCGCCGAAGCCGAGGAGGCGGAGGCGCTCGTTCGCCGGCAGGTCGAGCTCAGCTTTTACGACGACGGTGCTCCACAGCGCATGACGCGGCTCGCCCGCCGACTACAGGCGCCCGTCCGCGGGCACGTGTACCTGGACACGGGCATGGGCCGCATGGGCATCGCCTATCACCGCGCCCTGCCTTGGCTCCGTATCCTCGCCGCCACCGACGCGGTGGACGTGGCTGGCACGTTCATGGCCTTCACCGAGGAGACCGAGTTCGACCGCGAGCAGTTCCTCCGGTTCCGTACCTATGCGGATTCCGTCGAAAACATCGGCCTCCCCCTGGGGCGGCTGCACGCGGCCTCGTCGAACGGGGTGTACCACCTGCCCTACGCCCACCTGGACATGGTGCGGCCCGGCATCGCGCTCTACGGCGCTTATCCTTCCCGACCGGACGAGGAGCGCGCGATCCAGGCGCTCACGCCGGCGGTCAGGCTGTGCGCGCGCGTCGTTCGTGTCGAGCGGCTACGGACGGGCGATGGCGTCAGCTATGGGCGGAACTACGTGGCCACCGAGCCCACCTGGACGGCCACGCTACCGGTGGGTCACACGGACGGGTATCCGCGTAGCGCCGTCGAGGGCGCCCGTGTACTGATCGGCGAACGGCTCTATCCGGTGATCGGCGCGGTGAGCGCGAGCCACTCGATCGTCGAGGTCGGGCCCGAGCCCACCGTGGCGGTGGGTGACAAGGCTGTGCTGATGGGCTCCGATCACGCGGCTCTCGAGCCCAACCGGGTGGCCGAGGCGACAGGGGCGTCCGTCTACGACCTGCTGATGCACCTGAGCCCGGCGCTACCTAGGACGGTGGTGTAGGGGAGTTCGTCGGATGGTGGGTCACGGCCTGTTCGATGCGCTCGGATGGCCCCTACCTCACCTTCCGCGCCGCCGTCTCCGTTCCTCCCTGATAGACGACCAGCCCGTCCACCACCCCGTCGTCGTCGGTAGTGAACTCGATCGTGACCGCGACGGTCTGTGGGTAGAACCGAGTCTCCGACTCGGCGAGCACTCGCAGCTTCTGCTGCCCTGTCGGGTGCACGTGGAGCGCGCCATCCTCGAGCGTGATCGTCAGCGACAGCTCGTCCGACAGCTCGTACGTACCGACATAGGTAGCAAGGACGGCCTCGTCCACGTCGATCACGACGCGCTCGGGCGGCGGCTCGTATCCCCGCGGCACGGGATCGGCCACGGAGTCCCAGCCGTAGACCTCCTGGATGCGGCGGCTGATCTCGGCCATGACGGTACCGCCGCCATCGGCATTGGTCATGATCGCGAGCCCGTAGCCCTTGACCTTGTGAGCGAGCAGGATCGCCCGGAACCCCCAGTTGGACCCGCCGTGGCTGAAATACCAGCCCTCGCCCCGGCGGCCGATCGAGAAGCCCACCGCGAAGTCGCCCACACCGACGGGTGAGAGCATCTCCTGCACTGTCGTCCGTGAGAGCACGCGGTTCGACTCGCCGATGGCCGATTTCTGCACCTCGATGGCCAACCGGGCCAGGTCGCTCGAAGTGGTCCAGAGACCGGCAGCGGCCAGCTCGGGATAAACGTGCCATTTGGGTCCGCGGGAGCGCCCCTGGCTGTCGTGCGCACGCGCGGCATTGCGGTCGAGTTCCGGCGCCAACGGCTGCACGAACGTGCTGTTTGCCATCCCAATCGGGCCCAGCACGTCGGCTTGGAGGACCTCTGCAAACGGGCGTCCCCGGGCATCGGCGAGCGCTTGCTGCATCACGGTGACCCCGCCCCCCGAGTACTCCTCGAACGACATCGGCGGGCGCTCCATGAACACTGAGCCCACGTTCGCGAGCTCGTGGCCCTCGAGGATCTGCACCACGGTGGGCAGCGGATCGTCGGGGTCGTAGCCGGGGAACCCGAACCCGTCACCCAGCCCGGACGTGTGGCTCGTCAGGGTTCGGGGCGTGACCGGCCGATCACGGGTGAACTCCCCACCGTCCAGCTCCCACGAGGTCAGGATGTCGTTGATGTCGGTGTCGAGCGTGAATAAACCGTCCTGAACGGCCCTGAGGACGCCCATGGCCGCAACCGGCTTACTGATGGACGCCGCCTGGAACATGGTCTCGGTGTCGACCGGGGCACCGGTCTCGACGTCGGCGATCCCGTAGCCCTTGGCCCAGTGGATCCGGAAGTCGTGGATCACGGCCACGCTCACGCCCGGCACGCCGAACTCCTCCAGGAGCTCGGCAATCGTCTTCTGGCCGTGGCCGTTGGGCCCCGCTGTTTCCTGCCGTCCCTCGATCGCGGCGATGTACTCGGCGACGCTCCGGTCTTGAGCCGCGGACGTTGCGGGAACGACTCCCCCGAGGAGAAGGAGCGCTGCACCCACCGCCAGGCTGATTCGAGTGCTCATCTGCGATCGTCCCGTCCGAATGCGAATCCGAGGTCACTCATCGAGGCGGTACCGGCATCGTGGGACGGCGCAACAACGCGGACAAGGGGGCTCACCGAGGCGACCCCTACTCCTCGATTCCCAGCTCCTTCATGCGCCGCCAGAGCGTCGTGCGACTGACGCCCAGAAGCCTCGCCGCCTGCACACGCACGCCTCCGGCGTCCTCCAGGGCCCGGAGCACCGAGTCACGGTCCATGTCGGGCCGCTCTCCGAACGATCCCGGCGTAGCCCGCTCGGGCACAGTCCTCCCACCCGGCTGCCGCACCGTTTCCGGTAGATCGTGCGCCTGGATCACGCCCCCATCCGCTCGGATGGCCGCGCTCTCCACGGCCGAGAACAACTCACGCACGTTGCCGGGCCACGCGTAGCTCTGCATCAGCCGGACGGCCAGCGGAGAGCAGCGCAGGTGGGGCGACCGTCCGTCGCTTCGGCCGTGGAGCCGCTCGAGCGCGGCTTCGATCAGGAGGGGGATGTCGGGGCGCCGCTCCCGGAGCGGGGGAAGCCGGATCTCGAAGACCCGGAGCCGGTAGAGCAGGTCCTCGCGGAAGCGCCCGGCTCGTGTTTCCTCGTCGAGATCCCTGTGGGTCGCCGCGACCACACGCACGTTCACCGACGTGGGGCGCGTGGCCCCCACGGGTTGGACCTCCCGCTCCTGGATGGCGCGGAGCAGCCGCTGCTGCAGCCGCTGGCTCATGTCGCCTACTTCGTCCAGGAACAGCGTGCCCCCGTCGGCCGCCTTGAAGAGCCCGACCTTGTCGGTGACGGCACCCGTGAACGACCCCCGCACGTGCCCGAACAGCTCGGATTCCAGCACGCCCTCCGCGAGCGACGCGCAGTTGACCGGTACGAACGCCTTCCCCGCCCGCTCCGACGCCTCGTGGACGGCACGGGCCACGAGCTCCTTGCCCGTCCCTGTCTCCCCGGTGATCAGCACCGTCGTCTCGGACGGCCCCACCCGGAGGATCTGGTCGAAAACGGCCCGGATGCCCGGCGACCGTCCGACGATGCCTGCGAGCGCCCCGCCCCTGGCCCGGGGAACCGGCCGCCGGTCGAGGAGCTCCTCGACTTTGGCCGAGAGAAGGTCGGGGTCGACCGGTTTGGTCAGGAAATCGTCCGCCCCGATCTGGAGGGCCTCAACCGCCGCGTCGACCGTCCCGAAGCCGCTGATCATGAGCACGGGCACGCGTTCGCCGCGCGTCCTGAGGACCTCGAGAAACCGGGTGCCCGAGAGGCCGGGCATGCGGAGGTCCATCAGCACCAGGTCGAAGCGACGCTCGGCGAGCACCTCCGCGGCCTCACTCGCGTCCTTGGCCAGCTCGACCTCGTATCCGTCCTGGCGCAACAGCTCGGCAGTTGAGACCCGGAAGGTCCGGTCGTCGTCCACCACGAGCAGTCGCGGAGTCGGGGCCCCCGTCACAGGCCGTACCGATGGCGCATGCGCGCGCGGATCCGGGCGCTCACGGTCCCGGCGTGGGCCCGCCGGCGCCGGCCGGATCCGCTGGAGCAGCGGGGGCCGCGGGGGCCTCGGGGGCCACGGGGAGCTCCACGGTGAACGCGGCTCCCCCTCCGGCCCGGTTAGCGGCTCCGATCCGCCCTCCGTAGCGGCTGGCCAAGCCCTGCGCGACGAACAGACCGAGTCCGACGCCCGTCACACCTTCCTTGGTCGTGAAGAACGGGTCGAAGATGTTCGGAAGCACAGTATCGTCGATGCCCGCGCCCAGGTCGGCCACCTCGATTCGCACGGCATCGCCCCTGCTGCGGATATCGATGGTCACAGGGCCACCGTCGGGCATGGCCTCGCGGGCGTTCTCCACCAGGTTCAGCATTACCTGCTTGAGTGCGTCGGGCGGCATAGCCACGTCCGCGGTGCCGTTCTCCCGAATCTCGACCGGCCAGCGTGTCTCCTCCGCCCCTGCGTGATAGAGCTGTGCGATCTGGCGCGCCACCTCCGCGGCCGAGCAACGCCCGCTGTTTCCTCCGGCTGGGCGGTTGAGGTCGAGCATACGCTCGGCCAGCTCGTGCATGCGCAGGAGCTCGTCGATCGCGAGATCGGCGAACTCCGTCGAGGCCCCGCGGTCTGCCTGCTCGCGCCGTACGACCTCGAGGCAGTTCCTCACGTTCGCCACCGGGTTCCGGATCTCGTGCGCGAGCTCGGATACGAGCCGGCTGTTGGCCGCCAACCGGTCCCGCTGGATGAGCTCCGACTGGAGCGCGGTCAGGCGTTGCTGCCGGTCCTCGAGGGCCGTGTTGGCGTCTTCCAGGTCCGAAAGGCGGGCCGCGAGGCTCCGGCGCATCTCGCTGAAGGCGCTGGCAACCCGCTCCACTTCCTTGATCCCGGAGTCGGTTATGGGCGCGCTGAAATCGCCTCCGCGCACCCGGTCCGCCGCCTGGGCGAGCCCCTCGACCGGACGCGCGAGGTAGCTCGACATCAGGAACCCGCCGGCGAGCGCCAGCAAGAGTGCCAGGCCGGCCGCTAGCAGCGCGGTAGTGCGAAGATTGGGGAGGACGGCCAGCTCCTGCTCGACGCCCCGCACGAACGCCACTGAAGCCACCGCGCCCAGAGGGGCGGCAACCATCCAGTAGCGCGCTCCCGTGGTCGAGGTCGCCTCGATCACGCTGTCCGGCGCGGAGCGCGCGGCGGCTCCGAGCTCGGTCGCGATCTCGGGCCCGAGCGTTGTCGCGACAACGTCCCCGTCCATCCCGAGAATCAGGACGTCCGATCGGGTGAGGCCGGCCAAGGTGCCGGCCAGGGCCTCGTCCACCATGGCGCTCACCCCGGCCCACCCGTGGGTCCCGTCGGCGCCGCCCACCCGGGCGAGCGCCACTGCCATCGGGGTCTCCTCGTCCACGAAGCCGGTGGCCCCGTCCTCACCGGCGGGCGGTAGCGCCCCCGCCGTAGCCGCCGGTCCGACGAGCACCCGACCCTCCGCGTCCACCAGGACGGGAGCCTCGCCCGGGAAGCCCGGAGCGGACATGACCAGAGCGACCGCCCGCTCCCGCTCCCCGGCGGCGAGAGCTTCGGCAAGCCCGCTGGTGCCTGCCACTGCCTGCGCGTGCATGACCAGCGTCTCGCTCCGCTGGGCGTTCCGGTCCTTGAGGATCATCGGGGCCGATGCGAGGTCCTCGCGCGAGCGTCGCTCGAGGTCGCCCACCAGCCGCCGGTCGAGCGCGAATCCGGCCGGCACCAGGGAGAGCACGAAGGCCGCGCCCAGGAGGACGAGGACCGCGTTGCGGAGGGACATTCTCATTTGCAGGTACGTTCCCGATCGGGTCCCCGCGACGCAAGCGGGGTCACCCCGACCTCATCACGGTCCGGTCCGCGGCGCGGCTCCCGCCCCGGGCCCTCGATGTACTTCGTATACGGTTGCCCAGGCACGGGTTGCCTTGTCCGCCGGCGCACCGGGCCCCTGCCCCCGAAGCCACGCGAAACGTTGCAGGCAACGCGTGGTCTGGAACAGTGCAACGTCCGGACGGCCGTTCACGACGCGGGGCCCGGCTGCTCCCACAGAAACCCCATCGCCTCCTCGTAGGGATGGAGTGCCGGCGCGCCGCCGGCGGCCCCGTACGCGAACACCAGCACCGGACGATCCGGATAGCGCGACAGAAGGGTTCCGTTGTGGCCCGGCCCGAAGTCGCGAACGAACAGCGGCTTCCCCCCTTCCAGACCCGGGAGGTCGCCCTGCCAAAGAAGCGGGGCTAGCGCCACCGCGCCGTGACTGTCCGAGCGCGCCTCTCGTCGGCACTCAGCGGACCAGGGACGGCGGGCATCCTGGAGCACGATGACGCCCCCCGGACCGCGTGCCCGGGCCACGTTGGCCGGATGGTCTGGCGTCTGCGCCAGGTCGATGGGCGGAAGCGACTCAGCAGAGGGAGGAGCGCCGCTTCGAACCGTGGCGAGCCGCGCCCGAGCGTACTCGTGGAGCCGGCAGGAGTCGTTCCGACGCACGATCGCCTGAATCGAGTCGTTCCTCATCCCCGCAGCCTGTAGACTGGCCGCAATTCGCTCGTTCCAGGACGTGTGGACGAAGACGAGAGCCCCCTCGGCGGCCTCTTCCGATACCGTGATGCGGGAAAGCGTCTCGTCCGACCAGGCGTAGCCCTGGAAGCGGGCGGGCGCGAACGCCACCGCGCCGACCACCAGAGTGGTGGCCACGGCGCACCAGGTCCCCGTCCGCACCGCCGGACCAGACCGTTCGAGCAGCACGGCGACGCCCAGGACCGCGAGCAGCAGGAACGCGGGCGCGGCCTCGAACAGCATGCGGGGCTGGTGGAACCAGTAGAGGGCGTTCCCCAGGACCGGAAGGACCGCCCAGGCCGCGACCACGGCCACTCCGGGGTCGAGGCGGCGCGCAAGGAGCAGGTAGGCGCCGGCCAAGACCGTCAGCGAGACCGGCGTCTCGAGCAGGGCGGTCCCGAACTGCACCACGTCGGAGGCCGTGTACCCGATCGCCTCCAGGAGTCCGTAGGGGGACGACCAAGGGTCCGCGTGGAAGCCGAGCCGGTGCGCCGGACCGTACAACACCTCATAGCCCAGCGTGAACGGTCCGCCGAAGAGCGCATCGTTGTAGGCCAAGAGGACCACCGCGAACGGGATCCCGCCGGCAACCCAGGGGCCGAGCGCGCGCACCACCGCCCACACCCCACCACGGGCCCACCACACCCCGAGCGTGAGCGCAGGCCCGAGCAAGAGTCCGGTCCAGGGACGCGCCAGCACCATGGCCCCGACGGCCAAACCCGCCGCGAACGCCCAGCCCCAGCCGCCCCGTCCCGCCCGCAGCGCACAGTAGAGCGCCACGGCCGCGGCGGCACCGGCGCTCAGGTGCGAAAGCGCCCCCCCAGCAAGCAGCAATGCGAACGGGCTGACGGCCAGGAGCAGGGCGGCAACCCTCACCGCAACGCGCCGCCGACCGGGCAGCAACCGCTCGAACGCCGCGGCCGAGAACCCCACCATGACCGCGAACGACAGCGGACCGGCGGCCCACCAGGCCCCGAAGCGGGAGAACGCCGCCAGCACTCCCAGGTGCCCGGGCGGATACTGCGAGATCCAGCCCGCGTCGACCACGAGCATGTTCGGGACGAGCCACGCCTCCGCCGCGTCCGTCACCGGCCCACCCAGCAGTCCGGCCGCCAGGTAGCGCGCGTGGATCAAGGACGTCATCTCGTCCACGTTGGTCAGGAGGCCTCGGTAGATCCCGAGCGCGACCGCCAGCGCCAGGCCGCCCGCGAGGGCCCCCACCGCAATCGCGAAGGCGCGCCCGGGGGGCGCCGCGATCCGCTCCGCTATCCGTGAAGCGGACCGGGCCAGAAAGGACGGACCCCGGGGGCCCCGGCCCTCCCGGTCTCCGCGCCGTGCCCCCTGCCGACCCCAAAGGCCCCCGAGGGCCGCGAACAACAGCACCACGAGGGAGCCCCAGACGGTGACGCTCCAGCTCAGGTCCGCCCGATCCAGGGCTTGGGCTCCCCACGGGCCCGTTCGATCCGGGGTGAGGAGCCGGTAGAGGGGCAGCACGGACAGCAGCAGGAGCGCCAGACCCGCTATTCGCCTAGACCATGCCCCCATGTACACTCCCGCCGGACCGGACCGAAGGTATCGGGCCGCGCGCACCGACACCAAGACGGCCGGTGCATGTCGGGAGCAAGCGCCGTGCTCGGGCGGCGCCGCCCCATGGGCCTGGCCCGCGGACCCGGCCTGAGCTCACGCGCGTGACTGGCGCTCGCCGGGCCACCGGGTAGGTTCAGCGCCCATGCGCGACCTGCTCCCGCTGACGAAGCTCATCGACCGCCTGAACAGCTGGATCGGGCGGGCCGTGTCCTGGCTGACGCTGGTCATGATCCTGATCGGCGCCTACAACGCGGTGGTCCGCTATCTGGGACGGTACATCGGGGCCAACCTCAGCTCGAACATCTACCTCGAGCTCCAGTGGTACCTCTTCAGCATCGTGTTCCTGTTAGGCGCGGCCTGGACGCTCAAAGAGGACGCCCACGTCCGGGTCGACGTCCTCTACGCCAGGCTCTCCCGTCGGGGCCGACGGCGCATCGACATCTGGGGCACGATCCTGCTCCTCTTCCCGTTCAGCGTGTTCGTGTTCTGGACGTCCTGGCCGTCCGTAATGAACTCGCTGGGGATCCGCGAGTCCTCCCCCGATCCGGGGGGCCTGCCGCGCTACCCGATCAAGCTCGTCATCCTGATCTGCTTCGTGCTCCTGTTCCTCCAGGGGATCTCGGAACTGGTCCGGCTTCTGTCCGAGCGCGGTGAGGACGCCGGTGGGGACGCCGGTGGGGGCGACGCGGACGACCCCGATCCCACCCAGGGCCTGACCGTCTGATGGGAGAGCTGCTGGCCCCACTGATGTTCGTGGTGATCTTCGGGGTCATCTTCGTGGGCTATCCGGTCGCGTTCGCTCTCGGCGGAACGTCGCTCGTGTTCGCCTGGATCGGCGTTCAGGCTGGCTACTTCGAGTGGACCCTTCTGTACGCGATGCCGGAGCGCGTGTTCGGCATCATGTCCAACTCGGTGCTGCTCGCGGTCCCGTACTTCATCTTCATGGGGCTGGTGCTCGAGCGAGCCAAGCTGGCCGAGGACCTACTGACCACCATTGGCCAACTCTTCGGAGCGCTCCGGGGCGGACTCGCGCTCGGCGTGGTGGTGGTGGGGGCCATGCTCGCCGCCGCCACCGGCATCGTGGGCGCGTCCGTGGTCGCAATGGGGAGCATCTCGCTTCCTGTCATGCTCCGCTACGACTACGACAAGCGCCTGGCAGCGGGCGTGATCCTGGCGTCGGGCACGCTCGGGCAGATCATCCCCCCCAGCATCGTATTGGTGGTGCTCGCGGATCAGTTGGGCGTCTCCGTCGGAGACCTCTTCATCGGCAGCCTGGTCCCGGGCCTGATGCTGGCCGGCCTCTACGCCATTTACGTGGTCGGCGCGTCCGCCGTGAAGCCGGCGTGGGGCCCGGCGCTGCCACAGCACATGTTGAGCGACGACTTCGGGCAACTCGCCCGCCGCGTCCTGCTGGTCCTGCTCCCACCCCTCCTGCTCATCCTGATCGTGCTCGGAAGCATCTTCGCGGGCATCGCCACGCCCACGGAGGCCGGGGCGGTCGGGTCGGTGGGCGCCATGCTTCTCGCGCTGGCCCGGGGTCGGCTCAACTGGGACGTGGTCGGCCACTCCTGCAGGGAGACGGCCAAGCTCACCACGATGGTCGTGTTCCTCCTCATCGGGTCCACGGCGTTCGCGCTCGTCTTCCGGGGGCTGTTCGGGGACATCTGGATCGAGGAGATGCTCACGACGCTCCCGGGCGGGCGGATCGGGCTCCTGCTCGTGGCCAACCTGGCGATCTTCGTCCTGGGCTTCTTCCTCGACTTCTTCGAGATCGCGTTCATTGTGATTCCGCTGCTCGTCCCAGCGGCCCAACTGCTCGGAATCGACCTGGTCTGGTTCGGCGTGATGATCGGCATGAACCTCCAGACCTCGTTCCTCACGCCCCCGTTCGGGTTCGCACTGTTCTACCTGCGCGGCGTGGCCCCTCCCGAGGTGAAGACCACGGACCTCTATCGAGCCGCGATCCCATTCATCTTCATCCAGCTCATCGGCCTCTACCTGATCATCCAGTGGCCGGGGCTGGTCACGGGGCTGATCGACTAGTCGGGGGCCCTCGCGGCTCGCTGGCGCATCCTGCCATGGACGGAGCCCGGGCGGAAGTCACGATTAGGGTTGGGGGGACCCCAGCCGCTCGAGTTGGGGGGACCCCAGCCGCCTACCTCCCGATTCCCTCCCCCGGCAGCGGCGGTGTGCTCACCGGATCCCTTCGCGCCTGCATGATCTGCTCGAACGAGTAGCCGAGCCCGAACAGGCGGGGCTCGCTGAACGGCCGACCGAAAAACGACAGACCCACCGGCAGTCGGTTGCTGGTGAAGCCGGCCGGTACGATCAGGTCCGGGAACCCCGTGAGGTTGGCGATGTTGGTTGCGGAGGGCCCGCCACCTCCCCCGTCCCCATCGACCAAAGAAGGCCGGGTGGGCGAGGTCGGATACACGATCGCGTCCAGGTCGTCCGCATCCAGGATCCCCTCGACGATGGTCCGCACCATCGGGAGGCCGTGGTCGCGCATGGCCACGTACTCGTGGTCCGTGAGTGACCCGCTGACCTGCTCCTCCATGAGGAGCGACCAGCGCGTGGGGTTGGGTCCACCCCCTTCCGCCGGAGGCGACGTGATCTCCTGGGAGCGCGCCACCATCTCGTCCAGCGACTTGGGGTATGCCGGGCCGAGGGTAGCCAGGTAGTCCGGGATTTGCGCTCGGAACTCGCGCCAGCGGATGGTCGTGTACCAGTCGCCCTTCACCTCTAGGAGCCACGACGGGAAGCGCACGTCCACCACGGTGGCCCCGGCCTCCCGCATGGCCGCGAGGGACGCTTCCACGATCCAGTCGACCTCGGTGTCCTGGCCCATGAAGTCGCGGGCCACG
>JAHEKN010000011.1:11262-44048 GCA_024638305.1 Gemmatimonadota bacterium | reverse complement strand
GTCGCCGGCCGGAGGGCGCCGGTACGCCTCAGCGTGCCGCTGGCCGGGCCCCACCAGGCTCTCAACATGCTCCTGGCCGTCCGGGCGCTCGAGCAGCTTCCACCCTCGCTGCGCCCGACCCCCGGGCTCCTCCGCTCCGGGCTCGCGGAGGCGCGCTGGCCGGGACGGATGGAGCGCTTGGAACGGCGCGGCCGTCGGTGGCTGTTCGACGTGGCCCACAACCTCCCGGGGATCGAGGCCGTGGTGCGGGCCCTGCGCGAGCTCGATTTCGAGCGACCGCTCCTGGGAATCGTCGGCATCCTGGCGGACAAGCAGTGGCGGGAGATGACCACCGCGCTGGCGTCGAGCCTGGACGCCCTCGTTCTCACCAACCCGCCGTCGGCTCCGGAGGCGCGGCGGTGGGACCCCCACCGGGCGGCCCGGCGGCTCCGTGCCGACGGGTTCGGGGGGCGCGTAGCCGTGATATCGCGTTTCGATCGAGCGATCGACCGATCGATCGCCAAGGCGCCCGGCACGATCGTGGTGACCGGCTCCTGCCACACGGTGGGGGACGCATTCCTCGAGCTCGGCATCGAGCCGTTCCCGGGCGGCGGCCGCCCATCCGCCGCGCCCGCCGGAGCCGGTGGATTTTCCCTGGGTCCCGTGTAGATTCGGCCGAGATGAGTGAAGCAGCCAGCGTTGCACGGCTGCCGGGGTTCCGGGACTTCCCGCCGGAGGCCCTGGCGGACCGTGAGCGGATTTTCGAAGCGTGGCGCCGGGTTTCCCGGCGCTACGGCTTTGTGGAGTATGACGGCCCCCCGCTCGAGTCGCTCGACCTGTACATACGTAAGAGCGGCGAGGAGATCGTGGGCCAGCTCTACGAGTTCACGGACAAGGGCGACCGGCAGGTCGCGCTGCGTCCGGAAATGACCCCGTCCCTGGCGCGGATCCTCGCCGAGCGGTCGCGCGCCCTACCCAAGCCCATTCGCTGGTTCTCGATCCCGCAGCTCTTCCGCTACGAGAGGCAACAGCGTGGTCGCCTGCGCGAGCACTTCCAGTGGAACGTGGACGTGGTGGGGGAGGCCGACACCGGCGCGGACGCCGAGGTGCTCGCGGTCGGTCTGGACGGTCTGCGCGCCCTCGGGCTCGGCGCGGAGGACATCGTGGCACGGGTTTCGGACCGGCTGCTCCTTACGGCGCTCCTCGAGGCCGAGGACGTCCCGCCAGGATCCCATCCGGCCGTGTTCCAGGTGATCGACAAGCTCGATCGGGGGGGAGCGGAGGGCGCGGGCGCTCGGCTGCGCGACGATGCGGGCATGGCCGCCAGCGCGGCGGACCGCCTCCTCGACCTCATCCAGGAGGGATCGGTCGAGCGTGTGCGGTCCATGTACGGTGATCGTCCGGTGGTGGCCGGGCGACTCGAGGCGATGACCGCATACCTGTCGGATCTCGACGCCCTGGGCCTCGGAGATTTCGTGCAGTTCGACCTCGGGATCGTCCGTGGCCTGGCCTACTATACGGGCATCGTATTCGAGATCTTCGACCGGGAGCGCTCGCTGCGCGCCATCTGCGGAGGCGGTCGCTACGATCGCCTCCTGGAGCTCGTCGGCGGCGAGCCCCTCCCGGCGGTCGGATTCGGGATGGGCGACGTGGTGCTGGCCGAGCTTCTCGAGGAGAAGGGGCTCCGCCGGGAGTACCGTGCGAGCATCGACGCATTCGTCATCGCGGCGAGCCCCAAGGAACACCACCTCGCCTTGGAGGTAGCGGCAGCGCTACGGGCCCGGGGACACGACGTCAGCTACGCGCTCCGCAGCCACACGGTGCGGAAGCAGTTCAAGATGGCCGCCAGCGCAGGTGCGGTCGCAGCCATCGTGCTGGGACCGCGAGAGGTCGAGGAGGGCATGGTCGGCGTGCGAGACATGCGTAGTGGCGAGGAGCGCTCCGTGGCGCTGGCTGACTTGAGGGCGGGAAGGGGGCTGGCGGATGGCTGACGAACCGTTCGGGGGGACCCGACGCGAGATGAACCGCGCGATCCGGCGGCTCGGCATTCTCGAATGGGTGATGCTGGCCCTGGCCGCGGCGGCGGCGCTGGCGGGCGGCTGGCTGGTCGCGTGGCTGGTGCGGGATCTCGGGCTACCGTTCCAGTTGACGTGGACGCTGGCGGCCATCCTGCTGTTCGCATTGCCGGGCTTCTCGGTGTTGGCCCGGGAGCATCGCGAGGAGCGTGCCCGGCACGAGCGCCGCGCCGAGCGCAGGAACGCCGGCGAACCCCCCGTGGACGACGAGAGCCACGAGGACCAGGAGGAAGCGGGAGCTTCGGAGAGCGATGGCGGACGATAAGGCATTGACACCGAGGTCGGAGGATTTTTCGGCCTGGTACAACGAGGTCGTCCTCAGGGCGGAGCTCGCGGACTACTCGCCGGTGCGTGGCAGCATGGTCATCCGCCCCTGGGGATACGCCATCTGGGAGAACATGCAGCGGGCGCTGGACGACATGTTCAAGGCGACCGGGCACGAGAACGCGTATTTCCCGCTGCTCATCCCCATGAGCTTCATCGAGCGGGAGAAGGAGCACGTCGAGGGGTTCAAGCCCGAGCTGGCGGTCGTGACCCACGCCGGCGGCAAGGAGCTGGAAGAGCATCTGGTGATCCGGCCCACCTCCGAGACCGTGATCTACTCGATGTACGCCAAGTGGGTGCAGAGCTATCGGGATCTCCCGGTGCTCATGAACCAGTGGGCCAACGTGATGCGCTGGGAGCTCCGTACCCGGCTGTTCCTGCGCACGTCCGAGTTCCTCTGGCAGGAGGGGCACACCGCGCACGCTACGGAGGCCGAGGCGGAGGAAGAGACCCTGCTGATCCTCGACATCTATCGCCGGTTCATGGAGGAGTGGATCGCGATGCCGCCGGTGACGGGGCTCAAGTCCGAGTCCGAGAGGTTCGCAGGCGCGGTGCGCACGTACGGGCTGGAGGCGATGATGCAGGACCGGAAGGCCCTGCAGGCCGGGACGTCCCACATGTTGGGACAGAACTTCTCGCGCCAGTTCGGGCTCACGTTCCAGTCGGAGGAGGGCCAGGAGGAGTACGCCTGGAACACGTCGTGGGGAGTGTCCACGCGACTCATCGGCGGATTGGTCATGTCGCACGGTGACGACCGCGGGATCGTGGTGCCTCCCAAGCTGGCGCCGGCGCAGGTGGTGATGCTCCCCATCTTCCGCTCCGACGACGACCGCGAGGCTGTTTTCGGAGCCTGCAATCGGGTGGCCGGAGCGCTGTCCGAGGCCGGCGTCCGGGTCCGGCTCGACGACCGCACCCACTTGTCGCCCGGCGCGCGCTTCTGGGAATGGGAGCGTAAGGGCGTCCCCTTCCGGGTGGAGATCGGGCCCAAGGATCTCGAGAAGGGCCAGGTGGTGGTTGCCAGGCGCGTCCACGGAGAGGGGGAGGATCGCAAGATGTTCCTCCCGGAGTCCGAGGCCATCGGGCGAATGCCGGGACTCCTCGACGAGCTGCAAGCGCACCTGCTCGAGACCGCGCGGACGCGTCGGGAGCGCGACTCCGTGCGCGGAGGGGTGGAGTCGGTCGAGGCGCTGGGCGAGGCGCTGGACGACGGGGCCGGCTTCGTCTACACCGGGTGGAGCGGCGACCCCGCGGTCGAGGAGCGCGTCAAAGAGGTGACCAAGGCCACCCTGCGCGTCATCCCGAGCGAGGAGTTCCGCTCGGGGTCCGCCCCAGAGCGCTGCCTCGGTGGCGAGCCCTCCAAGATGGAGGTCGTGTGGGCACGGGCCTATTGAGCTCCGCCTTCCCGAGGCGGGAGGGAGTGCTCTGGGCCGGAGGGGTCCCGCTCAGTCGTATCCACGAGGAGTACGGCACGCCCCTCTACGTGTACGACGCCGCGGTCGTGCGGCAGCGGTACGACCGTCTCGTGGACGCGTTCGCGGGCGTCGAGCTGATGCTCGCCTACTCGGTGAAGGCCAACGGCAACCTGGCGCTACTCGATCTCCTGCGCCGCCTGGATTCCGGCGCCGACATCGTGAGCGGTGGAGAGCTCTTTCGGGTTCGGGCCGCGGGTTTCGACCCGGAGCGCGTCGTGTTCGCCGGCGTCGGGAAGTCGGAGGAGGAGTTGGCCGAGGCCATCCGCTGGGGGATCCACGGCTTCCACGTCGAGAGCCAGGCCGAGCTCGAGACCATCGATCGGCTGGCCACCCGGCTCGGGAAACGCACGCCGATTGGACTCCGGGTCAACCCCGATATCCTGTCGCCGACACCGCACGCGTACACCCGCACGGGACACGCGCAGGCCAAGTTCGGGATTCCCGCCGGCGACGTGGTCGAGCTCTACCGCTGGGCCGCGTCGCGAGAGCACCTGTGGTGCCGGGGCATCGACGTTCACATCGGCTCGCAGATCGTTTCGCCCGATCCCCACGTCCAGGCGCTCGACCAGGTGCTCGAGATCGTCGAGCGCCTGCGGGCGGAGGGGATCACGCTCGAATACGTCGACCTTGGGGGCGGTTTCGGCGTCCGCTACGCCGATCAATCCGAGACGATGCCGGTGGAGGCTCTCGCGCGCCGCATCGTCCCGTCGGTGTCGGCCGCCGGTCTCCGGCTCGTGCTCGAGCCCGGTCGCTTCCTGGTGGGCGAGGCGGGGGTGCTGCTCACCCGGGTGCTGCTCGTGAAGCACTCCGGCGAAAAGACGTTCGTCGTGACGGACGCGGGGATGACGGAGCTCATCCGCCCCAGCCACTACGGTGGTGAGCACGAGATAGAGCCTGTGCGGGAGAACGGGGCTGCCCGCCGCGTGGTGGACGTGGTGGGACCCATCTGCGAGACGGGCGACTTCCTGGCCCGCGATCGCGAGCTCGCGCTGCCGGTGGCCGGCGACGTTCTGGCTGTCCGCACGGCCGGCGCCTACGGATTCGTGATGTCGTCCAATTACAACGCCCGGCTGCGCCCCGCCGAGGTGGTCGTGGACGGGGAGCGCGTCGAGCTCGTGCGTGAGCGCGAGAGGATGGTGGACCTGATTCGGGGCGAGCGCATTCCCGAGTGGGGATAGGCCCGACGAACGAGCGCGCACGCGCGCGTCCGGACAACCAAAGGAGCAGCGTGGCAGACCGTATCCTCATCATCGACTACGGGTCGCAGTTCACGCAGTTGATCGCGCGCCGAGTCCGCGAGGAGGGCGTGTACTGCGAGATCCAGCCCCCCACACGCCCGGTCGCGTGGGTGAAGGAGTGGGATCCCGCGGGCATCGTTCTATCGGGAGGGCCGGCCTCCGTATACGGAGACGCGGTTCCCACGCTCGATCCGGCCCTGCTGGACCTGGGGATCCCGGTGCTGGGCATCTGCTACGGGATGCAACTGATCGCGCACGTGAGTGGCGGACGGGTGATCCCGGGCAAGCACGAGTACGGTCGGGCGGGCCTTGAGGTCCTGGACGGCAGCCCGCTGTTCCGTGGGTTCGATCCTACAGAGCGGGTGCAGGTGTGGTGCTCGCACGGGGACCACGTGGACGACCCGCCGCCGGGCTTTCGCGCCATCGCCTCGACCGAGGCGCTGCCGGTGGCGGCCTTCCAGTCCGCCGAAGCGCCGCTCTTCGGCGTGCAGTTCCACCCCGAGGTGGCTCACACGCACCGGGGGGACGAGATCTACCGCAACTTCCTCTTCGAGGTCTGCGGGTGCGAAGCCACGTGGACGTCCTCGGCGTTCATCGAGACCACCATCGCGGACATCCGCGAGCGGGTCGGGTCCCAGAGGGTGATCTGCGGGCTCTCGGGCGGCGTCGATTCCTCGGTCGCGGCGGCGCTCGTGCAGCGCGCCATCGGAGATCAACTGACGTGCGTGTTCGTGGACCACGGGCTGCTCCGGCTCAACGAGCGCGAGCAGGTGGAGTCCACGTTTCGGGAGCACATGGGGATCCGGCTCATCGTCGAGGAGGCGCAGGCCGAGTTCCTGGAGCCGCTGCGCGACGTCGTCGATCCGGAGAAGAAGCGGAAGATCATCGGCGAGACGTTCATCCGGGTGTTCGAGCGGGTCTGCGAGCGCGAGGTCCAGGACGCGCGCTTCCTCGTGCAAGGCACGCTTTATCCCGACGTGATCGAGTCATTGTCGGTGGAAGGGCCCTCCGCCACCATCAAGACCCACCACAACGTGGGCGGGCTCCCGGAGGACATGCGGTTCGAGCTCATCGAGCCGCTCCGTGACCTGTTCAAGGACGAGGTCCGCAGGGTCGGGCGGGAGCTCGGACTTCCCGAGCTCTTCGTCGGTCGCCACCCGTTCCCGGGTCCCGGGCTGGCGATCCGGGTACTCGGTGCCGTAGACGACCAGAGGTTGGAGGTCCTGCGCGCGGCCGACGACATCTACCTTCAGGAGATCCATCACGCGGGTCTCTACGACGACATCTGGCAGGCGTTCGCCGTGCTCCTTCCCGTACAGACCGTGGGGGTGATGGGGGACGCACGGACCTACGAGAACGTCATTGCACTCCGCGCCGTCACGTCGAGGGACGGGATGACCGCCGACTGGTTCCCGTTCCCGCACCACGTGCTGGCCCGGATGTCGACGCGGATCATCAACGAGGTCGAGGGGGTGAATCGGGTCTGCTACGACGTGAGCTCGAAGCCGCCCGCCACCATCGAGTGGGAGTAGGGAGACCGGTCGGCGCCACGGCCGGCCGCCGTCCGTCCTATTCCACCACAGCGTCTGCCTCGATTTCGACCAGCATGTCGGGGTCGATCAGCCGCGAGACCTCGACCAGGGTCGTGGCCGGCGGCCGTCCGCGAAACCGCTCCCCATGGGCGCGGCCCACGTCCCGCCAGCGGTCGATGTCCGTCACGTAGATCCGGGTTCGGACCACGTGGTCGAGGCCCGCCCCCAGGTGGCCCAGGGCGTCCTCGATGATGTCCAGACAGCGACAGGCCTGCGAATACGCGTCCCCCGGGGCGTGGACGGAGCCATCGTCCGCCACGGGCGCCGTCCCGGTCACGAACACGCGATTCCCGGTGCGCAGGGCACGACAGTAGCCGACCTCCTCCTCCCAGGGGGCGCCGCTGAAGACGCGTTCGACCGGCATCGATGTCCTCCGGATGTCTGGTGTGCGGCGGACCACTGCGAGCATGCGGCCGCAGGTCCGATCTGGCGGGAATCTTGCGGGTACCAGGGGGCTCCAGCCAGTCGATCGGCCGGGCCCCGCCTGCCCGGTCCCACCGCGCCGGGACTCCGGCGCGCCGCGAGCTCCGGGAGGGAGAACGGGATGCGCTTCACGACCCTGTGTCTCACGAGCATCGTTGCGGCCCTGCTGGTCGCCCAGCCAGCGCGTGCCCAGGTGGCGTGGGAGGCCCCCCTGTTGGTGGCCCCCGGCACGCCGAGCGGCCTCGGCCTCTACTTGACCGACCCGCATCCCGGCGACCTGCTGGCGGTCATGATCTCCTTTCGCGATCGGGGTGCACCGGGCGGACTCGGATGGCGCGTGGGCGTGACCGAAGAGGTGGGGGACCGGATCGCGCTCTTCGGTGGCGTGGACGTGTCGGGCCCCATTCGGGACGCGGACTCCGAGTTTCCGCTGGACCTGATCTGGGTGTCCGGCGTGGGGGCGAGCTACTTCGACGACGCCTTCACCGTGAGCGTTCCCCTTGCCATGATGGCCGGTCGCACCATCGACTCCGAGAACGCGCGCTTCACGCCTTACCTGGGACCGCGGATCGTCCTGGACGGCACCTTCGGTGGCGGACCGGGGGACGACACCTCGCTCGAGGTGGCGGTCGACTTCGGGGTGGATCTGGCGTTCGACGCGTCCTGGATGATCCGCTTCGCGGCCTCGTTGGGAGACCGCGACGCGCTGGCGATCGGAGTGGTGCTCGGCGCCGGTTCCTGACGGTCGGCGCCCCTTGCCCGCAGCGCCCGCGCGGTACCGACCGCGCGGACGCCGCGAAACGACTGGCGACTACTCAGCTCAGGGGCAGGACACTGCCGGATTGAACGGAGTGAACAACCCGTTGGGATTGTCCTTGTGCACCCACACGTGCAGGCTCCAGTGCGGAACCGGCACCGGGGTGCCGCCCACGTCGAAGGGATGTCCAGCAAAGGTCGGCGCCGGCTGGCCGACGTCGATCACGATGTACTCCACCGCCACCAGGTGGAGGTTGCCGCGCGGCCCGGGCTCGTAGAGCACCGCCTCAGGCGCCAGCGCGTCGAACACGGGATCCACGAGACCGCCGTTCAACCAGTGGAAGCCCATCCCGCCCAGGCCCGGCGCCGACACACACGGGGAGGCGACGGCATAGCCCGCGCGGGTGGCCTGGACCGGCGAGTGGAAGCGGGCGGTCGCCTGGCGCACCTGCCCGGCGAGGGCGGGGAGCTGCCCCGTGCCGGTCTTTTGCAGGGCGGCTTCGAGCTGGGGGTGCTGGTGAACGTCGGCGGGATTCTCGCACGCAGTGGCGGCGGCCGCAGCGATCAGGGATACCAGTGTGGCAGCGCGCCACACGAGAGTTGCGGATCTCATTGATCCTCTCAGTAAGAACGTTGAACCGTGGTCCGTCGGGCCGGGTGCACCGGCTCCGGACTGCGTGTAGAGTGAAGGCCCGCGATCCCCTTCACAAGAGCGAAATCCCGCAGTCAGATCGGCCGGTGCGGATCGGGGCGGCTCCCCTGGAAAAACCCAGGGGGCGCGGGTCTCCTACGAGGGGCCGCGCACGCTCGTGTTCACCGAGTCGCGCACGCGGTTCAACCGGACCTCCACACTGTCCCAGACCGTCTGCATGAAGGTGGCGTCACGCCCGTGTGCGTCCACGAACGCGAACAAGTCGGCGTCCGTGACCCCGCGCGCGGCCAGGATGCTGTCCCGATCCTCTGCGCGGATCTCGCCACTCGTGGTGCGGAGCGCGGAGATCCTGAGGTCCACGTAGGTGGAGACAAACTCCTCGGTCGAGGGGACGCCCTCGGCGCCGGGGGCCGCGCCGTCGGAGCATCCCTGTAGGGCGGCCAGCGCCACGAGCGCCACAACCAGCGCAGCGACCCGCGACGCGACCGGTCCGGCGCCACCGCCGGTGATCGCCGTGACGCGCGTCATGCGGTGCGGCTGGCCAGGCGGTAGAGCCAGGCGCAGAAGAAGAAGAAGCCCGCCACTCCGAGCCAGTAGGCCACCGTCTCGAAACCGTCCGGCGCCAGGTTGAGGACGTCCGTGCTCTGAGCGGCCGCAAAGGGGATGGCGAGCAGGATGCCCACCAGCGCCTCGCCGGTGATCAGCCCGGACGAGAACAGCAGGCCACGGCGCTCGGAGCCCCGAACCGCCTCCTCGTAGCGGTCGGCCAATTGGGCGCGCCGGGACGCGATGGAGCGCACGACCAGCCAGGCCACGATCCCACCGATCCCGATCGTCATGTCCAGCTCGAGCGGGAGGTAGATGCCCACAGCGACCGCGAGCACCGGGGTGCGGAACTCCGACTCGCGAGCCTCGAGCACCTTGTCGAGCGCGATGATCGCGACCGCGACCACCGCACCGATCCAGATCATGGTCCAGGGCAGGTTTCTCTGGAAGACGCCGTCTGCAACGGACGCCATGAGCGTGGCCTGGGGAGCGCGCAACGCCTCGGAAGGATCCATGCCCGCCCGCGGGAACACGTCGCCGAGCCCGTACGCCTGGAAGAGCAGGCTCAGGATGGGCGCGATCACCAACGCCGCCGCCACCACGCCGATCATCTGCATGATCTGCTGTTTGTATGGCGTGGCGCCCACGATCTGGCCGGCCTTGAGGTCCTGCATGTTGTCGCCGGCGATGGCGGCCGAGCAGGCCACGACGCCTCCGACCAGGATGGCGGTCGCGGCCGCCGCCGTGGCGCGCGCGGCGTCCACGCTGAAGTCGAGCTGTGAGCCCAGGAGGACCAGCAGCACGAGGGAAATGGTCAGAACCGTGGCGATGGTGACGCCGGAAATGGGGTTGTTGGACGAGCCCACCAGCCCCGCCATGTAGCCGGCCACCGAGCTGAACAGGAACCCGGCCACGAACGCGAACACCACGCCGATCGCGATCGTGCTCCAGTAGAGCCCGCCCCCGATCCCCAGGGCCTCCTGGTCCACAACGATCATGAAGATCACGAACAGCGGCAGCACCATGGCGGCCGCCAGCCAGAGCACCGTGGTGATGGGGGTGTCCCGCTCGGTGCGGAGGATGTCCGAGGCGCTGCCCGAGCGGCTCTGCCGGACCGCCTGGAAGGATGCACGCACGCCGTCACGGACGGGGCCCAGCAGCGAGATCAACGCCCAGAGCCCGCCTGTGGCCATGGCGCCCACGCCCATGTAGCGGATGCGGGCGCTCCAGACTTCCTCCGCCAGCGCGTACCCGGTGGCCCCGCCACCGATGGCCTGCAGGGTCTCCGGCTCCGCGAAGGCGGTGTAGATCGGGATGCCGAACAGCCAAGAGATCAGCCCGCCGCCGAACACCAGCATCGCGATGTTGAGGCCCACGATGTAGCCCACCGCCAGCAGGGCGACGGACAGGTCGGCGCCATAGCCGAACACCGCTCCACCGGGCGAGAACGCGCCGGTCACGCGGTCGCCGACCACCTTGAACCCGGTCTGGCAGAGCTTGAAGAACGCGCCCGCCATGCCGGCGATCGCAATCAAGCGGACGCCCTCGCCGCCTTCGGTGCCGGCCTTGAGCACCTCTCCAGTGGCCACCCCTTCGGGGAACTTGAGGTCGGCCTCGAGGATCAGCGCCCGGCGAAGCGGGATCGTGAAGAGCACGCCGATCACGCCGCCGCAGAGCGAGATGCCCATCGTGGGGAGGAACTCGAAGTCGGCCCAGTACCCGAGCATGATGAGCGCGGGCAGCGTGAAGATCACGCCGGCCGCGAGCGACTCCCCGGCGGACGCGGCCGTCTGCACGATGTTGTTCTCGAGGATGTTGTGCTCCCGGAACAACCGCAGGATCGCCATCGAGATCACGGCCGCCGGGATGGACGCCGAAACGGTCATCCCGACCTTGAGTCCCAGGTAGGCGTTGGCGCCCCCCAGGACGGCCGAGAGCACGATCCCGAGCAGGACGGCCTTGACCGTGATCTCGGGCAGCGACGTGGACGCCGGGATGTAGGGTTGGACGGTTGCGGAACCGCTGCGGCTCGCGTCCCCGGTGGCACTCTTCTCTGTTTGCATGGCGGGGAAGGTCCCCCGTGGTCTCGGGCGTTGTCAAGCGAGCGACAGCGGGCGACGGCCGGTCTCTCCGGGCTGGTCCGCATCTTGAGACATACAGGTGTCAGCGACGCGTGATCCCCGGCGGGGAAGCCCTTTTGGCCGGCGGGTCCCGCAGAATCGGCCGGGAGGCTGCCACTGTGGCAGCGGTGCAGAGGGACGGCCCGCCCGGCCACTGCCGAATCGACCGCGGGGCCCTCCGGGAGCCGGAGCCCGCACTTACGCGAAAGGGACACCAATGTTGAGCTTCGATCGGTTGACCGTGAAGGCGGCCGAAGCCATTCAGGGAGCCGCCGCCAGCGCGAGGCAGCGCGGGAACCCGGAGGTGGACGGGCTCCATCTCCTGGGCGCGCTCCTGGATCAGGAAGAAGGGATCGTCATCCCGGTGCTCCGGAAGATCGGGGTCGCCGTGGAGCCGGTCCGCGCCGACGTCGTGGAGCGACTGGAGCGGCTCGCCAAGGTGAGCGGCGGGGCCGACCCCGGTCTCAGCCGCGACCTGCGGCGCGCGTTCGAGCACGCCGAGTCCAGGGCCCGCGAGCTGGGTGACGAGTACGTGTCCACCGAGCACCTGCTGCTCGGTCTCAGCGCCGAGAAAGGCGACGCCAAGGAGGTGCTCTCCCGGGCGGGGGCGGAGGAGGCGACCGTCCTGGAGGCGCTCGAGGCGGTGCGCGGAAGCCATCGCGTGACGGACCAGAACCCGGAAGACAAGTACCGCGCGATCGAGCGCTTCAGTCGGGACCTCACGGATCTGGCCCGCAGGGGCAAGCTCGATCCGGTGATCGGGCGGGACGAGGAGGTGAGGCGGGTGATCAAGGTCCTGGCGCGCCGGACCAAGAACAACCCGGTCCTCATCGGCGAGCCCGGCGTAGGGAAGACGGCCATCGTCGAGGGTTTGGCCCAGCGCATCGTCTCTGGCGACGTGCCCACCTCGCTCGCCGACAAGAGGCTGATTGCGCTCGACGTCTCGGCCATGCTGGCCGGCGCCAAGTACCGGGGCGAGTTCGAGGAGCGCATGAAGTCCGTGCTCAAGGAGCTCGATGAGGCCGAGGGCCTCTACGTCGTGTTCATCGACGAGCTGCACACGATCGTGGGGGCGGGCGCCGCCGAGGGCGCGGTGGACGCGGGCAACATGCTCAAGCCGCCCCTCGCCCGCGGCGAGCTCCAGCTCGTGGGAGCCACCACGCTCGACGAGTACCGGAAGCACATCGAAAAGGACGCCGCCCTCGAGCGCCGCTTCATGCCGGTGTTCGTGGGGCCGCCCTCCGTCGAGGACGCGATCGCGATCCTGCGCGGTCTCAAGGAGCGCTACGAGGTGCACCACGGCGTGCGAATCACCGACGACGCGCTCGTGGCCGCCGCCAAGCTGTCCGACCGCTACATCGGGGGGCGCTTCCTGCCCGACAAAGCGATCGACCTCATGGACGAGGCCGCCAGCCGGCTCCGCATCGAGATCGACTCGCTCCCCCAGGAGATCGACGAGGTCGAGCGTCGCATCACCCAGCTCGAGATCGAGAAGCAGGCGCTCAGCCGCGAGGAGAGCGCATCCGCGGTCGAGCGTCGAGCCGGGATCGAGGCCGAGCTCTCTGAGATCCGTGAGCGCGCATCCACCATGAAAGCGCGCTGGCAGGCGGAGAAAGCCGGCATCGTCCGCATCCAGGAGCTCAAGGAACGGATCGACGAGCTCCGCCTCGAGGGCGAGCGCGCCACCCGCACGGGCGATCTCAACCGGGCCGCTGAGCTCCAGTACGGAGAGATCCCGCGGACCGAGAAGGAGCTGGAGGAGGCCGAGGAGCGGCTGGCCCGCCTTCAGGAAGGCGGCAAGTTCCTCAAGGAGGAAGTGGACGCGGACGACGTGGCCAGCGTGGTTGCTGAGTGGACCGGCATCCCGGTCACGCGGATGTTGGAGTCCGAGAAGGAGCGCCTGACCCACCTCGAGGAACTGCTGGGCGCGCGTGTGATCGGTCAAAGAGACGCCGTGACCGCAGTGGCAAACGCCGTCCGCCGCTCCCGCGCCGGCCTGCAGGACGCCCACCGGCCCATCGGCTCGTTCATCTTCCTGGGACCGACGGGCGTGGGGAAGACCGAGACCGCCCGCGCGCTCGCCGAGTTCCTGTTCGACGACGAGCGCGCCATGGTCCGGATCGACATGTCCGAGTACATGGAGCGCCACGCCGTGGCCCGGCTGATCGGCGCGCCCCCCGGCTACGTGGGCTACGAGGAGGGCGGCCAGCTCACGGAGGCGGTGCGGCGGCGTCCCCACGCCGTGGTCCTGTTCGATGAGATCGAGAAGGCCCACCAGGACGTGTTCAACATCCTGCTCCAGATCCTGGACGACGGGCGGCTCACCGATTCACAGGGCCGCACGGTCGATTTCCGGAACGCCGTGATCATCATGACGTCGAACATCGGCGGCGGGTTCATCCTGGAACGGAGCGAGGCGGCCCCCTGGTCGGAGGTCGAGGATCACGTGCGCGGCGAGCTCCGCCATCACTTCCGCCCGGAGTTCCTGAACCGAGTGGACGACATCGTCGTCTTCAAGCCGCTCGGCCGCGAGGAGCTGGAGCGCATCGTCACGCTACAGCTCGCCAGGCTGCAGTTGCTGGCCGACGACCTGGGGATCCGGCTGGAGGTCTCGGAGGAGGCCAAATCGCTCATCGCACAGGTGGGATACGACCCGGCATTCGGCGCCCGTCCGCTCAAGCGGGCCATCCAGCGGCTGATTCAGGACCCGCTGGCACTCTATCTGCTGGATCAGGAGGTGGAAGAGGGCACCACGATCGTGGTGGACCGGTCCGCGGGCCAGGACAAGCTGGAGTTTCGGCCGCGGCCGTTCCGTACCGAGGGACCCACGGGTTCACTGGGCGTGGCCTGACGTGCGATGTTCGTAGTGTCCAGCAGTCGCCACCGGGAGTCGTCGGGAGCCCGGGGCAGCTCAACTCGAGCCGGGAGGACCAGGTGACGGGCCGCACGAAGATGGGGTGGGCGACACTCGGGCTGGCGTTGCTGACGGCGCAGACCGCCTGCGCAACGCAGAACGTGGCCCCGACCGGCGACATGGCGGTCGGTCCGGCGCTCTCGGTGGAGAGCTTCCTACAGGCCGCGAACGCACGCGATCTCGATCGGATGGCGCGGCTGTTTGGAACGGCGGATGGACCGGTGGCCAACACCGGCAGCACGTTCGGCTGCATGTGGAAGCGGATGGGGTCGTGGATCGGGGTTTCGAACCGGTGCATGACGCGTCAGGACGTCGAGGTCTGGATGAACACGATCGCGCTGATCCTGCAGCACAGGGACTACCGCCTGGGGGCAGACCAGCGCGTGCCGGGGCGCCAACATCTCACGGCGAGCATTCCGGTGGCCTTGGTTACGGCCGATGGTCGGCAAGTGAGTGGCGTGCCGTTCACGGTGGTCCAGAGCAAGAACGGGCAGTGGCTGATCGAGCAGATCGCGCTCGAGCAGGTTACCAACAGTAGGCAGCGCAGTCGGCCGCGCCGGTAGCGGCCAGCCTAGCCGTCCACCTCCACCAGCTCGACCAGAACGGACGCCGTCGTCGCCGGATGCAGGAACGCGACCCGATGTCCGTGCGCTCCGACGCGTGGCTCGGAGTCGATGAGACGGAAGCCGGCGCCGGCGAGCCGCGCGAGTTCGGCGCGGAGGTCCGAGCAGCCGTAGGCGAGGTGGTGAAGCCCGGGTCCGCGCCGCTCGAGAAAGCGGGCCACGGTGCTCTCCGGGTCGGTCGGCTCGAGTAGCTCGATGCGGCCGACGAAGCAGACCCGGACCCGCTGGGAGGGGATCTCCTCCACGGAGGAACCGCGGGCCCCCGTGATGAGTTCGAAGGTCGGAACGGCCTCCGGGATCGACCGCACCGCCACTCCGATGTGGTGGACGGGAAGCCCCAAGATGGCCTCGGGAGCGCTCAAAGTGGGGTGCTCCGTGCGAAATGGACGAGACAGGAACGTTTGCCGGCGTGAGGGTACCACGGCCCGGCATTGGCGGACAAGGAGATAGCATGGCGACAGGCGAACACATCCTCGAGGTCACGGACGAGACCTTCGCGGACGAGATAGAGGGGGCCGACGGCCTCGCGATCGTGGATTTTTGGGCGGCCTGGTGCCAGCCCTGCCGCTTCATCGCGCCCATCATCGAGCAGCTCGCCGAGGAGTACGGCGACCAGGGCCTCACGGTCGGGAAGATGGACGTGGACCAAAACCTCTCGGTGCCGAGCCGGTTCGGAGTGCGCTCCATCCCGTCGGTGTTGTTCTTCAAGGGTGGAGAGCACGTAGACACGGTGGTGGGCGCGGTCCCGCGGGCCGTGCTCGAGGGCAAGGTCAAGCAACACCTGGGTGTGGCCGGTCAAGCGCGGGAAACCGCCTGAGCCCGTCACTCGGGTAGCGGAAGGAGGCCGGCCGGCGCAGACTGCGTCGGCCGGTTTTCGTTTGGGGTCGCGGGCACGGTCCGGGGAGGGCGCGTGACGCTCTACGTGGTGAGCACACCGATCGGGAACCTCGACGACGTGACCCTGCGGGCGCTCGCGGTCCTCTCCGAGGTGGACCGGGTCTACGCGGAGGACACCCGCCGCACCCGGATCCTGTGCGACCGCCACGGGATCGCCACTCCCCTGCGCTCGCTCCATGAGCACAACGAGGCCGCGCGCATACCGGAGGTCCTCCGCCGCCTCGAGGACGGGGGAGAGGTTGCCCTGGTGACCGATGCGGGCACTCCACTGGTTTCCGACCCCGGGGGCAGGCTCGTCGCCGCGGTGATCGAGGCCGGGCACCGGGTCGTGCCGGTGCCGGGTGCCTCGGCCGCGCTCGCGGCGCTGGTTGCGTCGGGGCTACCGGCGGACCGGTTCACGTTCGTGGGCTTCCTCCCCCGCAAGGCCTCCGCTCGGCGCGAGCTCCTGCGGAGCCTGGCCACCGATCCGGGCAGCGTAATCGTCTACGAGGCGCCGGGACGCCTGGAGGCGCTGCTCGGCGACCTGGCCGACGCGGTGGGCGCGGATCGGAGGATCGCCGTGGCGCGTGAGCTCACCAAGCTCCACGAGGAGGTGTTCCGGGGGACCGTGGCCGAGGCCGGACGTCACTTCACGAAGTCGCCCCCCCGGGGCGAGATTACGGTGGTCGTCGGTCCGTCGGGGGACCCCGAAACGCCCGACGTGGACGGCGCGCGCACGTTTGCTGCAGCCCGTCTGGCGGAGGGAGCGACCGCGACCGACGTTGTGCGGGATGTCATGGACGAGTTCGGGCTCCGGAAGAACGCGGCCTACGCGCTCGTCCAAGCGGTCAAGGAGTAGCCAGAAGTGCAGCTTCTCACCGTACTCGCGGTGATCGCGGTGCAGGCGCCGTCGTCCGGCTCGGATGCTCCGGCTGGAGCGGAGGGCACGCTGACCATCGCCCGCCTCCAGTACGACGGAGGAGGGGACTGGTACGCCAACCCGTCGTCCCTGCCAAACCTCCTCCGCGCCGTGCGCGATCGGACCGGACTGCCGGTGGCGACCCGGGAGGCTGTGGTGAAGCCGCTGGACGCGTCTCTGCGGAACCACCCCTACCTCTACATGACCGGGCACGGAAACGTGCGATTCACCGTGGCGGAACGGGCGGCGCTGAGAGACTACCTGCTCACGGGAGGGTTCCTGCACGCGGACGACAACTACGGACTGGACGAGTCGTTCCGTGAGGAGATGGCGGCCATCTTCCCCGACCGCCCCCTGGTCGAGCTCCCGCCGGACCATCCGGTTTTTCACGGGGTTTATGACTTTCCGGAGGGGATTCCCAAGATCCACGAGCACGATGGGAATCCGCCCCAGGCGTTCGGGATCTTCGACCGGGGCAGGTTGGTGGTCTTCTACAGCTACGAGTCGGATCTCGGAGACGGGTGGGAGGACGTGGACGTGCACGAGGACGCGGAGGACATCCGGGAGCAGGCGCTCCGTATGGGGGTAAACCTGTTCCTGCACGCCATCGGACAGCGAGTCCCCTGAGGAGAGGCCGATGAGCCCCGCGCCCAGAGCCGTCAGTCGCATCGTCGACACCGTTCGCGGATACGTGAACAGTCGGGCTCGGCTGGGGCTCGCGGCCTGGGTCGCCGCTGCGGTGGCCGTGGTTCTGGCCCTGGCCTGGATCCTGGTGGGCAGCGAGGGCTGGAGGGCGGGCACCCCGCTCCCGCTCCTGCTCGACCTGCTCATCGTATTGGCGCTGGTGCAGGCATGGCGTGAGCTGGCGTCCCGCCGCGAGCGCTGGCTGGCGGAGCGCCTGGTCTCCAGGTCCGTCGAGCGGGCGGCCGGGCTTCCGCGGGGCACGGTCCTCGAGTCGTTGGAGCTCGAGCGGGCCGTGCCGAAGGGTACCTCAGCAGGGCTCGCCAATCTCGCCGTGCAGCAGACCGCCGCCGGCCTCACGGGCAGCCCGTCGCATCTGGCCGGTCAGTCGGGGCGTCTGGCGGAGGGCTGGGCCCGGAGCGGCCTCAAGGCGCTTGCCGTGACCGCGCCCCTCACGTTGCTCGCGCTCGGCTTGGCGCCGGAGCGCGCCGCCCAGGCTTGGGCCGGCCTGCTCCGCCCCGTGCAGCTCCTGGCCGGCGAGGTGCTGCCCCCGCTGGAGGTCATGCCCGGGTCGGTCGAGGTCGCTCGCGGCACCCCGGTCGAGATCGACGTGGTCGCGGTCGGCCGTGAGGAGGTTACGCTCCATTGGCGCGCCGTCGGCGACGTCCCCCGGTCCCGTGTGGGCGCCGTCGAAAACGAACAGGCCCGTTTCCCGTTCCCGTCCGTGGACGTGGCCATGGACTACTGGGCCCAGGCGCCGGACGGCGCCGTCAGCGACGTATTCACGCTGGCGCCGGCCGACCCGCTGCTCGTAACCGACGTGCAGGTCTCGCTCACCTTCCCGCCCCATACCGGCCGGACCGCCGAGGAGTACCGCGGCGTGGTGCCCCGGCTGGCCATCCCCTTCGGTACCCGTCTCCGCATCGTCGGCCGGGCGTCGCGTCCGTTGGGGAGCGCGGGGCTGGAAGAGGCGGGCGGGGGCACGAGCGCGCGCTTCGACGTGAGCGGACCGTCGTTCGGCGGCGATTGGACGCCCCGCCGGAGCGCGCTCTACGAGTGGACGTTCCTCGACGCCCGCGGTGAGCGTCCGGGCGTGGTCCCCGCGCCGCTCGACGTCGTGCTGGTTCCGGACGCCTTCCCCAGTCTCAGGGTCCTCTATCCGGCCCGCGACACGGTCATCCCGATCACGCGCCGCCAGCCACTGGTCGTGGACGTTCGCGACGACTACGGCCTGGACCGGCTGGAGGTCGAGGCCTTCCGAGGCGACGGTCCCGAGCGCACCGTGCAGCCGCTTTCGCTCGGGGGGGTCCCGGCCGCGATCGCCCGGCCCCTGCTCGACCTCTCACAGTGGAGCCTCGTTCCCGGGGATTCCGTGCTCTACAGGGTTCGGTTGATCGACAACTCGCCGGCCGGACAGACCACCCAGTCGGACGTGCACATCCTGCGCGTGCCCACGGTCAGCGACCTCCGCCGGGACGCCCAGGCCGAGCTGGAGGACGCCGTTCGGCGGCTGGAGGAGTTGGCGGACCGGGCGCGTCAGGAGGCGGAGGGAGCGCGTCCCACCGACGCCTCCAATCGAGCGGGCGACCCCATGGAGTTCGGGGACCGCGAGCAGGCGCGGACGTCGCTCGACCGTCAGCGCGAGATGTCGCGCGAAGTGGAGGAGCTGTCCGCGGAGCTGGAACGGCTGGCCGCCGCCATGCAGGACGGTGGTCTTGCCGACCAGGATCTCCAAAAAGACCTCCAGGAGCTGCAGGAGCTCCTGAACGAGATGAACTCCGACGATCTCGTGCAGCAGATGCAGGACCTCGAGGAGTCGCTCTCGGAGGAAGATGCCCGCCGGGCCATGGAAGAGCTCCGGCAGATGATGGAGAATCAGGAAGAGTTCCGGCAGATGCTCGAGGAGTCGCTGGAGCGGTTTCGGCGAGCCGCGGTGGAACAGGATTTCCGGGCGACCCGCGAGGAGGCGGAGGAGTTGGCCCGCAGGGAGCGCGCGCTCGCGGAGGCGCTGCGTGAGCAGGACAACCCGGAGCTCCGCAATCGACAGCAAGCGGCTCTCGAGGCCGAAGCCGAGACGTTGCAGCAGCGGATGGAGCGCTTGCAGGACAACCTGGGCGAGCTGGGAGAGCAGGTGGCCCAGCGGAGCGCTCAGGAGGCCTCGACGAGCACGGAGCAGGCGCGCCAATCGATGCGCGAGGCCTCCGAGGCCCAGAGTGGCGAACAGGCTGGCGAGCGGGCGGAGCAGGCAGCCGATCAGCTGCAGCAGGCGGCCGAGGCGCTGGAGCAGGCGCAGGACCGCATGGCTGAGGAGCTGACCAAGCAGGTGCAGGCCGCTCTCCAGCAGACCGCCGAAGGCGCCCTGGCCCTGGCCGAGCGGCAGGCGGAGCTGAGGGACCAGATGCGGGGCGCCACCCGGGAGGAAATGGCGGACCTGCGGTCAGATCAGGCCGCCGTGACCGAAGGGGCGCGCAACATGTCGCGTAACCTCGAGGAGGGCCTGCGGTTCTCGCCGATGGATGCCCCGGGCGTCTCCGAGCTGATCGACGACGCCCAGGCCGAGTCGGAGCGCACTGCCGAGGCCCTGGGACGGAGGGGATCCAACCCGTCGCCCGCCGCTTCCGCGGACCGCACGGTGCACGCGCTCAACCGGCTGGCAATGTCCGCCATGAACGCCGCGGACCAGGTGGCGCAGGCCTCCGCCCAGCAGCAGGCCGGGGGAGAGCAGTCACAGGAGCAGATGGATCAGTTGGCGGAGCAACAGGCCGACCTGATGAACCAGAGCGCCCAGATGATGCCGATGCAGCTCAGCCAGCAGGCCATGGCGCAGCAGATGCAGCAGATGGCGCAGGGTCAGCAGGCCGTGGCATCGGACCTGGGCGAGATGTCGAACGATCCGGGCGGTGAGCAGTCCATGGCGGACATGGAGGCCATGGCGCAGGAGGCCCAGGCGATCGCCGAGCTGCTGGCCGGAGGCCGGCTGGATCGTGAGACCCTGGAGCGTCAGGAGAGACTGTTCCACCGGCTGCTCGAGGCGGGTCGCTCGCTCGAGCGGGAGGAGGATGAGGAGTCCGAGGAACGGCAGTCGGAGGCTCCGGGCGAGTTCGAGCGCGGACAGATTTCACCGCTCACGGACGCGGACCTGGGCCGAGCCCGCTTCCCATTGCCCTCGGCCGCCTTCCTGGCGCGTTTGACACCGGGAGAGCGCCGGCTGGTGCTCCAGTACTTCGAGCGACTCAATCGGCCGCCCGGGGAGATCCGATGAGGATGCGTCACGCCGTGATCGGCGGGCTGCTCGCCCTGGCGTACGTGCTCTCGCCTTCCGCGCACGCAGCGCTCGCGGGCCAGGAGTCGGTGGACATGGCCGTCCAGATCCTCGCCGAGGGACGGCTGGACGACGGCCGTCAGGCGCTGGTCGAGGCCGCCACGGCACTGCCCCCCGTCGAGGCCACCCGGCTGCTCCGCATGGCGCAGACGCTCGCGGCCCTCCATCCGGGGATGCGCCCCACGGCCGCCCGAGCGATCGTCCTCGCGCACAGGGGAAGCGTGGACCGAGCGACCGATGCGCTGGTTGAGGCGGTCGAGGCGGCCGACGTGGCGGAGCCCGGCCAGGGAGCGGCCCTCCTGGTGTTCGCAGCTCGCCTCGCGGAGACGGCCGATCAACATGAGCGATCGGAGGCGCTCTACACGCGGGTCGTGGAGGGCCACCGCGAGTCGGCATCTTGGCCGGAGGCCGTCTTGGCTCTGTCGGAGCGCCGCCTCGCGGCGGAGCGGGACCTGTCCAGCGCCGCGACCGATCTGGAGGACCTGATCGTGGAGCGCCCGACCCATCCGCTCGTCCCGACCGCGCGCCTGGTCCTGCAGCGTCTCCAGGAGGCCATCGGGCGATGAAGCGCGGAATGCCGATCGGTCGCGTCCTGGGCATGTGCGCGCTCGTCGCCGCCAGTGTCGGTGGGCCGTTGGCCACCCCGGCGGCGGCTCAGTTCCTGATCGTCCCCATGGACGGCACCCAGGCCAACCATCTCAAGGCCTACGGCCTCACGTACTCGGTTCTCACGCGGGCCGAGAAGGCCGAGTGGCTGCTCAACTATCGTGGTGGCTCGTTCCTGCTCCCCGACAACAGCGAGGTGCGCCGGGCGGCGGCACTGCGGGGCGTGACCGTCGAGCCGATGGCGGCGGGGGAGCTCGCATCGCTGCGGGGCATGATCGCACAGTCGAACATGGAGGCGGTGCCGCTCGAGAAGGCGCCCAAGATCGCCATCTACACGCCGCCCAACGCGACGCCGTGGGACGATGCCGTGACGATGGCGCTCGACTACGCCGAGATCGAGTACGAGACGATCTGGGACGATGACGTGGTGAGCGGGCGGCTGGCGGATTACGAGTGGCTCCACCTCCACCACGAGGATTTCACCGGTCAGTACTCCAAGTTCTATATCACGTACGCGGGCGCGCCCTGGCTACAGGACGAGGTCCAACGCAACCAGGAGCTCGCGGCGCGGCTCGGGTACCGGACGGTGCCCGATCTCAAGAAGGACGTGGCCCGCGGGATCCGGAAATACGTGGAGGACGGCGGCTTCCTCTTCGCCATGTGCTCGGCCACCGAGACGCTCGAGCTGGCGCTCGCCGCCGAGTCCGTCGACATCGCCGCCGCCTTCGCCGATGGCTCACCCGCCGACCCGCAGGCCACGGCCCGCATGGACTGGAACCGCTCCATGGCGTTCGAGAACGCGGAGGTGCAGATCGCGCCGTCGGTCAACGCGTTCTCCAACATCGACGGGCATCAGGTGAACACGCCCTGGCGTATCGAGCTCGGCGCGTTCACGCTGTTCGACTTCTCGGCCAAGTTCGATCCGGTTCCAAGCATGCTCACCCAGAGCCACGTGAACGTGCTCCCCGACTTCTACGGCCTCACGACCTCGTTCGCGCGGGAGCGCCTCAAGCCCGGTAGCGTGGTGCTGGCCGAGGAGGCGGACCGCGCCAAATACGTGCACGGCAACTTCGGTGAAGGGACCTGGACGTTCTACGGAGGTCACGACCCCGAGGACCCCGAGCACCAGATCGGGGACGCGCCCACCGACCTCTCGCTTCACCCCAACTCCCCGGGGTACCGGCTGATCCTGAACAACGTCCTGTTCCCGGCCGCCAAGAAGAAGGAGCTCAAGACCTGACGTGAGTCAGGGCCGCCCGCGTCCGCTCGCCGTCTCTCCCCAGGCCGCCGAGTTCATGCGGCGCGAGATCGCGAAGGCCGGTGGCCGCGAGGTCTGCTTTCTCGCGGGGCTGAACGACGCCCGCGAGATCGTGCGGCCCCGGGCCGTCGCCCGCGGCAATCACCAGGCGGTGCTGGTCGCGGCCCGGGACGCCGCGGTCGGCGACGTGATGGTCCACAACCACCCGAGCGGCGTGTTGGAGCCGTCCGAGGCCGACCTGTCGGTCGCGGGCCGGCTCTACGAGATGGGCCTGGGCACCGCCATCGTGGACAACGGCGTCGCCGGCCTCTACGTGGTGGTCGAGCCGCCAGCGCTGCGCGAGCGCGTGCCGCTGGTCCCGGACGAGCTGGAGGGCCTGCTGGGGCCCGGCGGGCCGTTGGCCGAGATTCACGCCCGTTACGAGGATCGTCCCGAGCAGCGCGAGGTGCTGCGGACCATCGCGGACCGCTACAACGATGGGGGCGTGGCGATCGTCGAGGCCGGCACCGGCACCGGCAAGTCGCTCGCCTATCTGCTCCCCGCCGCCCGCTGGGCACTGGACAACCAGGAGCGCACGGTGGTGTCGACCAACACCATCAATCTCCAGGAGCAACTGGTGTCGAAGGACCTGCCGCTCGTGCAGGACCTGATGGGGCAGGACGTGCGTTGGGCGCTCGTGAAGGGCAGGGGGAACTACATCTCGATCCGTCGTCTCCGGCTCGCGGCCGCCAGTCTGAGCTCGATCTTCGAGCGCGATCGCTCCGACGAGCTGGACCGATTGCTCGACTGGTCGGAGTCGACTGAAGATGGAAGCCTCTCGGACCTGGCCTTCGCGCCCTCACCGGACGTCTGGGAGGAGATCGAGAGCGACTCCGACGTGTGCCTGCGCGCGCGTTGTCCCCACTTCCAGCAGTGCTTCTATCAGAAGGCTCGGAGGCGCGCAGCCTCGGCGGAGGTGCTGGTGGTCAACCACCATCTGCTCTTCGCCGATCTCTCGGTTCGCCGCTCGTCGGGCGATTTTCGGACGTCTGCGGTGCTCCCCGGATACCGCCACCTCATTCTCGACGAGGCCCACAACGTGGAGGACGCGGCCACGAGCCATCTTGGCGTCGGGGTCACCCGCAGGGGCCTGTTCCGGCTCCTCAGCCGGCTGGACCGGAAGGGGAAGGGGGTCCTGCGTGCCCTGGGCGACGAGCTCGGAGGGTCGGACGCGGCCGACCAGGTGCGCGCATTCATCGAGGACAAGGTGCTCGTGGAGGTCCGCCGCGCCCGCGACGCGGCGGGGCGGCTCATCGACGCCCTGGACGCCGTGCTGCCGGTGGGGAGAATGGATCCCATGCGACTCGGCGTGCCCCCTCTCGACGAGCCCGTGGACGACCCGATGGTGCGGGACGCGCTCGACAGCGCGCTCCCGGCGCTCACGTCCCTGGCGCGCGTCCTCGAGTCGCTCGTGCGGCGCATCGAGGAGCGGGACGAGCTCTACGGGCTGGTGGAGGGCCGCCTGCTCGATCTCCGGAGCGCCCAGCGCCGCGCCGGAGGCGCCGCGGACGCGCTTCGCACGATTCTCGATCCCGACGTGGCGGGCACGACCAACGTGCGTTGGGTGGAGCGGCGGGGCCGGGCGCCCCGCTCGAACCTGAGCCTCGCGGCCGCGCCGGTCGAGCTGGGCAGCGAGCTCCGCGACCAGTTGTTCGGGAAGTTGGCCTCGGCGAGCCTCCTCTCGGCCACGCTTGCCACGCGCGGTACGTTCGACTTCGTGCGGAGCCGGGTGGGTCTGGGCGACCCCGCCGACCCCGCGGGAGGCGAGGCGCGCCTGTCGGCGGTGGACGCCGCCCACGCCGTGTTTGCCGAGCCTACGGTCGACGTCGCGGACACGGAGGACGAACAGGCCCTGCACGTGGTCGAACGTTTGGTGCCGTCCCCCTTCGACTACCCGACGCAGTCCCTGCTCTGTGTCCCCGCCGACGTTCCAGCCCCGGGGAGCGAGGGCTTCCACGGAGCGACCGCCGACATCGCCCACTCACTGGCGAGGCTCACCGGAGGAGGGCTCTTCCTGCTCTTCACCTCGCACCGGTCGCTCACCCGGGTCGCCGAGCTACTTCGCGCCGCCGGCGCGGAGTCCCGTTGGCCACTGTTCGTGCAGGGCGAGCAACAGCGCTCGGTGCTGCTCCGACGGTTCGAGGCCGCGGGTAACGGGCTCCTGCTGGGCACGTCGTCGTTCTGGGAGGGCGTGGATGTGCCCGGCCATCCCCTCCGCGGGCTGATCCTGGAGAAGCTGCCGTTTCGCGTCCCGACCGAGCCCATTACCGCGGCACGGGTGGAGAGCATCGAGGCGCGCGGCGGCAACTCGTTCTGGGAGTACATGCTTCCGCTCGCGGCGCTCCGTCTCAAGCAGGGGTTTGGGCGGCTCGTGCGCTCGCGAAGCGACCGCGGGGCGGTCGTGCTCCTCGACGATCGCATCCTCACACGGAAGTATGGGCGCTACCTGCGGGAATCGCTGCCGCCGGCACCGCTGGTCAAAGGGCCCTGGTGGGAAATCGAGCGTCGTCTGCGTGACTTCTACGGCTTGTCCGGAACCCCGCAGACCCTAGATTAGGCCGGGCTCGCCGGAGCCCGCCCGGGGCTCGGGCGCTTCTTTTGTGGACCAGATCGGAAGAGAACGAATGAAGTTCTGGGTCGGTATGCTCATCGGGATCGCCTGGCTCGGCATGGCCAACGTCACCTATGGAAAGGCCGCCAGCGGCGCCACCGCCGGCCATCCCGACCTCGCGTTCTGGTGGGGCGTGGTCACCGCCCTTCTCACCATCGGCGCCGTGGGCGTGCTCTGGGGAACCCACCTGCACACCCGGCCGTCGTCCCAGTGACGCCGACCGGCCGGGCGGTCCCGAACGGTCCGGGACGCACGGGCCGGAGCCGGTAGCCGGGCCATGCTCGCACCCAGCAAGATCGTCTGCGTCGGCCGGAACTACGTGGCCCACGCGGCCGAGCTGGGTAACGAGGTCCCCGAGGAGCCCCTCATCTTCCTCAAGCCGCCCTCGAGCCTGATCGAGAACGGCCGCCACATCGAGATCCCGGTGGGAGTAGGGAGGGTCGACTACGAGGGGGAGATCGGTCTGGTCATGGGACGCAGGGCCCGCGACGTGGGGGAGGCCGAGGCGCTCGCCTACGTCGAGTCGCTGGTAGCCGCCAACGACGTTACCGCGCGCGACCTCCAACGCAAGGACGACCAGTGGAGCCGGGCCAAGGGGTTCGACACGTTCTGCCCGGTGGGTGTGCCCGAGCCCATCGCCGGCGTCGACCTGGACGGTCTGGAAGTCGTCACCCGGGTCAACGACGAGGTCCGCCAGCGCGGCCGGGCTTCGGACATGGCCTTCGGACCGGCGTTTCTGGTGTCGTACATATCGAGGATCATGACGCTCGAGCCCGGCGACCTCATCCTGACCGGCACGCCCGAGGGGATCGGGCCGCTCGCTGACGGTGACGTGGTCGAGGTCGAGATCACGGGATTCGCGCGCGTTGTGAATCCCGTGCGGAATCGTCCCGCCCGAGCGTGAGTCCGCGCTACCGGGACGCCTATCTCGATCTTCCCGGATATCCGCTCGCCGGGATTCCGGAGAAGCGCCGCGAGCTGCGGGCACGGGGCGTGGACGTCATCGATCTGGGTGCCGGCGATTCCGACCTGCCGCCCCCGCCGGCCGCGGTCGAGGCCCTCCGCACCGCCGCCGCGGACCCGGCCTATGGCCGCTATCCCTTCCAGTTGGGGCTGCCCGAGTTCCGTGAGGCCGTGGCTGCGTGGATGACCAAGCGGTTCGGCGTGGAGCTGAGCCCCTTCTCGGAGGTGCTGCCCCTCATCGGCTCCAAGGAGGGGATCGCCCACCTGCCGCTGGCGTTCATGGAGCCCGGGGACGTCGGCGTGATCCCCGACCCGGGGTACCAGGCCTACCGGGGCGGGACCATCCTGGCGGGTGGTCGGCCGCACCTGGTTCCTCTCCGCCCGGAGCACGAGTTCCGGATCCCGCTCGACGAGCTGCCCCCCGAAGTCGTGCGTCGGATGAGGGTCCTGTACCTCAACTATCCCAACAACCCCACCGCGGCGTCGGTATCGATCGAGTATCTGGAGAGCGCGGTCGCGCTCTGCCGCGAGGCCGGGGCCGTCTTGATCCACGATCACGCCTATTCCGAGATCGCGTTCGACGGCTACCGGCCGCCGAGCATCCTCGAGATCCCCGGAGCGGCGGACGTGGCCATCGAGTTCCACTCGCTATCCAAGACGTACAACATGACGGGGTGGCGGCTCGGATGGGCGGCCGGGAATTCCGAGCTGATCGGCGCCCTGTCGCGGGTCAAGAGCTTCATGGACACGGGCGCGTTCTTGGCGGTGCAGGCGGCGGGCAAGGCCGCGCTCGAATCCTACGACGATTGGGTGCCCGGCAACGTGGCCACCTTCCAGGAGCGAAGGGACCGTGCCGTGGCCGCCCTTCGTGGCGCGGGCTTCGAGGTCCCGCTCCCCCGAGCGACCATGTACCTCTGGGTGCCGGTACCCGGCGGCGAGTCTTCCCTGGACTTTGCAGCGCGCGCGCTCGAACGCGAAGGCGTGGTGGTCCTTCCGGGTGGCGCGCTGGGCCCCGGGGGGGAGGGATTTTTCCGTGTCGCGCTCACCCTGGGCGCGGAGCGCCTCGAGGAGGCGGCCAACCGTCTGGCTCGCGTCGTCGTCTGACGACTACTTGCCGGAACCCCCCGAGTAGGGCCGTTTACCAAACATGATGGATCGAAGCCAAGCCTCGACGGAGCCGACCGCCCCGTCTACCGGCCCTCCCCCTGCGTTGGAGGAGGGCCTGGTGGCGCATGCGTCGTTGCGAGGTCGTCGGGGCTCGCGCTCACCGTTCACGATCGGCCTGGCCGCGTCGGCGGTCGTCCACGGGTTGGCCATTCTGCTGTATTCGTTTCTCGGGGTTCCCTCGCCCCAGGAGTTCGCGCTGCAAGCGCCCGAGGAGGCGGGGCCGGACGTTGCGGGCACCGAGATCGTTCGGATCGTAGAGGTCGCCGCGGAATCCGAGGCGGCCTCCCGGGAGCCAGAGGAGGAAGAGGACCCGGTCGAGCCCGAGCCGGTACCCGAGCCTGAGCCCGACCGAGGCGTCGTGCCAGGGGTGAGGCCGGAGCAGCCGCCCGGTCCCCGCGTGATCACGGCCGGGGAGGTCCTCCGCCCGGATCCCGCGGACAGCGTGCTCCTTCGCGCCGTGGACCCGGAGCTGGCGGCCATGACCCGTCAGGAAGAGCTCGACGCCCGCATCCGCTGGGCCATCGAAGAGTTCGGGGACGCGGAGGCGGCGGCTCGTCGTGCGCGTGCCGAGGCGCTCGATTGGACCTACACGGACGATGACGGCCAGAAGTGGGGTGTCAGTCCCGGAACCCTGCACCTGGGCTCGGTGAAGCTGCCCCTTCCGAGCTCCTTGTTCGGCCGGACGCAGGGCGCCGACGCTTATGCCGACGAGATGGACGCCCGGATGGGCGAGATCGACGCCCAGGCCGCCCGCGGCCGTGTGTGGGAGACGTGGGAGCGCCGGGGGGCCGCCATCCGAGAGCGAAAGGACCGAGAGCGGGCCGAGCGAGCCGCGGCCGGGGACACCACGAGATCCCGCTGACCATGAGTCGGAGGTCACAGGTCGCCTGGGTCGGGGCGCTCGTGGCCGGTTTGGGCGCGGGAGTCCTCCTGGCGTGGCTCCTCCGAGAGGGTCGTCAGAGGATGCCCATGCCCGACCTGGTCGCCCTGCAGAGCCGGGCGCTCGACCTTGCGCTGAATGCCGACGTGGAGGTTCGCGACCTGGGGGACGGCATCGTCGAGTTGGTGGGGGAGGTCGAGTCGCCCGAGCTGGCCCGACTACTCGTCGAGACCCTGTCGGCCGCGCCCGGTGTGGCGGCGGTCATCGACCGACTTTGGGTAACGCCACCGCGGCTGGTATCGTAGTGCCGGGTCCGGTGTAGCCCAGCCGTTCGCGGGTCCGCCGGGCAACGCGCACGGACCGATGGGCCTCGGTCGCAGCACCCTGGATCGCCCGGAGCCTCCGGAAAAGAGACGACGGCCGTACGCGCGGAGAGCGAGCACGCAAGGTGAGCACAGACCATGAGTGACGTGGAAGGGCTACCCAAGCGCTTCGATCCCGCCGCCATCAGCGGTCCGATCTACGCACGCTGGGAAGAGCAGGGGCATTTCACGATCGGGCCGGACGGCGTGCCCGAGGGCGTCAAGCCCTATGTGATCGTGATTCCGCCGCCCAACGTGACCGCGGTCCTGCACATGGGGCACGGGCTCAACAACACCATCCAGGACGTGCTGATCCGCTGGCAGCGCATGCGGGGGGCGCCCACGCTGTGGGTGCCGGGGACGGACCACGCCGGGATCGCGACCCAGAACGTGGTCGAGCGCGATCTGGCCACGGAAGGGAAGACCAGGGACGACCTGGGCCGGGACGCGTTCGTGGAGCGGGTCTGGAGCTTCGTCACCGAGACGGAGAAGCGCATCCTCGAACAGCTTCGGGCAATCGGCTGCAGCTGCGACTGGACCCGCACGCGCTTTACGCTGGACGATGGTCTCAGCCGGGCCGTGCGCGAGGTGTTCGTGCGGCTGTACGAGAAGGGACTCGTCTACCGCGGCGAGTACATCATCAACTGGTGTCCGCGTTGCCTCACCGCGCTGTCGAACGAGGAGGCGGAGGGCGAGGAGGTGGAGGGTCGCCTCTACCATCTCCGCTACCCGCTGCCCGAGTCCGCGGCGGGAGCGGCCGAGGACGCGGTGGCCGCCGGAGCCGAGGCCGTTGGCCGGCTGCCCGACGGGCGCTGGTATCTGACGGTCTCGACCACCCGGCCCGAGACCATGCTGGGGGACATGGCGGTGGCCGTGAACCCCAAGGACGCGCGCTACGCGGCCCTCGTGGGAGCCGACGTCGAGCTGCCGCTCACCGGCCGCACCATCCCGATCGTCCAGGACGACTTCGTGGACCGCGAGTTCGGGACCGGCATGGTCAAGATGACCCCCGCGCACGACGTCAACGACTTCGAGATGGCGCGGCGGACAGGCATCGGGCTGATGGACGTCATGACGCCCGACGCCCACATGAGCGACAATGCACCGGCCGCGTTCCGGGGCATGGATCGCTTCGCGGCGCGCGAGGCTGTGCTGGCCGCTCTGGAGGCGGAAGGGCTCCGCGCCGGCGACGAGTCACACACCCACTCCGTCCCGCACTGCTACCGCTGTCACACGGTGGTGGAGCCCCGCCTGTCGGAGCAGTGGTTCGTGCGCATGAAGCCGCTCGCCGAGCCGGCGCTGGAGGCCTCGCGCAGTGGTCGGGTGACATTCACGCCCGACCGTTGGACGAAGGTGTACGAGGACTGGATGGAGAACATCCGGGACTGGTGCATCTCCCGGCAGCTCTGGTGGGGGCACCGCATCCCCGTGTGGTACTGCACCGAGTGCGGCGAGACGATCGTGCGTCGCAACGATCCCCACGTGTGCCCCATCTGCGACTGTGCCGAGCTGGAGCAGGATCCCGACGTGCTCGACACCTGGTTCTCGTCCTGGCTCTGGCCCTTCTCCACGCTCGGGTGGCCCGAAGAGACCGAGGATCTGCGCGCATTCTATCCGGGTGCCGCACTCTCGACCGCTCCGGAGATCCTGTTCTTCTGGGTGGCTCGGATGATCATGGCGGGCTACGAGTTCCTGGGCGACGCCCCCTTCGATCAGGTGTATCTGCACGGAACCGTGCGGGACAAGCGGGGCCGCAAGATGTCCAAGTCGCTCGGGAACGGAATCGATCCGCTCGAGATCGTGGACCGTTTCGGGGCCGATGCCCTGCGGTTCACCCTGATCAGCTCCTGCGCCGTGGGCACCGACATCTATCTGGACAACGAGGATGTGGAGAGCGCTTTCGCGCCCGGGCGCAATTTCGCCAACAAGGTGTGGAACGCCGGCCGGTTCGCGCTCCTCAACCTCGGGGACGATCCCATCCCGCCGGTCGGGGCCGTGGCCGATCGTCTCGAGCCCGTGGACCGCTGGATCCTCACGGAGTTGGCCGAGACCACGCGCAGGATCGACCAGGAGATGGCGCGCTTCCGCCTGAAGGAAGTCGCCGATCTGGTCTACCATTTCTTCTGGGGATCGTTCGCCGATTGGTACCTCGAGCTGATCAAGCCCCGTATGGGGGAGGACGCCGACCCCGCGAGAAGGGAGGCGGCGCGCTCGACGCTCCTCCACGTCCTGGACCGGACGCTCCGGCTGCTGCATCCGCTGGTGCCGTTCGTTACCGAGGCCCTGTTCGAGAAGCTGCCCACGGCCGAGGGCGAAGCGCGACCGGAGGCGCTCATCGTCGCGCCCTGGCCCGAGGTCACCAAGGAGCTCGAGGACCCGGCTGCCGCGGCCAGCATTGCCGCGCTACAGCAGGTAGTGGTCGAGGCCCGCAGGCTCCGGAAGGAGTACGGGATCAAGGAGGGTCAGAGCGTGAAGCTGGAGCTTCGGGGTTGGTCGGAAGGGCTTCGGGCTGTGCTGGAGAGCGAGCGGACCGCGGTGGAGCGGCTCGCGTGGATCGATCTCGATTACCTGGACGCCGGCTCCGTCGCTGCCGGGGCCGGGGCGCATTCGGTCCTCGCGGGGGGGGTCGAGCTGTTCGTGCCGCTCGCCGGGGTCATCGATCTCGATCGCGAGCGCGAGCGCCTGGCGGACGAGGTGGCCAAGCTCGGTGGGCAGCTTCAGGGAGCGCGCAGCAAGCTCGCCAACTCCAAGTTCGTGGAACGGGCGCCCGAAGCCGTCGTGCAGGGAGAGCGGGACAAGGCCGCACGTCTGGAGGAGCAGATCGACAGCATCGGGCGGAAGCTCGAGAGCCTGGGAGATCAATGACCCTCCCTGGGCCTCGGGGGATGACGGTCGGCTTCGCGTGCCACGGTGCGCTCGCCTTCTCGCTGGTGCTCGGGGCGGGACTGGCGTGCGCCCGCACCGGTACCATTCCCGGCGGTCCCGAGGACCGTTTCTCGCCACTGGTCATCGCCACGGAGCCGGCGCCGGACACGACGGTCACGGAGTGGCGCGATCCCATCCGCATCCGCTTCAGCGAACGGATCAGCGAACGCGGTGCGGGCGGGTCGCTGGAGGACGCCGTCCTGGTGTCTCCGCAGCTCGAGAACGTGCGCGTGCGGCACTTCCGCGACGGTATCGAGGTCTCGCGGCCTGCCGGGTTTCCGGCCGGCCGGGTGTATCGGGTGACCGTTCTGCCCCAGATCTCCGACCTGTTCGGAAACCGGATGCGCGAGCCGTTCGAGTTCGTCTTCTCGACGGGTCCGGAGATTCCGGGTGGAGCGATCGCCGGGGTGATCAGCGACCGGATCACGGGCAACGCCGCCCAGGTGCGGGTCGAGGCCGAGGCCGAGGACTCGACCGTGCACCACACCCGGACTGACGAAAACGGGCTTTTCGCTCTCCGCTTCATCGACGAGGGGCGCTACCGGGTCCGCGCTTTCGAGGACCGCAATCGAAACAATCGGCCCGACTTCCAGGAGCCGCAGGTCGAGCAGGGGCTGCTGCTCAGCTCGGCTGTGGATACGTTGGTCTTGGCCATGGCCGTACTGGCCCGCGACACGACCCCCGCTACGCTCGTCCGCCTGGAGGCGCCCGACTCCATGGCTCTTCGCATGGCCTTCGACGACTACATGGACCCGGAGGGTGGTCTGACGCTGGTCTCCGTCAGGCTCGAGACCGAAGCGGGCGACGCTCCGACGCTGGCCCGAGTACTTCATCCCCGTCAGTTCGAGGAGCTCCGTCAGGCCGAGGAGGAGCAGCGCGCGCGAGCGGCGGCGGAGGTGGCGCGCGCCGCGGCCGACTCCGCTGCTGCTGCGGCCGCCGCTGCCGCCGCTGCCGCAGGTTCGGACACGCTTGCCGGCGACTCCGCTGAGGCCGAAGCGCGGCAAGCGCCGGCGCAACCGGCGCCGGTGACTCCGGTGCCGGAAGCGGTGCCCACCGGTCCCGACGAGGATCAGGAGGTGGTGGACCCGGGCCCGCCCCTGCCCGAGCAGACCCTTTTCGCGGTGCTCGAGAGCCCGATGGCCGCCGGCGTTCCGTATGAGGTCACGATCACCGGAGTGACCAACATCAACGGCCTGCCGCTGGGCGGAGGCACGGCCACGGTCGTGTGGGAGCCGCCGCCGCCGGATTCGGCCGCGGCGGGCGACACGGTTTCGGGTGTGGACACCACGGGCGTGATGGACACCACTGGGGTGATCGACACGACAGGGGTCATCGACACGACCGGGGTGATCGACACGACCGGGACAATAGACACGACGGGGGTAATCGACACGACCGGGGCAATAGACACGACGGGTGTGATCGACACGACGCTCGTGATCGATACCACCGGAGGGATCGAC
>JAHEKN010000011.1:0-11252 GCA_024638305.1 Gemmatimonadota bacterium | reverse complement strand
CGGCCTGCCGCTGGGCGGAGGCACGGCCACGGTCGTGTGGGAGCCGCCGCCGCCGGATTCGGCCGCGGCGGGCGACACGGTTTCGGGTGTGGACACCACGGGCGTGATGGACACCACTGGCGTGGACACCACGCTGGTGATCGACACGACGGGGGTCATCGACACGACGGGTGTGATCGACACGACCGGGGCAATAGACACGACGGGTGTGATCGACACGACGCTCGTGATCGATACCACCGGAGGGATCGACAGGGCTCCGGGCAGAGGTGCGGCGGGCCTGGCCCACGCGACGCGCAGGATCGAGCGGTCCGCCGCCCCCGCCCGACGATGGTCCCCCTTTCGGGGGGCACGGAGGCCACGATGACGGACGAGCGGCGGCGCATCCCCGGCGTGGACCGGGTCCTCGCGACGCCCGAAGTGGCGCAGCTCCTCGACCGCTACCCCCGCGACCTGGTGGTCGAGTCGCTCCGTCAGGTCCTCGACGAGGCGCGCGGGTCGCTCGCCCAGGGCGACCGGGCGGGCGCTGATGCCGCAGGTGGGGCCCCCGGCGCCCCCGGCGACGCAGCGGCGGCGGAGGCACTCCTTCCCGAAGCGCTCGCCCGCCGGGTCCAGGCCCTGGTCGAAGCGCGAAGCGCCCCGACCCTCCGCACCGTGATCAACGCGACGGGAGTCATCCTACACACCAACCTGGGTCGCTCTCCGCTCAGCCAGGACGCCGTGCGGGCCATGGTCGAGACGGGGCGCTCCTATTCGAACCTCGAGTTCGACCTGGACGAGGGGGTGCGGGGATCCCGCTACGACCACTGCCGGGGACTGCTCCGGGAGCTCACCGGCGCGGAGGATGCGCTGGTGGTGAACAACGCGGCCGGCGCCCTCATCCTCGCACTCGATACCGCGGCGGCCGGCCAGGGAGTGGTCGTCTCACGTGGCGAGCTGATCGAGATCGGGGGCGGCTTCCGCATCCCGGAGATCGTCGAGCGTGCCGGCACCACCCTGGTGGAGGTCGGGACGACCAATCGGACGCGTCTGGACGATTATCGGGCGGCCCTCGACGTCAAGCCGGGCGCCGTGCTCAAGGTCCACCGCTCCAACTTCCGGGTGAGCGGGTTCACGGAGGAGGTGCCGGTCGGGGTTCTCTCCCGCTTCTGCGCAGAGCACGCGCTTCCGCTGGTCTACGACCTCGGGTCCGGACTCATGTTGGATCTCCGCGTGGACGGTCTCCCGAACGAGCCGACCGTGGCGAGCGCCGTCGCATCCGGCGCGGACCTGGTGTTGTTCTCGGGGGACAAGCTGCTCGGCGGCCCGCAGGCCGGGCTGATCGTCGGGGGCGCGGAGTGGATCCAGAAGCTCCGGAAGAACCCGCTCTGTCGGGCGCTCCGGGTGGACAAGGTCACGCTCGCGGGCCTGGAGGCCACCATCCGCACGTACCGGGACCCGGAGGCGGCGCGCTCCCGCATTCCCGTGCTCCGAATGATCCACGAGTCGTCCGACTCCGTGCGAGAGCGCGCGGAACGGCTGTCGGAGGCACTCGCGCCCGTAGCCCAGGCTGCGGGGGGCAGGGTGGAGCTCGTGGCCGGGCACTCGGTGGTGGGGGGCGGGACGCTTCCGGATGGAGAGATCGCGACCTGGCGCGTAGCCATCGACCCCGGATCGCTGAGCGTGGATGCCCTCCAGAGGCGGCTTCGCTTCGGCCCGACCTCGGTGGTCGCGCGGACGGAGGACAACCGCGTGTTGATCGACCTCCGCACGGTCGACCCGAGCGAGGAGGAGGATCTGGTCCGGGCGCTGCGAGACTGCTGGCCCCAGGGCGATTGACCGGTCACTCCGTGGAGCGCGCTCGTTGACCCCTCCGCGGCACGAAAATAGCTTGAGACGACAACGAACCCTTCGGATTGGGAGGGGTATCTCCAATCCGCGGGGCAGGATGACAGGCCGCTCGAGGCGGCCATGACGACGAGCCTTCGGGAGCGGCGGCTCACCGGTCGAACGGGGTCCGCTCTCTCGTGAGGATGTTTTCTTCGGAGCTCACATGCAGATCACACTGACGCCCACGGCCGTCTCGACCGTCGAGAAGTTTCTCGAAGACCACGGAGCCGGGGATGATTCCGGTCTCCGGGTAGCAGTGCTCCCCGGAGGGTGCTCGGGCTTCCAGTACGGGCTCAACATCGAAGACGAGCCGGAGGGGGACGACGAGGTGTTCACCCTGTCCGGCATTCGGGTATTCGTGGACCCCTTCAGCGCCCAGTACCTGCAGGGAATCGAGATCGACTACGTGACCGGGATGATGGGCTCCGGCTTCGCGTTCCGGAATCCCAACGCGGCCGGTGGGTGCGGGTGCGGCAGCTCCTTCACCGTCTGACGCCGCCCCCCTGGGGTGACATGACGCGGCTCGCGGACTCGGTCCGCGGGCCGCTTCTCATTTGCGGACGGATCATATGTTTGCGAAGCAGGCGCGAACGCGGATGACGGAGATTCGCGTTTTCGCAGGGGGACCGTTCGGGGAGAACACCTACCTGGTGTTCGACGCGGATTCGAAGGCAGGCGTGCTGGTCGACCCCGGTGCGGTGACGCCGTCTGCGCTCTCCGAGGTGGAGCGGCTCGAGGTCGAGCTCGAGGCGGTCCTCCTCACGCACGCGCACCTGGACCACATCGAGGGATTGGCCGCTGTCCGGCGCGTGTCCCCCGCACCCATCCACTTGCACCCGGCCGACCGTCCGATCTATGACGCGGTGACGGACCACGCGGCCGTGTTCGGCGTTTCCGTCGAGCGGCCGCCCCCGCCGGACGTGAACCTCGCGCACGGTCAGACGGTCACGTTCGCCGGATCCGACTGGGAGGTGCGCCACGCGCCGGGTCATGCTCCGGGCCACGTGGTGTTCTACTCGGAGGCCCACGAGGTCTGCCTGGCCGGAGACGTGGTGTTTGCTGGCTCGATCGGGCGGTCGGACCTCCCAGGTGGCGACTTCCGCACGCTCATGGCGTCCATCCGGCGCGAGATCCTGAGCCTGCCCGACGGGACACGGCTGCTCACGGGCCACGGGCCCGAGACCACGGTCGGACACGAGCGGCGCACCAACCCCTTCCTGGTGCCTCAGTACGGCGGGGAGATGGTGTGACGTCGACTCCGATCCGGGTGGCGGTGTTCGCGTCCGGCTCCGGCACCACGCTCCAGGCCCTGCTCGATCACACCGCGACCACCGCGACCACCGCGACCACCGCGAGCGCCCCGACTGCGGCGACCCCCTGGCGCGTGCGCCTGGTCGTAAGCGACCGGCCGAACATCGGGGCGCTCGATCGCGCGATCCGTGCCGGTGTGCCCACGCGCGTGATCGCGGTGACAGGACGGTCGTCTGTCGACGTGGCCACCGACACCCTCGCCGCCCTGACGGAGCACGACATCCAGGCCATCTGCCTGGCGGGCTACCTGCGGCTCGTGCCCGCATCCGTGGTTGCGGAGTACGAAGGGTGTTGCCTGAACGTGCATCCGGCGCTCCTGCCGTCATTCGGCGGGAAGGGCATGTACGGAGATCGCGTGCACGGGGCCGTTCTGGCCTCTGGCACCCGCATCTCCGGACCGACGGTACATTTGGTGGACGAGGAGTACGATCGCGGGACGCCTCTCGCTCAGTGGCCGATTCCAGTGCTGAACGGCGACACGGTGGAGTCCCTGCGTGCCCGCGTTCAGGCGGCCGAGCGCGCCCTCTATCCGCTGGTGGTGGACCGGCTGGCGGCGGCGCTCGCGGTGGGCGACCGTGTGGATCCGCTGGACCTCGCGCCGGAGGGGTTCAGGCCGGCGGGCGATCCTTCAGCGGTGACCGTGCTCGGCCCGCCCACGACTTTCAACGCGACCTACAACCCTAGGGACTAAGAACCGGGAATGAGTGACAACAGGCGGAGGGCGCTGCTCAGCGTGTCGGACAAGAGCGGAATCGTGGACTTGGGCCGCTCGCTGGTGAGCCGAGGATGGGAGATCCTCTCCACAGGCGGTACGGCGCGGGCCCTAGAGGACGGGGGCGTCCCGGTGACGAGCGTGAGTCAGGTGACCGGCCACCCGGAGATCATGGACGGGCGCGTCAAGACGCTCCATCCGGCCATCCACGGTCCGTTGCTGGCCCGTCGCGACCACGAGGACGACCTGGCCGCCCTGTCAGAGCGGGGATACGGACCCATCGACCTGGTGGCGGTCAACCTGTACCCGTTTCGGGAGACCGTGGCACGGCCCGACGTATCGCTGGGCGAGGCCATGGAGAAGGTGGACATCGGTGGGCCCACGATGATCCGCGCGGCGGCCAAGAACCATCGCTTCGTTTGGGTGGTGGTCGATCCGGCCGACTACGGTCGCGTGATCGAGGCGGTCGACGGCGGAGCCGAGGAGGAGCAGCTCCGGCGTGCGCTTGCGGCCAAGGTGTTCGAGCACGTGTCCACGTACGACGGCGCGGTGGCCGCCTATCTGGCCAACGGAGGCCACCCGGGGGCACAGCTCGGAGAGGCCGGAACCGACGCGCCCGGCGCAGTCGCGGCGGGGCGGACGCTGCCGACGGCGCTAGAGGTGCGGACCGGAGCGGGAAGCACGCTGCGCTACGGTGAGAACCCGGATCAGATCGCCGCCTTCTACGCTGCGGGAGACGAGCATACCGGCCTGGCCGGTTTGGAACAGCTCCACGGAAAGGCGCTCTCCTACAACAACTACCTGGACCTCGACGGGGCGCTGCTCTCGATCGCGCCGCTCGCGTTCCTCGAGACGCCGTCGGTCTGCATCGTCAAGCACACGACCCCCTGCGGGATGGCCACCGCTCCCTCGCTGGTCCAGGCGTATCAGCATGCGCTCGCGACCGATCCGACGAGCTCGTTCGGCTCGGTGATCGCGCTCACGCGGAGCGTCGACACCGACACCGCGGAGGCGCTCTCGCAGCTGTTCGTCGAGTGCATCGTGGCTCCCGGATTCTCGGGGGAAGCGCTCGACCGCCTCACCCGCAAGAAGAACATCCGACTGCTCGTGATGCCGGAGCTGCCGGAGGGGTCGTCACTGCCGATCGGAGGGGAGGCGGCGATTCTGAGGCTGCCGGAGGACGGGCGGCGCGCAGCGCGCTACCTGTCCGGGGTCGGGACGGGACCGAACGTGCTCTCGCACCGCAGCGTGTACGGCGGCGTCCTGGTGCAGTCTGCCCCGCTGCCGCCGTTCATCGGGATCCCCGGAGCCGAGTGGTCGGTGGTCACGGACCGGGCCCCCACGCTCCAGGAGGAGGCCGACCTGCGCTTCGCGTGGGCCGCCGTCTCCGGAGTCAAATCAAACGCGATTCTGATGGCCAAGGACGGCCGCACCCTCGGGATCGGCGCGGGGCAGATGAGTCGTGTGGTGGCCAGCAAGCTCGCCGTCCTGCAGGCGGGAGCGGCCGGACTGGATCTCACGGGCGCCGCGCTCGCGTCGGATGCGTTCTTCCCCTTCCGGGACGGAGTGGACGCCGCGGCCGAGGCGGGGGCGCGCTCGATCGTCCAGCCCGGCGGGTCCATCCGCGACGAGGAGGTCATCGCGGCGGCCAACGAGCACGGGATCGCCATGGTGTTCGCCGGCCGCCGGCTCTTCCGGCACTAGTGCGGTGACGGTCGGCTCGGTGCGCGAGGCGTAGCCGGTGGATAGCGGAGCCATCCGGGTCTTCGTCACCGGCGGGACGTTCGACAAGGAGTACGACGAGATCCGCGGTCGTCTGTACTTCCAGGACACGCACCTGCCCGAGATGCTCCGGATGGGCCGCTCCCGGGTCGACGTCGAGATTCGGACGCTGATGATGATCGACAGCCTGGAGATGACCGACGCCGACCGCGATCTGATCGCTGCCAACTGCCTGGACGCCGCCGAGGACCGGATCGTCATCACGCACGGGACCGACACCATGGTCCAGACCGCGGCGCTGCTGGCGGCGCGGGTGCCGGGGAAGACCATCGTGCTCACCGGAGCCATGATTCCGATCGCCTTCGGGAGCTCGGACGGGCTGTTCAACCTCGGTGGCGCCCTGTCGGTCGCGCAGGTCCTTCCACCGGGGGTCTACGTGGCCATGAACGGGCGCGTCTTCCCGTGGGACGTGGTGCGCAAGAACCCCGACACCGGCGTGTTCGAGCGGACCCGCTAGGGGCTCCCCTCGCGTAGCTGGCCACGGCCATCCCCGTTGTTCGCCGGAGCGTTGCCACGTCGCAAGATAGGAGGCCCGGGTTCGCGCGGAGCCCCGGGGTCAGCCGGTGCGCCCTCGACATCCATCGTGATCGAGGTAGCCGGCCAGGTTGCCGATCGTCGGGGAAACCGTGCCGTGTGAATTGTGCACCACGGTTCCCGGGGGGAGCGACCGGGTCGCCCAGCTCGCGAACCAACAGTCCGTCTCGAGCCGATCGGGCCTCGGAGTCGAGGCCGTGTCGCGCGGCACGAGCAGATCGGACTGAAAGAAGATTCCCGCGGACGGCACGTGCACGCCGAGAGCCGCGTCCACATGTGGATTCACTCCCATCGAGATCAACTCGACGGGCAGGTCGGCATCGGAAAGTACGACCGTTCCTTCGACGCCGATCACGCGCACGTCCTGCCCGACGCCTGACAGCCGGTCGACCGGCATCTCGGACCGATTGAGCGCCGTCTCGAGGAAGCCAGCCACCTCCGCCGCTGCATAGATCTCCGCACCGGCCGCGGAAAACGCTCTGGCGCCGCCCGCATGATCGTCGTGGGCATGCGTCAGGACGACCGCGCGTATGGGGACGCCGGGCCACTGGCCGGAGAGGTAGTCGAGGAAGCGCTCGGACAGCCCGCTGATTCCGAGACCCGGAACCAGGTCCGCGGGCGGAAGTCGGTGAATCTCCACCCATCCAGACGGGGCGTCCGCGACAACGAGGCCGGCCCCGGTTTCGACCACCAGGTGATGGAATCCCGTCCGCACTCCCCGAACCACGTGCACCCCTGGCTGGATGGTCTCGGTGCGCATGTCCACGACCGCCGGCCACGCTCGCCCAGGCACCTCGCGAGGCGGCTGCCCCCCACTCGGATGCCCCAGCCGCTCAGCTTCCGCGGGCGGGAGCACGCGCCGCGCACCCGTCGCGCGGAACATGGGCCGGCCGTCCACCATGAGCTCCAACACGCCATCCGGCGCGTCGGGCGGCCATGTCCAGCTCCAGACGACGGGCACTCGGCCTCGCAGCGGGAGATCGGCAACCGTACTCACGGCACGCACTCGGCCGTCTTCGAGTTGGACCGACGCCAACGCGTACGAGCCCGGCCAGCGTACGTCGAGCCGCCCCCCTTCCTCCTCGGCCACCACCCAATCCGGGTTTCGGTCGAGCTCGGCCGCGAGGCGAATGGGATCCATTCGGCGGATGCTGCGGGCTTCCTCGGCAGCCAGCGTTCCTCGGAACTCCACGTCGGGCGGCGCGCCTGCGTTCACCAGCCGAACCCGATCCGCCGAGAGGTATGCAACCGTGAAGGCTCCCTCCATGTCAGGATTTGACCGACCCACGGCGGAGAAGTGCACGCGGTCCGACTCGGGAGAGGACACCACGCACCAACTCGCCGGATACCACTCACCCGGGGAGGGGCTCCGTCCCTGCAGGCGCGCCGATAGATCGAACTCGCCTTGCAGGCAGAACTCATCGAACGGCGGTTCAGGTCGTGCGTTCGGAGCGCACGCCACCAAGGCCACGATTGCGGCCGCGGCGACGCCCGGGCCTGCGGGCGTCCTTCTGACTTCGCACGAGGACACGGGTTCGGTGGACACCTGGGAATGGTCTACTAGTTCGCTGCCTCCGGGCGACGGTCCGCGGGCCTGTCGGCCAGTGCAGAGAGACCCTGCCAAACACGGTCCTGGACGTCATCCACGAATAGCTGCAAATGCGGGAAGGGGATCTCGATCCCTGCCGCGTCCAGGGCAGACTTGCAAGCCTCCAGCACGCGCGCCGAGGCTGCCCGATTGTGCTCACCGCTGTCGACCCACACCCGCACGGACAGGTCGACACTCGAATCGCCCAGCCCGGTCACCACCACGTCCGACACGTGCTCGGCACTCAGGCCGTCGAGTCGCCCGACCGCGTCCAGGATGACCTTCCGGGCTTCGGCTACGTCCTCCTTGTAGGCGATTCCCATCGGGACGTCGACGCGCAGCGCCCCGTGTTTGGAGTAGTTCTCCAAAGTCGCGTCGATGACGCGCTTGTTGGGGATCACCACGAACGTATTCCGCATCGTGCGAATCCTGGTGCTCCGCAACGTGATCTCCGAGACCCTGCCATACTCACCCTCCGTTTCGATCCAGTCGCCGACCTGGAAGGGCTTGTCCCAGAAGATCATGACTCCGGAAATCACGTTGGCCACCGAATCTTGGGCCGCAAATCCCAATGCGATGCCCGCGACCCCCAGGCCGGCCAAGGCGGTCGCGACGTTGAAGCCGAGCTGATCGGCGATCATCACGACGGCGATGAGCATGACGGTGTAACGGAGCAACTTGTTTATGAGTAGATCCCGCAGCGCCTCCACGACCTCCATGCGGTCGAGCGCCGCTTCCAGGGGCCGCCGGATGATGCGGAAGCCCAGCCAGAATGCGGCGAAAATGAGCACCGCCGCCACGACGCGCGGGAGGTACTCGACCGCACGGGTCATCAAGGCTTGAACGTCGAGAAGCTGCACGAGATCCATCGGAAGGCTCCTAACACCGGGGAAACTAGATTGAGGTCTGGACGCTCAGTCTCTTGTCTGGGGTCGTCTTGGACGGTCGGGAGGGCGTCAAGAGGCGGCGCCCGGGTCTTCGATGTACAGGTCTTCCAGGTCCGCTGCCGCAAGCTCGCAGATGAACTCACTCAGCTTGGTGGCCACGGTGAGGAAGTAACGCCGCCCTTTCTCGGCAGTAGCCGCCGCCGGGTTGCCCACCCCCGTATCCGCGGCGACGCTCTTCCAGTCTCGGGGAGCCCACGCCGTGCCGTCACGGAGGCCCCCAATGCTGAATACTCTGGCCCGACCCGGCCCTGCTTCCGAAAGTGGTCGTACGAGGTCAGGCGCCAGATGGAGCACCACGCTCGTCTCGAGCTCACCAGCATGGTCTCCCGGGACATCGAAGAACCCTCCAGGGTCTGCGACCGTGTACCAGTTCGAGGCACAGAGAAAGATCGAAGTGCGAGGCTGGAGCTCACGGATCATCTGCCGAAAGTCGTTCCCGCCATGCCCGTTCAAGACGAGGAGCTTCCGAATCGCATGACTCTCGAGGCTGGCAGCCACGTCGGCGAGGATCTGGGCTTGAGTACTCGGGTCGAGGTTGAGCGTAACGGGCGTTCCGAGTTGTTGTGCGTTGGCGCCGATGGGAATCGTCGGAAGTACGATGACTCGCGCCCCGGCCTCCCAGCTCAAGCGGGCGGCTTCGTTGGCCACCGCCTCGGCCTGCAGCGAATCCGTGCCAAAAGGGAGGTGGAGGTTGTGCGGCTCAGTGGCACCCCACGGAAGGATGGCCACCTCGTACTGCGTCGTGCGCGAGGCGCTCAGGGTTACCTCGCTCAGAACGTAGGGTCGTCCACCCATCCCATTGCCATGCCCAGTCATATCAGCAGGTCGTTCAGCTTGATTGCCGGTACTCACGCCTGACCGGCGGCCAAGGCCGCACGGGGTCGCACCCGCGAAGCGTAGCCTGGCTCCTCGGAAAACGCGATCCGGTGGAGCGCGGACGACCTCCCCAAAATCGTTAGGACTTCGTCGGCTCGGATGGGAATGGCGGCGGGTTGGTTGCGCGGCTAGTATCGGGACCGGCTATGGAACAGGAAGTTCGGCTCCTGAGCCCAGGTGTGCGTCGTTGACACTGCTCGTAGGACTGTTAAGGGACTCGTCTACCCCTGACCCCGAGGGTGCCTCATGTCACGGTTCGCTCGTTTTGCCGCAGCGCTCGTCCTCCTGGTAGTCGCCTGTACCGGGGACAATCTGACTCAACCGCCGGCGGTCATCCAGGCCGCTTTCGACATCAGCGACGGCGCCCACAACGGCATCGGGGGCTTTTTCTGGCTGACTCCCACGGTCAAGAAGAGTCAAAAGACTTTCGCTGGGACCTTTGATCCAAACCTGCTGGGCAGCGTCTTCATCGACGTGTGCAAGGTCAATGGCACCACCCCGCAGACGCCGGACGAGTGCGCAGCCATCCGAACCTTCAGTGCGAGTTCGCAGCCCGAAATCATTCGCGTGGACCTGGGGGCGGAGAACTATTCCGTCACATGGCAAAGCACGGGGCAGAATGGAACCACGATCAATGTGGGCGACGTGCTTCGCGCGTTCGCCTACGTGATGCTGCCCGCGGGGGGTTACAGGACGCTCGGCTTCGTGGACCTGATCGCCGTCGCAAGGCAGAGGGATATACGGCAGATCGCGGGAGACTTCTCCGCCTTCGTGGTGAGCAGCCCGTTCGTGTTCAAGTTCCGCGTGGAAGAGGGAGTGGCGGGGTCCATTGTGGTCGACCCACCCGGACAGATGATCCTCGATGGTACGACCGGCGAGACCGCTGACTATACGGCGACCGTGACCGACCTCCACGGAAACGCCATGGTTGGCGTGGATGTGGATTGGACCAGCGACAAGCCGACCGTGGCGGACGTCGCCCCTGGCACGGACGCGACAGATGGCTTGGGTGTCGCCAGGACCACCGCGAGCTCCGTCGGAAAGAATCCCGTAGCCGCCGACACGGACGTGAACGTCACGGCCTCGTTCCAGGACCTGTCGGACTCGGAGATTCTCGTCGTCAAGCCGACACCGGAGAACCCCGCCATCGACATCGAGAAGTACACGAACGGGGTGGACGCGGACGATCCGAACGCGGGCGACGCGCCGCAGATCGCGCCCGGAAGCACCGTCACGTGGACCTACGTCGTCACCAACACCGGCGACGTCGACCTGTTCAACATTGCCGTGATCGACGACCAGGGCGTGGCCGTCACCTGCCCGCAAGCGACGTTGACCCCAGGGGAGCTGATGATCTGCACGGCCAGCGGCTTGGCTGAGAACCTGACCACCACCGGTTTCACGACGGTGCCCGGCCTGTGCGGCTCTGACCCGAATTCGCTCCTCTACGAGAACATGGGGGACGTGACGGGCGAGTCACCGAGCGGCACGGTCGTGCAGGACGTGGACCCCAGCCACTACTGCAATCCGCCGGAGAACCCCGCCATCGACGTCGAGAAGGCGACGAACGGGGTGGATGCGGACGACGCCAATTCGGGCGACGCGCCGCAGATCGCGCCGGGTGACGTCGTCA
>JAHEKN010000108.1 GCA_024638305.1 Gemmatimonadota bacterium | reverse complement strand
CCAGCCAGGGAGCCCCCAGGAGCACCCCCACCGCCAGCATGGCGGGCCACCCGGGGGGCACCGGACTGAACCAGCGAGTGGCTTCAACCGTCATGAGGTCCAGGTCGAAGGCCGTCATCACGGGCGGCAGGGGAAGTTCGAGCAGTCCGGCCGCGAAGTAGCGCGCGTGCAGAAAGTAGACGACCTCGTCCGGCACATGCGGATGCCGCTGGTACGCGAACCAGCTCAGCGCCGCAGCGACCGCCACCGTCCAGGCGGCCAAGACCCAGGGCAGGCGTCCGTTCCCTTCACCGTCGGGCCCGCGGAGCAATCGGACTGCGCGCCCCCCGACGCCGGCCAATACTCCCGTGCCCACGGCTGCCGCCGCCGCCGCGACCGACCAGAGCTGCAGGCCCTGGAAGAGCGTCGCGAGCAGCAGCTCGCCCGCGTAATCCGAGAGGTCCCGCGATAGCGTAGCCGACGTGAGCACGAAGACTCCGGTGACGGCTGCGAGGCGCCAGCCACGCCACCCCCGCACCGCGGCACGCGCCAGACGGGTCCAGACGCCCCGTCCCCAAGTGAGGAGTGCCGCCGCCTGACCGACGAGGACGAGCAGCGCGAGCGCGCCGACGCCGTCCGTCAACTCCTCCCAGGTCCGGAGGTGCTGGTACGCGACCATGTTGCCGGCATCGACCAGGGTGAGCATTGCACCCTGTCCGGCCAGCGCGAGAGCGGCCCAGCGTCCGGCGACGAGCCACCCGGGTCGGGCCGTGAGCCCCAGAGTGGCAACCGCCGCCGCCAAACCGATGGGCAAGGCGACCGCCCCTGTCAGGAACCCCTCCGCGTCGCGAATGAGGTCGAGTTGCAGGCCGCCCCATAGGATTCCGACCCCGACCAGAAGGCCGGCAAGGCGAACGAGGCCGAGAGGTGCCCGGATGGTGGCCTCCGGTCGGGGCTGGTCGGCGCTGGACGGGGGCATCAGAAGAGTGTGGCCTTGGGGATACGGTAGATCCGTGCACCCGCCCGCGCCGGCGGGCGGATGTTTCGCAGGGCGCGCCAGGCGGCCTCGTCCGTAACATTGAGCACTGCGGCCTCGTTCCAGGCAAGTCGTCGGGCGCCGGCCGGGGGAACGTCCCCCGTGCGCATTAGCAGAAGCGGCGCTTGGGGCGCGCTCGCGCCGCGTTCGGCGTAGCGCAGCCACACGAGGGGAGAGCCCCCGAACCCTTCATCGGGCACGGACGCGTCCCAGTCCAGGGGCACCACTTCGGTGAGGAGGTCGGAAGCCCGAAAGACCGCGGGGTCAGAGCGCTCGTATCCACCGACGCGCTCCGCAACGGCCGCCCCGACCCGCCAGGCGCTCCGATCGAGGCGGTATCCCCACGGAATGGACAGCGCAAACGCGAGGAGGAGACCGAGGGCGACCGAGCGTGCTGCCCACATCGTCGGCGCACCGCTCTCCCGCACCGGGGACGCCAGGCGGTGCGACCAGAAAACGATCCAAGGAAGGACCATCGCCGGAACGTAGTAGTGGAGTGCGGTCTTCTGTTGCACGTAGAAGAACGCGAAGTATCCGATGGTCACGCCCACGACCGCTCTACCGACGCCGCTGTGACCGCGAGGGCTCAGGAATACGAGCGCTGGCGCGATCCCACAGGGGACGACCCAGTAGAGCAACCGTCGTACGTCCGACAGCACGGGATCGCGCAGTCGATCGACGAGCGAGGCGCCCGCATATTCGTCGCCTGGCACGGGGGCTCCAAGAAGCTCGAGCAGGGCCGGTCCCAGAACCCCCAGTAGGACCGCCACCGTCAGCGCCGCCACCGACCAGGCGAGAGCGAACCATGGGACCGGCCGCAGGAAGACGAGAGCGGCCCCCGACCACAGGACGATCAGGAGCGGGCCACTCGGTAGGCCGGCATAGGTCAACACGGCGAACGCGACCATCCACGCCGGGGACCGATCCAGGAAGGCCACGAGGTAACCGGTGAACGTGGCCATGAGCAGCGTGTCCTGCGTGGCCGGCAACGCCAGGTCGGCGGTATAGGCATTGTAGGTCGCGCTGAACGCCAGGACCGTCGTGTACAGCGCCAGTCCGACCCAGGTCACCCGAATCTGGTACCTGCCGACAGCGGCCCCGGCCCGCCGCGCGACCCCGAGCAGCCCCGCGGCCAGTGGCAGGAGATATAGCAGGGCCGGCACGCGAGCGGCGGCCTCGATCGGCCCCAGGACCCGGAGGAATACGGCGCCCGGGAGGGCAAACAGGAACGACGTCACGCCAGGAAACGCCGCAATGTCGCCGGCTCCTTCGGGCCAGAACGGCGTGACGCGGTGGAGCAGCGCCCTGGCCGACTCGAAGGCATGGGCCCCGTCGCCGTTGAAGTGCTCCCAGTGGATCTTGGGGGCCAAGAGAATGGTGAGCGCGGCGAGCGCTAGGACGCTGGTCACGAGAAACGGCCGCAGTGACGGATCCGCGATTGGATCCGTCGTGGCGTTCGTGCCGAGCGCCGCCTCCCCGGTCTCCTCGTCCGCCCCCGTCTGCGCGGGCGTGCGCCGACCGTCCAGGACCGCGGCGCCCGCCGCCGTTATCAGCAGCAGGAGGGCGAACGGCCATCCGGTGACCGCCGAGCCCGCCGCCGTGAGCACCTGGCTCAGGGCGGCCGTGACGAGCAGGCTCACTGCGAACCCCCGGAGGATCCAGCGGAGCCCGTCTCCGCCGGACCGGATCCGGCAGAGGAGAAGTCCCGGCAGCAGGAACACCAAGAACGACGAGAGCACCACCAACGGTGTCGCCAGGTACGCTGCCACCCCGGCGAGCGACCAGGGCACGGGGTACGTGGCGACCGCATCTCCAAACGACGCAGTCCAGTTCAAGACGCGCTCGGCGAGCAGCGAGGGCGCGGCGAGCACGATCCAGCCGGCCGCCGAGCGCGGCCACCGCAGCGGGCTCATGGCGCCGGCGCCGGGCGGAGCCGGTACAGGACCAACTCGAACTGGGAGTCCGGACGTGCCAGGTAGCTCGCAGCAGCCGCCGGCTCGAGGTCGTCCAGCACCCGAAGGTCGCGTGGCACTACCTGCACGGTGTCGAGTTCATCGAGGCGTGGCGCCAGGTCCCCGAGGATCCGCTCCCTGAGGAACGCGGCGGAGTGCACATAGCGTCCCGACACCATGAACACCGACCGATCGATGGCGGCCACCTGTTCAGGCGAGTCCGTGCGCTCGAACGCTGGACGCCCGAGCCGGTGGAGATAGAAGGCCAGCGCCGGCTCACCCAGGACGACGACCCGCGCCCCAACCGGGATGGTCTCGGTCAGCGCCACGGCCGCCCGCTCCATGGCGTCGGCGGGTCGCCAGAGACCCTGGGGGCGCCGGTGCTCTCGCCACGCCGCGAGCCCGGCCCCGATGGCCAGCACGCCGGCGGCCATCCAAATCGTGAGGTCCCGACCGGCCCGGGTCGCCGCCCCAGCACGCTCTGGCGCCGAGCTCGGCTCCGCTCCGAGCTGGCGAGCGAGCACCCAGCCCGCGCCCAGCGCGGCCGCCGTCCAGAGAGGCAGGAGGAGCCTGGCGTAGGGATCGTACAGGGGCGCCGAGGCGAGCCAGAGCACCGTCCATCCAGCCAGCACCCACACGGGCACGTCAGCCCCGGGGCGCATCCACACCGCAAGGGCCACCAGCAACAACACGAGCGTCGCGGCGCCTTGGCCGACCAGGAGCCCCACGGCCGTCAGGCTCACCACCATGGTCAGGGCACGACCATGCGCGCCCAACGGGGGTCGCATGGAGACCAGCGCGACCGCCGCCGCGGCAGGCCCCATTCGACTCCAGGGCGACTCGATGAACCCCTGCTGCCCCACCTGCCGTGCGAGGTTGGCCACCCACGTGCCGCTCACATTGGAGCCCTGATATGCCAGGAAGGACCCGTAGCCCATCTCGCCGTGCACGTGGAGCGCCCACGGCAGGTAGCAGAGCGCGGCCACGGCGGCCATCGTGAGCCAGAGCAGCGCGGAGCGGGCCTGGGCGGACCGGTCGCCGCGAGCCTGCCAGACCTGGCCGAGCACCCCCCAACCGACGATGAGCAGCACGAACCACCCGTGGTACTTGGTGTTCCACGCCAACCCGGTCAGCAAACCGGCGGCGACCGCCCAGCGCCAAGCGCCCGCGTGGAACGCCTCCACCGCCGCGGCGAGCGCGAGCAGGAAAAAGAGCAGGAACGCCACGTCGGTCAGGGCCGAGCGCGAGAGCATGACGTGGAGCGGATCCACCGCCACGAGGATCGCGGCGGCGACGCCGGCCCTGGCGCCGAACCAGCGGGCCCCCACCAGCCCGACCACGACCACCGTGGCGACGCCCAGGACCACGTTCACCATGACGGCCGAGCCGGCGCTCGCTCCGAGCAGGCGGAAGGCGACCGACACCAGGAACGGGTAGAGCGGGGGCGCGAAGAGGAGTTGATCGGGGTAGGCGCCCAGGGGCTGCGACGCATCCGACCATCCGAGACCGGTGAACGCGTACACGCCCTCGTCGAAGTGATCGATCCCGACCTCCGACCAGCCCCAGAGCCGGAGCAGAGCCGCCAGGAGCACGGCAGCGGCGAGCCAGAGTCGCTCGGCCGGGCCGAAGCTCCCATCGGAACTCGGAGGATTCTCCCCCGACCGCGATCTCATGGCCCCCCGATCTCCGAGCTCCCCGGGCCGATGCCCGCGAGCGGGCGCGCTCGGAACAGCGTGCCCACCTCCGTCCGGAGCAGGGTCTCGACACCGGCAACGCCGTCGAATCGGCCCGGGTCGTCGCCTCCGTCAACCCAGAAGAAGTCGATGCCGCGGTCCGTCAGGAACGCTGCCGCTGCCGCGGCTTCCATCGAGAGGAACCGGTCCACCTGCGCCACCTTCTCGTCGAAGTCGACCGTGAGGAAGAAATGGGCGGCGTAGTTGCGGCCGGGATGGTGGGGCGCCAGCCAGAGTGCGTCCCGCGGCGTCGTCATCAGGAGGTCGTCCGCCCCCGCTGAATCCTTCAGGACCTCGGCCGCACGCATGTGGTCGGCGCTCATGAACTGGTGTGGGATGGTGTCGCGAAAGCCGCCCTGCACGGCGAGCATCCGCACGCGCCACACCGGGGTGGAGGCCACGAGCAGCAGAGCCAGGACGAGCGCCCGTCCCCGGAGGGCCGCATGGACGCCGAAGTACGCCAATCCCGCCAGCAACGTGAGCGGAACGATCAACGTCACGGTTCCCCGCGACGGGTAGGGATAGAACGGAGTCGACAGCGTGAGCAGTAGGCACCCGAGCGCCCAGCCCACGAGAAACCGGCCGTCCGGCGTCGCACCCCGCCACAGCCGTGAACCGCCCCAGCCAATCACGAGGAGTTGCAGCGGATAGGCGAGCAGCACCGTCGACAGTGCGATCACCGGCTCCCGCCACGAGGGCATCGGAATCCCGGACCCCCGCTGAAGAGTGAGCATCCAGAGCGCCACGAGCCCGACCGCCGCCACCGCCGCTCCGGCCTGGAGGAGCGCCTGACGATCGGTCCAGCGACGACCGGGGGCCACTGCCAGCACGCAGACGGCGATCACCGCCAGGGTCACGCCAGTATAGACGTGGACCACGGCCGTCACCGCCCAGAGAAGCGCGGTGGCCACGGCCCAGGCGCGGCCTCCCTCTCGGAGCCCGGCGTAGAGCGCGAGCACGGAGAGCAGTGCCAACAGCCAGATCAGGAGGAAATGCGTGTCGAACAGCGTGGTGATCACGTAATGCTGCCGGTAGTCCTCGAAGATCGGGACGATACCGGTCGGATCGACGACCAGGCGGCGCACCGTATCGATCTCGAACAGGAAGGGCACGTCCTCCAGGAGCTTGATCCACCCCCCGAGGCCGCCGCCCAGCAGGGCGATCCAGAAGACGGCGCGCCGGCCCCGACCATCGACCGCCGCCATGAAGTGGCGGACCGTCCCGTAGAGCGCGAGCGCGAGCCCGGCGGCAAAGAGGCTGCCGACGTACTGGTAGACGAGCTCGGGGGACGCTCCCAGCACGCTCGCGACGTTGCCGAGCGCCCAATAGAGCACGACCGGCAGGAACGCGTTGGTGGGCTCGCTCGTGAGGAGGTCGCGGACGATCCAGCCCTCGACGAGGGTTTGCCGCATCCAGACCCGGTACTGCATGTAGTCGGGGGAGACCGTCGTGATCCCGGTGAAGGTCCACCCCTCCGGCGTGGCCAGCGTTGCCCACCAGACCGGGAGCATGTGCGCCACCGCGGCCAGCCCGGCCGCCCACCAAGCTTCCCGGGGCAGGCCGCGAAAGAAGGAACGGAAGAGCGCCGAGGCGCCTACGGCATCGCGATCACGGTCGTCCGTCACCGCGAAGTGGCTCCGGAAGCTTCGGCCGGAGGCACGGCGAGCGCCCGCACATTCGCGTCATCCGTGGTCAGCGGGTCGGGCACCGCCTCCAGCACGGCCATGTAGTGCACCGACCACCGCCTGAACCGTCCGCGTTCCAGACGGCGCTCCAGCGCATGAAAGGGTCGGAGCAGAAAAGCCGGCAGGAAGTCCGGGATGAATGTGAAGTAGTGGGTCTCCACGATCTCGAATCCCGCCAACTCGCCGAGCCGTTCCGTGGGGATCCACCACTCGATCCCCTCGTCGATGCGCTTGAGCAGAGGAAACACGTACCCCATGTAGAAACGGAACAGGGGATTGCGCGGATTGGTCTCGTGCACGAGGAAGCGCCCTCCGGGCCTGAGAACGCGACGCACCTCCGCGCACACCGCGCGCTGCGCGTCCCACCCCGGAATGTGATGCAGCACCCCGACCGTGTAGGCGTAGTCGAACGCGCCGTCCCGGAACGGGAGGCCGGCCCCGTCGGCCGCCGCGACCGGAACCCCAGCAGCGCGCGCATGCCGGAGGAGTCCGTGGGCCGGGTCCACGCCCACGACCGCGTAGCCCGCGTTCCTGCGGTGCAGGCTCTGTTGCCCGAGGCCGCAGCCCAGGTCCAGGCCCATGGTGGACTCCGGTGGACCGACGGCGTCCGACACCATGCCCATCTTCCGGTTCAGGAGATGGTTCCAGATGTGATCCGAGAATTGCGCTCCGTACGCTTCGGAGATCTCGTCGAAGTGCTTGGCCGCGTCCAGGTCGGCGCTGCGGTCGATGCGGAGCTCACGCAGGAGCGCGGCCGCCCCCAAGCTGAGCCCGACGCCGGCGCTCCCGAGGCGCATCAGCGAGACGGTGCTGACGGCGGTGGTCAGCGTGACCCCGAGATCCTGGAGGCCGAGGATCGCGACACTCCCGGTCGCGCCGATGCCCGCCGGCATGAGGGTCACGGCACCGCCGAGCGTGGCCTGGCTGAAAAGCGCGAGCGAGGTCTCAGGATCCAACGCATAGCCCAACGCCCTCGCGGCGAAAAGCAGGAGCAGTCCAGCCGCCGTCCAGGCCACCAACGACAGAGCCAGGGCGGTCCCGAGCACAGCGGGGCGGGCCAACTCCGCCGAGCGACTTCGCCCGGACCGCTCGCGGCCGAAGGCACGGGCCAGCAGCCAGAGCGCCGTCGCCACCGCGATCACGGCCAGTCCGGCGGCCCGCGCCAACCCGCTGCCGGAAAACGCGGCGAGTATCGCCGCCAGCGCCACCACGTCGAGGATCCGCTCCAGCACCAGCACCGGTATCGTCACGGCAAGCGGGGCGCCGAAGGAACGCCGGAGCAGCACGGGACGGATCACTTCCCCCACGTACGCTGGTGTGGCGGTCCCGGCGAGCCCCGCCAGGTAGCTGGACACGCTGGCCCGAATGGGCACCCGAACGTCGGCCCGCCGCAGCAGGTACTGCCAGCGGAGGAAACGGGCGGCCAGCCAGAGTGCCGTGAGCCCCAGCATCGCGACGAGCCAGACCACCTTGGCCGTCGCGAGCGTGCGCGCCAGAGCCGGCCCCCCGGTGGCGAACACCCAGGAGACCGCCACCGTCCCGCCCACGAGGAGCAGGAGGAGAGCGCTGAGACGTCGTCGGTCGGGCAAGGGCAGCTTTCGCTATGCTCCGGCGGGTCGCTCGCGTACGTGGCGTGCGGCCGGAGCGCGCAACGGACGACGCGTAGCGGAGTACGCGTACTCTGAACGATACACAGGTTGAAGAGCGGGACTCCCGAGATCAACATCCATGCCGCCCGAAAATCGCATCCTGGACCGGATTTCGCCGGTATCGCCCCCGTTTGTGGGCGTGCGGACTGTTGCGGGCGCGCAGCAGATTGAGGCGGTGCGGGGACGGTGCGCGCACCGGGGGAGTGGTCGGGGCCGGGTCGGCCCGTCGTCGGTCCCGGTCCCGGGGGATCGGCCGTTCCGTTGGACCCCGGGGGACAGGGCGTCCGGACGGCCACGACCGTTGTCGGGCGCCCGGCCCATGGTCCGATCCTTGCCCGATCCGCTGGCACTCACCGGGAACGCCTGCCACCTTCGCGGGTGCTCCGCTCGAGATTGGAACCTGCGCGTGACAGACAACCGATGAGCAATCGCCCAACCGTGGGGCCGACCCCAGAAACGCCCCAGCCGGGACCGAGGCGGGTCGCCCCGATGAGGGCGGGCGAGCACACCGTGGTGGTGGGCGGCGGCCCGGCCGGGCTCACGGCGGCCTACCTGCTCTCGAAGAAGGGATACCCCGTGACCGTGTTCGAGGGCACGGACATGCTGGGCGGGATCTCACAGACCGCGCAGTACAAGGGCTATCGCTTCGACGTGGGCGGCCACCGCTTCTTCACCAAGGTGGAGCCCGTCGAGGAGCTCTGGCACGAGATCCTCGGCGACCAGTTCATCAAGGTCCCGCGGCTCTCGCGTATCTACTACGACGGCAAGTTCTTCGACTACCCGCTGCGGGCCTCCAACGCGCTGCTGGGCCTCGGTCTGTGGCGGGCGTCGATGATGGTACTCTCCTACCTCAGGTGGCACTTCAAGCCGTACCCGGTCGAGGACAACTTCGAGCAGTGGGTCACCAACCGGTTCGGCAAACGCCTCTACGAGACGTTCTTCAAGACGTATACGGAGAAGGTCTGGGGGATGAAGTGCACCGAGATCCGGGCCGAGTGGGCCGCGCAGCGGATCAAGGGGCTCTCGCTGGCCAAGGCCATCCTGTCGGCCGCATCGCTCAACAAGCGGAGCACCGACATCAAGACGCTCATCAACGAGTTCCAGTATCCGCGTCTCGGCCCGGGCCAGATGTGGGAGACCTGCGCCGATCACATCCGGAACATGGGCAACGAAGTGCACCTGGAGCACTACGTCTCGGCGATCGAGTACGAGGAGGGGCCCGAGGGCCGACGGGCGGTGGCTGTGCGGGTGAAGACGGCCGAGGGCGAACGGCGCGTGCCGTGCGACCACGTCATCTCGACCGCTGCGGTGCGTGAGCTCGTGCGCTCGCTCGATCCGGCTCCTCCAGCCCCGGTGCGTGACGCCGCCGAGGGACTGCGCTACCGCGACTTTCTACTCGTGGCGCTCATCCTGGAGGGCCAAGACCTGTTTCCGGACAACTGGATCTACATCCACTCGCCCGAGGTGAAGGTCGGCCGGATCCAGAACTTCAACAACTGGAGCAGGGCCATGGTGCCGGACGAGGGCAATACCTGTCTCGGCATGGAGTACTTCTGCTTCGAGGGCGACGGTCTGTGGGACTCGCCCGATTCCGAGCTGATCGCGCTCGCCACCGAAGAGCTGGCGGGCCTCGGAATCGCCGGGGGCGCGCCGGTCAAGGACGGCTGCGTCGTTCGCATGCCCAAGGCCTATCCCATCTACGATGCCGACTATCGCGTGCATCTGGACGGCGTGCGCGAGTTCATCGACCCCATCGCCAACCTGCACACGGTCGGCCGAAACGGCATGCACAAGTACAACAACCAGGACCACTCGATGCTCACGTCCATGATGGCGGTGTGGAACATGTTCGGCGCCGAGCACGACATCTGGGCGGTCAACACGGATTTCGAGTACCACGAGGAGCAGCGCCTGGAGGACCCCGAGACCAGCGGCGCAGCCGGGTCGTCGACCGGGAAGGACGCCTCGGCTTCGGAAACGCCGGCCGAACCCGAAACCCAGGACTCCGCGGAGGGCGCGCCCGAGGTCGTGGATACGTCGGCCTCCGCCGCCCACTGAGCGCGGGGGCCCTCGCCGATGCGTCCGGAGACTGCGGGTGGCGGGTCCGCGGTCGAGTCGGTGCGCACTTCTCCCATGCGGATCGGAATCGACGGCACCTGCTGGGCCAACGCCCGCGGTTACGGTCGGTTCACGCGCGAGCTCCTGGCCGCCATGTTCCGGGCGGACCAGGGACACGAGTTCCATCTCTTCATGGACCGGGCATCGGGCGATGATTTCGACGTGGATGCCCCGAATCTCCAGCTGCACGTCGTGCCGCTCGGGGTCGACGCTACCCGTGCCGCGTCGGCCGCCGGATACCGCTCGCCGTTCGACCTGCTCCGCATGACCCGGGCGGTGGCGGCCACCGACCTGGATGTCTTCTTTTTCCCGTCGGTCTATACCTACTTCCCGCTGCCGCTGAGTCTCCCCGCAGTCGTCACGGTGCACGACGCCATCGCGGAGCGGTTCCCCGAATTGACGTTCGCGAGCAGTCGGGCGCGCTGGTTCTGGGACGCCAAGGTGGCCCTCGCCCTGCGCCAATCCCGCATCGTGCTAACGGTCTCCGAGTTCTCGAAGCGGGACATCGCCCGGCGACTCGGGGTCCACGCGTCCCGGATCCGTGTGACGGAGGAAGCGCCTTCGGCCGCGTATCGTCCGGCGGACGAGAGCCAGATCGCGGCCGCCGCGGGCCGGTACGGGCTCGGCCCCGACGACGCCTGGTTCACGTACGTGGGTGGGTTCAACCCGCACAAGCACATCGACGTCCTGGTGCGAGCCCATGCGCGCATCGCACGCGCTGCGGAGCGGCCGCCCCACCTCCTGCTCGTGGGGAGCCTGAGCGGCGACGTCTTCCACGAGGAACGGGCCGCGATCGAGGCCACCATCCGATCCGAAGGAACGGGACAGCTCGTCCACTGGACGGGATTCGTCGCCGACGAAGACCTGCGGGCGCTCCATACGGGGGCAGTCGCGCTCGTGCTGGCCTCCGCCGCCGAGGGCTTCGGGCTTCCCGCGGTCGAGGCGGCCGCTTGTGGCTGTCCGGTCGTCGCCACCGTCGAGAGCCCGCTTCCAGAGGTTCTGGCGGGCGGCGGACTGTTCATCGAACCGGGCCGGGTGGCCCCGCTCGAGCGGGCAATGCGTCGACTTCTCGACGACCCGGCGTGGGGTCGGGCGCTGGGGCAGCGGGCCCAGGCAGCGGCAGACGCGCTTTCGTGGGACGAGGGGGCCCGACGAGCCCTGGACGCTCTGTCGGAGGCGGCGGCGTGAGGCCACTCCGGTTCTGTTTTCTGACCACGTTCTACCCACCCTTCAATTTCGGGGGCGACGGAATCGGCATCCGCCGCCTCGCGCGCGGCCTGGTGCGGGCAGGCCACCACGTGACGGTGGTCCACGACGTCGATGCCTACCGACTACTGAGCAGCGGCCCCGACCCTGAGCCTGACGGTGAGGACGACGGGATCGAGAGGATCGGCCTGGAGAGTCGGTTCGGCTCCGCGTCCTGCCTGCTCACGCAGCAGACCGGCAGGCCGGTCGTGCACGGCCGGCGGATTCGGAAGATCCTGGCGGCGGGCGGTTTCGACGTGGTCAACTTCCACAACGTGTCGCTGGTGGGCGGCCCGGGGCTGCTCGCGTACGGATCGGATTCGCTCCGGCTCTACATGGCACACGAGCATTGGCTGGTCTGCCCCACCCACGTTCTCTGGCGCCACGGGCGGGAACGGTGCACGGGCAGGGAGTGCGTGCGCTGCCAGATCTCCTACCGGCGTCCCCCACAGGCGTGGCGATACACGGGCTATCTGGAGCGCCAGCTCCACCACGTCGACGCCTTCATCGCCGTGAGCGAGTTCAGCCGGGACAAGCACCACGAGTTCGGCTTCCCGCGGGACATGGAGGTGCTCAACTACTTTCTGCCGGACGACCCCGCGGGAGAGCCCCGAGCGGCCGACCCACCCCATCCAAGGCCCTATTTTCTTTTCGTCGGCCGCCTCGAGAAGATCAAGGGGCTCGACGACGTCATCCCGGTCTTCGACGACTTCCCGGACGCGGACCTGCTCATCGCCGTGGACGGCGAGTACGGTGACCATCTTCGCCAGCTCGCCGCCGACAATGATCGCGTGCGCTTCCTCGGCCGGGTGCCGCTCGAGGACCTCCGGGCGTACTACGAGCATGCGCTGGCACTCATCGTGCCGTCCGTGTGCTTCGAGACGTTCGGGATCATCATCATCGAGTCCTTCCGCTATCGGACGCCGGTGATCGCGCGCGAGTTGGGGCCGTTTCCCGAGATCATCTCACGTTCGGGCGGTGGGATGACGTTCCGGGACACCCCGGAGCTTGTACGGGCGATGAAGGCGCTCCAGCTTGACCCCGAGCTCCGGGAGCGCCTGGGGAGCGACGGTCATCGGGCCTACCGCGAGCATTGGGTGGAGTCCGGGGCAGTGCCGCGATACCTGGACATCGTCCGGCGCACGGCGGCGCGTGCCGGCCGACCGGAGCTGGTCGCGGCGCTCGGGGACATGCGGGAGATCAGCGAGTCACCATCGGAGGCCTGACGTGAAGTTCTTCGTGACCGGCGGGGCCGGCTTCATCGGATCCCATCTCTGCACGCGGCTCATCGAGCGCGGGGACGAGGTGTTCGTCCTGGACGACCTCTCCACCGGATCGATGGACAACATCGCCCATCTGACGAGCCGGGAGCGTTTCCACTACCGGGTCGGGTGCGCCACCGACCGGCCCCTCGTGAAAGAGCTCGTGGACCGGGCCGACGTCACGATCCACCTGGCCGCCGCGGTGGGCGTG
>JAHEKN010000107.1 GCA_024638305.1 Gemmatimonadota bacterium | reverse complement strand
ATGCTCGAGTGGAACAGGCTGTCGTTCGGACTCCCGAACGAGATGGACCAATGGGCTTCCGCGCTCAAGGATTTCAGGAAGAAAGGTTGGGTCTAGGTCAGGTCGTCTCCTAGATCCTCAACCCGGCGGGCGAGGGATTTCGGCGATCACTCTCGTCGAACGCAGCGTCCGCCGGGTTTCTTTCGGCCATCGACCGCGCCGGAGGCCCGGCGCCGCTCCGTCCACCCACGACCCGGATTCCATGTCGCTCCTCCGCTACGTCCGCCCGATGGGCATTTACGAGACCCTGTACGCGTTCCTCGAAGCGTTCGGCACCTACATGGGGGAGGCGGGCACGCACCCATGGAGCCAAGGTTTCCCCCGCACTGTGCAGCTCCCCGGCGGGCCCCCGCTTCCGAGCTCCGTGCCGGTTTCGTCGGACGATCTGCGCTACCCCAAGGCCTGGGGGCTGCCGGCGCTCCGAGAGGCCATCGCGGACTATTACGAACGCTGGTACGGGGTCACCCTGGCGCCCGAGAACGTGATGGTCTTCGCGGGCGGGCGCCCCGCGATCGTCGCCACTTTGTTGTTTCTCGACCCCGACGTCCCGGTGCGCGTGGCCTCCACGGAATACACGCCCTACTACGACATCCTGGAGCGCCTCGGGCGGGCGTACTCCCTGGTCGAAAGCGGCGTGGAAAACGGATTCGCCCCGCCGATCGACGCCTACCTGGACGGAGACCGGTCACTCGTCCTGATCAGCAATCCGTGCAATCCCACGGGGGTCACCCGCACGGACTCGGACCTGGAGGCGTTGGTGCGCGCGGCTGAGGCCGGGCCGGGCGGGGCGCTCGTGGACGAGGCGTACGAGCTCTTCCACGATCCGCCGGTGAGCGCGCTCCAGTACGTGCGGGACATCGACGCGTCCAACCTTTTCGTGATCGGTGCGGCGACCAAGGGGCTTCAAGCTCCAGGCATCCGGATCGGTTGGATCGTCGCGTCCCGCGAGCACGTCGAAATCCTGTCGAACTTCTCCTCGTTCGGAATGGGCGGCGTTTCCCACCCGTCGCAACGCTACGCGCTGGAACTCTTCGGCCGAGAGCGCATCGAGCAGGTACGCCGGGCCGTTCCGGCTTTCTACGGCGCCCAGCGTGACCGCTACGGCGAGGCCTTCGAGCGGTTGGGGATCGAGCTCCATTCGGGAGACGGGGGCTTCTACCATTGGTGCCGGCTTCCCGGTGGCGTCACGGCCGCGGAGCTGAACTCGCGCCTCTTCCGCACGGGAGCGGCGGTGCTCAAGGGAACGGACTGCGACATGGGCCGACGTGAGGAAACCTCGCCTCTCAGGAGCTTCTTCCGCTTTTCTTTCGGGCCGCTCGACCCGGCGTCGTTCGACGCCGACGTCGAGATCCTGCGTGGGGCTCTCGGCGGGGCGGGAGGGCACCGGTGATCGCCTTGACGGAACGTCTTTTGCGACCCCTTCTTAGTGCGCCGGAGACGCCGCTCCGCGCCTGACGCGCCCGCAGATTTCGCATCGATGTTCCAACCCACGTCCAAGAAGATCCTCCTCACGGTGCTCACGGCTTGTTTCGTGGTGCAATCCGGCCTCGTGTACTCCGACGACGTGGACATCGAACTCTCCGAAGAAGCCGTTCGGGGGCGGAAGCTGTTCCACCAGTACTCCTGTCAGGTCTGTCACCAACTCTGGGGCCAGGGAGGATTCCTCGGCCCCGACCTCACGAATGCCGGAAGCCGCGTCGACGAGGCGCGGCTTTCGTCGCTTCTGACGTACGGCAGCGGTCAGATGCCGGCGCTCCACATGAGCGCAGGTGAGATCGCCGCCCTGCGGGCGTTCCTGACCGAGATCGATCGCCCGGACATCGGGCGCGGCGAGCTCCGTCTGGGAGACCCATCCGCCGGAACCACTCCGCAGGCCGCGTTCGAAACCGCGATCGAAGCGGCAACACCCCCGCCGCCAGTGGCCGTCGGCTTCGAGGCCTTCCGGAGCGGCATCTGCAGTGCCTGCCACTTCCCGTTCCAGCTCTCGCCGGTGCTCGCGCCGGATCTCTCGACCGCGGTCGAGCGACTGGACGACGCTGCGCTGCGCGACGTGCTCGTGGCGGGGCGGCCGGAGAAGGGCATGCCGCCCCCCGTCCCCGCGTTCGGCGACGACGAGCTGGAGGGCGTGATCGCTTACTTCCACTGGCTCAACGAGAATCGGGCCCAGTTGCGAGCGGGCACCAACCAGCGGCTGTCCGAGCGAGACGTCGCGTGGTCGAGACTTCCGTGGTGGGAGTACAAGTGAGGGACGGACAGGCCCTCCACGAGGCGGTGGTCGCTCCACCGGTACGGGCCCCTGCGCGACCGAAGGCACCGGTCGACGCGGGGAGCGGCCGGCCCGACCCGACGGAAGGCTTCTGGCTGGACTTCGAACAATCCGATCCCGTCCGTCAGTTCGCGACGATGATGTTCATCCGGGGCGGGCTGATCGCCATCGCGGTCACCATCGTCGGCGGGATGCTCGGCGCGCTCTACACCGTGCCGACCCTGGCCCCGACGTTCCAGGAATGGGGGATCGACCTCCGCCAACTGCGCCCCATACACACGGCGTTCGCGTCGGCCTGGATCTTCCTCGGCGGCGTCGCGGTCGTCCATCGATGGCTCCAGGACCACGGTGGCGTGGCGACGGCGGGCGACCGTTTGCGACTGCGGGTGCAGGTGCTCTCCTGGGCGATCGCCGGGGCCGGCATCCTGATCACGCTGGCCATGGGAATCGGGTCGGGGCGGGAGTACGTCGGGTTCCACCCGATCTTCAGCGCGTTCATCCTGCTGGGTTGGCTCTGCTACACGTGGAACTTCTTCCGCGTCGCCGGCCCGGGGTTCTTCCACCGCCCGCTGTACCTCACCATGTGGGGCGTGGGGATGCTGTTCTTCATCGTCACGTTCACGGAGCAGCATCTCTACCTGCTCCCGAGTGTCTTCGGGAATCCCGTGCAGGACCTGCAGGTACAGTGGAAGGCCACGGGCACCTTGGTGGGGAGCTTCAACCTCTTCGTGTACGGCTCCATCATCTACATCAGCGAGCGCATCAGCCGGGATCCCGGCTATGGCCACTCCAAAGTGGCCTACTGGCTGTTCAGCATCGGGCTGCTCAACTCCTTCACCAATTTCGCCCACCATACGTACCACCTTCCGCAAGACCACCTGGTCAAGTGGATCTCGTTCGTGGTCAGCATGATGGAGATCGCCATCCTCTGCCGGGCCGTCTACGACCTCAATCGGTTCGTGCGGGCGCGAAGCGACGAGGAGTTCTGCGCGGCCCGGGGGAGCTTCGGGGCATCCAAGTTCTGGACCGTCGCCATTCTCCTGTCGGCCGTGCTGATTTCGATCCCGCCGCTCAATGCCGTCATCCACGGCACCTACGTGGTCACCGGCCACGCCATGGGAGCGACCATCGGGATCGACACCATGGTCCTGCTGGGGGCGATCATATGGATCCTGGGAGAGCACCTGCGCGACCGAGAAGGGCCGACCGCCTCCGAGATGCTTCACGACCGGCAGATGCGCTGGATCGTGATCGGGTTGAATGTCTCGGTCGCTGCGCTCGTGACCTGGCTCCACCTCTCGGGGACCATAACCGGAGTCACCCGCGCGGGCTTCGCGCCCGGTGAGACATACGTGCCCCCGCCATGGCTGCCCATGTGGAACGGCATCCTCTTCGCCGCCACCGGACTGCTGGCGCTCGCGTTCTTCGTGTTTCTGTTGCTGCGACTCCTCCCGGTGTCCTTCCGCTACTGGTGGGTGGCGGAACGGCGCGCGTAGTGGCAGCGCCGCCGGGCCCCGGACGCGCAGAGCCGTGAGCGGCGGGGACGACGGCCCATGATCCGGCACGTCGACGTCCGCACCCGCGGAAGGGGACTGCACGAGATCACCTCGGAGCTGCAGGCCATCGTGTCGGCAGGCGAGGTTCACGAGGGACTCTGCACCGTGATGATCCGCCATACCTCGGCCAGCCTGACCATACAGGAGAACGCGGACCCGTCGGCCGCTCGGGACCTCGAGGACTGGCTCGATCGACTCGTCCCCGAGAGCGATCCCCACTTCACTCACACGGCGGAGGGCCCCGACGACATGCCATCGCACATCAAGTCGGCGCTCACGGCGACGACGCTCTCGGTGCCGATCGTGGACGGCCGCCTCGCGCTAGGCACCTGGCAGGGCGTATACGTCTGGGAGCATCGGCGCAAAGGCTCGCTGAGACGGTGTGTCGTGCATGTGGCCCCGTAGGGGAGAGGGCATGCCGGCCGGCTCGCTGCCGTCCCGAGCGTCGCGTCGCCGATGCGAACCTTTTCCAGGGTCTCCGTATTCCATCTTGCAGTGACGACGCGGAGGTCGGATGCCGGAAACGTTCGAGGAGCGGATCGGGAAGGAGCTGGACACCCTGTACCAGGGAGCACTCTTCCTCACCGCCGGTAACGAAGCGGAGGCGGAGCGGCTGCTGATCGAGACGGCCGCGGGTGCGTTTCACCTCCGAGCGGAAGGCGCTCGTGACGCGCGCTGGTTCGAGGGCCGCCTGGCGGGCGACTTCCTGGGATCGACGCTGGCGCCCGGGCCAGAGCCCCACCGCCTGGCCGAGATCGTCCCGGTCCCGGCCCTGGAGGCCGACGACCTCTTCGAGGCCGCCGCCTCCGTGCCATCTTGGGCCCGCGCGGCACTGTGGCTCGTGCTCCTGCGCCAGTGGACCTATGGCGAAGCCAGTGAGGCGCTGGGAGTGCCGCTCGAGACCCTCCGGCGAATGCTCGAGTACCGGCACGTCCTCGTGCGCGAGATACTGCGGTCGGACCGGCGCCCCGATGGCGCCAACGGCTCGGTTACGTAGACCGTGGCCGTCATGACCTGCGCGGAGGCCCGCGAGACCCTCTGGCCGATTCGTCGACCACAACTCGTCGGAGGACGCGTCGAGGACGCGCGCAAGCACGTCGAGGGCTGCCCGGCTTGCCAGGACTACCTCGCTCAGGACGAAGTGCTGGTCGCGGCCTACGACCGCCTCCGCGGGACCAAGGCGCCGCGAGAGCTGCGGGAGCGGGTGTTCAACGCCATCGCGCGTGAGCGGTCGGGGCAAGCGGACCCCCTCCCTGCCCGCGAGTCCCGTGTCGCCCGCATCGGAGGTGCCCTCCGTGAGCGTGCGCGGGCCGGATGGGCCGTCGCCACTGTGGGCGTCCTGGCACTGGCGTCGGGGATCGTCATCACGCGGGCGACGACGATCGCCAGCGTGGACGCATCAGGCGCCGCCTTCGTCGAAGACTATCTTCGACGCGCGGTCGGCCAGGAGCAGATCCACTCGTCGGATCCGGCGACGGTCCGACAGTGGCTCACACGCGAGCTGGGGCTCCCTCTACAGCCACTCGTTGCGGCCGGACTCGAGCTCGAGGGTGCCGAGATCTGCCTGCTCGAGGGCCGTCGGGGCGCGATGATCCTATACCGCATGGGCGGGACGCGGATCTCTCATTACCTCGTTCCGAGGGAGGGCGTGGGCCCGCGGGAGCCTGCGGTAGGCGCCGGCGGCACCGGCGCCGATGGCATGGTCCCGCCGCTCGTGACCTGGTCCACCCCGTCGGTCGAGCAAGCGCTCGTGGGTGAGATAGGATCGGAGCAGCTCCTGGCGCTCGCGCGGACCGGCTTCTAGCCGGGGCCAGGCCCTCCGGCGGCGGACGGGGCATTTCGCTCCCAGCTCCCGTACATGGGGTTGGGGAGAACGAAGAACCGGCTGCCGAACTCCTGAAAGACGGCCTGGCCGCTTTGCCTCCACGCCTGACTACCTCCGGGGAAGTCCTCGATGTTGTCGCCCACCCACGCGACGATTCGGAGCGGCGGCAGTCCCGTGGCGGCGCTTCCGGCCTCGACCGCTCGGTAGCGAGTGTCCTTCTCGCTCTGTCCGTTCACACGACAGAGGACGAGATCCACCTCGATGCGTAGAGCCTCGAAGTTGCGACGCGTCGGGTCACAGACCTCTTCGTCGCGATTGGTAACGATGACCACGCGCCCGCCCAGGTCCCGCACCCGGTCGATGAACCCCGCTGAGCCGGGCAGCGCCGGTGCGGACTCTTCCCGGACCCATTCCAACCAGGACTCCAGCGTGAATCCCAGTCCGGCACGCGCTCGGCGCCGCTGGTACTCCGAGTTGTCCAGTACCGTCTCGTCGCCGTCGAGCACCACCGCCCAACGCCCCTCGGCGAGCCCTGCGGCCATCTCCTGCACGCGCTCCGCCGCGAGCGCGAATGTCTGCAGGAACACGGCCGAGTGCTCCGCGGCGGTGCGGGTCCAGTGCACGGCGAGGGGATCCGCCGATGGGGCAGCCGGCCCCTGCGCCGCCGGTGCCGTCGCACACCCGCCCGCGGTCAGTGCCGCGACGAGCGCCACGGGGAGGCTTGATCGTGCCGAGTGTCTTGCCGAGGAGTCGTTCACGGGCTCGCGCCGGGTCGGTGGTCAAGAGCTACGGTCGGACGATCACTATACCACCGGACCGGTAACGGGGCCCTCGTGCGCGCCTCGGCGCTCGCACGACACGCACCCCGGGGTCGTGCCCCACTGCCCGACGGGCCGGGGTCAGGCCCGGAACAAGGCCTTCGTCTCGTCCTGCGTCAGCACCCAGATGGTGTACACGGCGAACGCCGTTCCCCAGGGGAACTTGAGACCGTTCAGCACGGCAAGGACCATCGCCAGGACCCGCGCCCAGCTCCGGTGATTCAGAAGGCCCCACCCCGCCAGCAGGTTGGGGATGGCGGTCACCACGATGATGGTCCCGACGAACGCGCCCACGGCCGGGCCCAGGAATGGCAGCGCGAGCTCTCCCGAAGCGAGGCCGCCGAAGATTCCGAAGAACGTCATGAATCCGAACAGGGCCGCGGCGGCGAAGAGCTCCATGACACCGAACGCGATCTGAACCCACCCGAGCACCTTCACGTGAGTACGCACTGGCTCCTCCCGCCAATGGGATGTCGCTTCGGTCTCTCCGGGGAGACCGGTGCCCACCAATACGTAGGATCGCGCGCAAACGTTCAGAAAGGCAGGGGTCACCGGAGCGGACCCCGTGAACTCACGGCCGTTCACGGAGGCACTGGGCATCTGTGGTCTTGACACTGTGTACTATGTCGTATACAGTACACACCGATGGATGAATTCGGCAGCTTCGTTCGCGAGCGACGCGAGACCCTGCGGCTGACGGACCCGGCGTTTTCGGTCCGCAAGCTCGCCTCTCGCGTGGGCGTCCAGCCTTCGTACCTGAGCAAGGTCGAGCGTGGAGAAGTGGCGCCGCCGTCGGAGGCGACGGTCGTGCGGATCGCTCGGGAGCTCGGCCTGGACCCCGATGTGTTGCTGGCCATGGCGGGCAAGGTGTCGAGCGACCTCAAGGAGGTCATCCGCCGGCGGCCGGAAGTGTTTGCCGAGCTCATTCGCGAGCTCCGGGACATGCCCGATCAGGCGGTGCTCAGGCTGGTGCGCGAGGTGCGCGACGGGGATTGGTAGATGAATCGCAAGGGGGCTTCGACATGATCGAACTCAAGAACGACTCGCTGGTGTTCTCGTTCCCGGAGGTACATCCGCGTGCCCGCGCCGAGGTCGGGTTCCAGCGTACGCTGCGCATCCCGGACGACCACAAGACGTACGGGCTTCCTCCGGGCCTGGGACAGTTCCCGCTCCGGCACGTCGACGACTTCGCCGAGCGGCTGTCCGATGCGTGGCGCCTACGCGGCGGGGTGATGCTGCCCATGTATCAGTCCGAGGCGCTCTGGCTGAACTTCGGCAGCACCGTCCTGTGGGGTCAGCTCGACGACCACGACGGAGAATGGGTGTTTGCGCCCTACCCCTTCGCGTTGAAGGTGGCGGCCGGGAAGATCGACGCGGTGACCGGCAAGAGCTGGTCAGATGGTCTGTCGGAGCGGCACCAGGACTACCTGGTACTCCCGGGACAGCCGTGGCTGGACGGCTTCTGCGTGTCCGAGGGCGTCATCCGACAGTTCGTGGCCATGCCGCTCGGCGCCGGCTACTCGGCCGAGGAGCAGATCACCGGAACCGCCGAGCACGGTGGCCTGCAGCTCATTGCTTATCCCATGAAGGCCGACGTCTACGAGCGGCGGTTTCCACCCCGGAAGCGCGAGCGGTTCATGGGGATGGTCAACGAAGACGCCATTTCATACATGGCGCTCAGATCACCGACGCCCGTATCCGATATGGGGCTCTCTCCGGGCGGACGAATGCACCAGAAGATCTACCCGGACGAGTTCGACTTCTCCGATTGGGACCAGGAGCGCTCGAGCCGCTGCTTCGTGCACATCGCCAACTCCATGGTGTGGCGCAGCATTACTCGCGAGGATCCTCCCACCACGCCGCCCACGGCCGCGGAATACAGCCGCGCCGGACTCCCCTGGTTCGACCTGTACGACGAGGGCGAACCGGCGCTCGGCGGAGGTGGACCCCTGGCCGGGCTCAAGTCGGTCTTTCAGATGGGCCAGGAGAAGGGCGAGGTGCCGCTCCCGGAAAACACGTCCGTCGAGGGCGAGAGGGTGGTGCAGCTCCGCAGGGAGAGCCGGGACCAGGTGCGAGAGGGATCGTTCTGACGGAGGCTGGCACCTCGCACCTCCTGGTGGTGTAGGGACGTCCGCTGTTTGTGACGGCCTCTGGCAGGGACGCCGCCCCCCGCGGGTGAGGACGAGCACCAAAGACCCGATTCCGTGGGGAGTTCCCTTTGAACCCGCATGTCCGCCGCGGACCGCCCGTCCCGGATCCAGCCGAGCGTTCGCGTGCGTCGTCGCACGGGTCGCGCAGCCACACGCGACTGCTCCCAGCGGTCGCGCTCACCGCGATCGCGACCTGTGTGCTCCCCTCGAGCGCCTTTGCGCAGGCCGGAGAAGGGCGATCTGAGCCCGCAGCCCAGCTGCCCATCGATCTCGACAGCGCCCCGCGGCCGGTGGCGTACGCCGCGCGCGCCCGCAGTCCGATCCGGGTGGACGGCTTCCTCGACGAGGCCGCCTGGAGCGACGCGCCCGTAATCGACGAGTTCTTCCAACAGAAGCCGTTCGCGGGCATGCCCTCCAGCGAGCGCACCGAGGTCCGTATCCTCTTCGACGACGAATACCTCTACCTGGGTGTGGAACTGTCGGACCAGCCGGGATACGAGGCCATCATCCCGACGCTCCAGCGCGACCCGAACACGCGGGACGGAGACGCCTTCGGATTCGCCTTCGACCCCTTTCGGGACGGCAAAACCACGTTCGCGTTCTTCGTGAATCCCGGCGGTGCGATCCGAGACATACAGACCGCGGACGACGGGCGGATCAACAACGCCGCCTGGGACGCGGCCTTCGACCTCCAGACTCGCGTGCACGACCGGGGCTGGACGCTCGAGATCGCCATCCCCTGGTCGCAGCTCCGATTCGATGCGTCCCGCTCGGAGCAGGTGTGGGGCATGAACCTGCTGCGTCGCATCCGCCGCAAGAACGAGGACGCCACGTGGGCGCCCCTGGACCGCCAGTGGCAGATCTACGTGATGTCGCGCGCAGGGACGCTCCTCGGACTCGACGGAATCCGACCCGGCCGCAACCTGTCGCTCAAGCCGTTCGTCCTCACCGCAGAGCCCTCGGGCGATCTCCAAGCCGGCGCGCGCACCGACGTCGACGCCGGGCTGGACCTCAAGTACGGGATCACTCCAGGCATGACGCTCGACCTGACCGTCAACACCGACTTCAGCCAGGTGGAGGTGGACCAGGAGCAGGTCAACCTGACGAGGTTTTCACTGTTTTTCCCGGAAAAGCGCGAGTTCTTCCTGGAGAACGCCGGGGTGTTCCAATTCGGCGATCAGGGCCAGTTCCAGCAACGCACCGGGGTGAGCGATCGCGACTTCACGCTCTTCCACTCGCGCCGAATCGGACTGACGCCGGGCGGTACGCCACTGCCGATTCTCGCTGGCGGACGGGTGAGCGGCACCGCAGGTCCCGTTACGGTCGGTCTCCTCAACATGCGGACCCGGCGCGATGGCGACCTGGATCCGGAGAGCTTCACGGTGGCGCGGCTGCGGACCGAGCCCGCCGCCGGGCTGACGGTGGGTGGGATCTTCGTCAACCGATCAACCACCTCGGGTGGCCCTGCCGTCAACCGAAGCTACGGTATGGACGCCGACCTACAGGCGTTCAACGAATACCTGCTCATCCAGTCGTACCTGGCCGCCACGGAGGGCACCACGCCCGACGGCGCGGCGGTCGATCGCGAGTTTGCCGGGCGCATTTCGGCGGCATGGCGAGATCCGTTCTGGGAGATCCTGGGCATCTACCGGCAGTTCGACGACGATTTCGACCCGGGTGCGGGATTCGTGCGGAGGCGAGGCATCAAGCACGGGTACGGCACCTTCGGAGTCCACCCGCGTCCGGATTGGCCCCTGCTTCTCGAGCTCAATCCCTATGTCGAGGCCCATTACTACGCCGACCTCGGGGGCTCCCTGGTGACCCGCCTCCTGACCGCAGGACTGGACGCGGACTTTACGGACGGAAGCATGGCTCGCCTCGGCGTGACCGACGGATTCGAGCGCGTGGACGACCCATTCACCGTGCGGGGCGCGACCGTGAGGCCGGGTGACTACGACTTCGTAGAGGCCTCCGCGTTCTACCAACTGAGCGGCGCACGCCCCATCTCGGGACGTCTCAACATCAGCGGGGGTGGGTACTTCGGCGGGGACCGCGTGTCTATCGGGGGAAGCCTGCTGGGGCGGCTGGGACACCAACTGCTCTTGAGTCTCTCCGCCAATCACAACCGGATCGATCTGCCGGACCACCCCACGACCACCGCGGACGTGTACGGGGCCAACCTGGACGTCTTCTTCTCCACTCGGCTCCTGACGAGCGCATTCGTCCAGTTCAACGAGGCCACGCAGGAGTTCGTGACCAACCTCCGGTTCCGCTGGATCCATGCTCCGCTCTCGGACCTTTACCTGGTTCTCACGGAGCGGCGGGACACGGAGGCCAACCGGGTGCTCGACCGCTTCATCACGCTGAAGGCGACCAAGCTGCTGGCGTTCTAGCAGGACCGCTGGAGCCCGGCGGGGTCGTTCGCTACCGCCCCAGCTTGCGGGCCGCGTCGCCATCCCGCACCCTCACGCGCGTAGGAATGCCCAAACCGTCCGTCGTCGGACGTTGAGCCATAGTCGACATTGACGGGAGTCGCGGCTCCCTGACCAGCAGAGCCGCCGCTCCTCACGCGATCCGCACGCAACACGAGGAGGCCGGGACCATGTCGCGAATCGGCAATCTCAACCGTCGGTCATTCCTGAGAGGCGCCGGGGGCGCTGCGCTCCTGGGAGCCGTGGGAGCCAGGACTGCCTTCGGCGAGGAGGTCGGCCGCCTCGACGCGCTCGCTCCGGGAAGCACCTCGGTGCTCTCGCCGTTCGGCCGACAGGAGTTCGACTTCGACGAAATCTACGATCGGCGGGGCAGCTCCTGCATCAAGTGGGACCGCGCGATCGAGCGGTTCGGACCCGGCGTCGAGGTCGGCATGGGCATCGCGGATCACGACTTCAGGGCCGCCCCGTGCGTCACCAAGGCCCTGGCAGAGCGCTTTGCCCACGAGAACTGGGGGTACCTGCACCGCAGCAGTGAGTTCAACGAGGACGTGGTCGAGTGGAACCAGCGACGATACGGACTCGACATCGATCCCGACGGCCTGGTTTGGACCAACGGCGTCCACACGGCGGTCATCGCGGCCCTCCAGACGTTTGCTCCACCCGGAAGCCGCGTCCTGATGAACACCCCCACATACAACGGCTTCTATACGGACCTGCGCTTTACCCGCACCATCCCCGAAGACAGTCCGATGATTCTGGTGGACGGGCGGTATTCGATCGACTGGGACGATTTCGAGCTCCGGGCCCAGCGATCGAACGCGTTCATCCTCTGTAACCCGCAGAATCCCACCGGGAACTGCTGGTCGGAAGAGGATCTGCTGCGTATGGGCGAGATTTGCCTCCGTCACCGGGTGCCCGTGCTCGCTGACGAGATCCACTGCGACTTCGTCAACCGGGGTGAGACCTACACGCCGTTTGCCAGTCTCCCCGACCGGGACATCGTGAACAACAGCTTGACCTTCAAGTCCTCGAGCAAGTCGTTCAACCTGGCCTCCATGAAGGTGGCCTGGTACTTCTCGACCAATCGCGACTATCGCGAGCGCGTGCAGGCCAATTCGCGGTCGACGGTTCCGACGCTCGGGGTCTTTGCCAACCGTGCCGCGCTCCGGGAAGGCGAGGCCTGGCTGGACGAGCTCCTCGACTACATCGACGGGAATCACGACTTCGCCGAGGCCTACGTCCGCGAGCGGCTTCCCCTGATCGAATACACCAAGGCCGAGGGCACTTTCCTGGCCTGGCTGGACGTGGGCGGCCTGATCGACCGCACCAGGGCCGTCCAGACGGCCGCTCAGGAGAGCACGACGTCAGTGGCGACCGTCACCGCGACCCAGGTCGTGCAACGCTGGCTGGCCGAGAACGCGGGCGTGTTCCTCAACCCCGGCTCCGATTATGGCACCGGTGGGGAACGCCACATGCGGATGAACCTGGCCACGTCCCGTCGGCTGATCGAGCGCGCCCTGGACAACATGGAGGGGGCGCTGGCCACCGTGTGACCGCTGGATCCTGCTAGTGGTTGGCCGGCTTCTTCTCTCCAGCGGTCACGGCCAGACCGAGATAGTTCTCCCGGGGCGGAAGCGCGCACACCGAGTGAGGGGTGAACACGCATGGCGGATTGTACGCCCGGTTGAAGTCGATGACCGTCCACCCTTCCTGATCGAGAGTCCAGGCCGCGTCGTCGGGGAACGTCACGCGCATGTAGCGCATCCCTTCGTACGTCTCGGAGCCCGCCGTCTGGTCCCACATCATGATGAAGAACGACGAGCTGTTGGCGCCTGCGGTGGCGATGAGCCGGTACTCGTTCCCACCGCGTCGGAACACGAGATCGCCTGGGGCCTCGTACTCCAC